>DATJTU010000273.1:0-34194 GCA_035503015.1 Acidimicrobiales bacterium | reverse complement strand
GGGGAGCTCCTTCCCGATGCCGAGCGATCCGAAGGCGCTGCGCATCGGGTCCCCCGTCGGGGGCTCGACCTTGATCACGTCGGCCCCCCAGTCCGCCAGCAGCGCCCCGGCTGCGGGCGCGGCCACCCACACCCCCAGTTCGACGACGCGGAGACCCGCCAACGCGGTGAGCCCGGGCCCCCGGCCGGGCGTCACGCGGGCCTCGACGCGGCGCGCAACTCCTCCGCACGCGCTCGCAGTGCGTCCTTCATCACCTTGCCCGTGGCATTGAGCGGCAGCACGTCGACGATCTCGACGGCGCGCGGCACCTTGTAGTTGGCCATCTCGTCGCGCGACCACGCGATGAGCTCGTCGCCCGTGATCGGTGCCGAGACGACGGCGAAGGCCATCCCGACTTCGCCCAGCCGCTCGTCGGGGACGCCGATGACCGCGGCCTGCTGCACCGCCGGGTGACGCAGGAGCGCGTTCTCGATCTCTGCCGGGTAGGCGTTGAACCCGCCCACGATGAACATGTCCTTCACCCGCCCGACGATGCGGACCCTGCCGGCGTCGTCGACGACGCCGAGGTCGCCCGTGCGGAGCCAGCCCTCCGAAGAGAGCACCGCGGCCGTCTCGGCGGCGTCGTCGAGGTAACACGCCATGACGCTCGCGCCACGAAGCAGGATCTCCCCGGCCGCACCGGGGTCCACGTCGCGGTCCCCGTCGACGATCCGGACCTCGAAACCTGGCCGCGGCCGGCCGACGGTCGTGGCGATCGCCTCGGCGTCGTCCGAAGCGGACGTTGCGCACGCGGTGCCGGCTTCGGTCAGCCCGTACCCGGTGACGACGACGGAAAAAGGGAGCTCGCGCTGGACACGGCGGATGAGCTCCACCGGGATGTCGGCGGCGCCCGTGACCGCCACGCGCAGGCTCGAGAGGTCGTGGCGATCGCGATCGGGGTGGTCGAGCAGTGCGCCGTAGACAGTGGGCGCCCCGGGCAGGACCGTGACCCGCTCGGCCTCGACGCGCGCGAGGGCCCGCCCGGCATCGAAGACCGGCTCCGGCAGCATCGTCGCGCCGGCCGCCACCGAAGCCAGGATCCCGGCCTTGAGCCCGAACATGTGGAAGTACGGATTCACCTGGAGATAGACGTCACCGGCGGTCAAACCGGCCATGGCCACCCAGTCGGTCGCCACGACGAGCGTGCGGCCGTGCGTCATGACGACGCCCTTCGGCATGCCGGTCGTCCCAGAGGTGAAGAGGATGTCAGAGGGGTCGTCAGTCCCGAGTGCCGCGCTGCGCCTCGCCACTTCCGCACGAGCACCCGACGTGGCCCGCTGCACGAACTGGTCCCAGGACACGATGTCGCGCGCACCGGCCGCGTCCGCACCGTTCCCGTGCGGGAGCGGACCGCGGGCAACGACGATCGTCTCGAGCGCCGGCAGCGGCGCGCCCGAGCTCGCCAGGAGCGCGACGTAGTCCGTCTCCAAGAAGTCCGTGACCGTCACGAGCACCCGCGCCCCGCTGCGGCCCAGAATGTCCGCGGCCTCCGCGCCCTTGAACCTCGTGTTGACGGGGACGAGCACGCCCCCGGCGGACAGGATGCCGAGCATCGCGACCGGCCACTCGGTGCAGTTCGGACACCAGAGCGCGACCCGGTCTCCGGGTTCGACTCCGGACGCCACGAGCGCCGCCCCGAAGGTGCGGGCGGCGCCGGCCAGCGCTGCATACGACAGGTCCCTGCCCGGCTCGCGCACCGCCGTCGCGTCGCCGAAACGCTCCTCGGCGGCGGCCAGCATCGCCGGGATCGAGGTCCATTCGGTGCCCAGCCGGCCGCCGGACCTGCTCACGGGTTCACCACGGGGCCACGGGGGCAATTGAGAACGCTGCTCTTGCCACGCAATAATGTTACTTTCACAGAGCGTGCTCACAAGGGGCGGCCGCGTGTGGTCGGCCGGCCCGCGCGGCGCCGACGCTCCGGACGATTCGAGGGAGACGAGATGGCCACCACGGCGCCTGCGCCCTACTACGACCCCTACGACTTCGACATCGACGCCGACCCGTACCCCGTCTGGAGGCGGTTGCGCGACGAGAAGTACGACTTCTTCGCGCTCAGCCGCTACGACGACGTCGAGAAGGCCTTCGTCGACTGGCAGACCTACAGCTCCGCCAAGGGCTCCGTCCTCGAGATCATCAAGGCGAACATCGACATGCCACCAGGCATGTTCATCTTCGAGGACCCGCCTGATCACGACCTCCACCGCGGGCTCCTCAGCCGTGTCTTCACCCCGCGCCGGCTGGCCGCCATCGAGCCCCAGGTCCGGGCGTACGCCGCGCGCACGCTGGATCCGCTCGTGGGACAAGGGGGCTTCGACTTCATCGCGGATCTGGGAGTGGAGATCCCGATGCGCACCATCGGGATGCTGCTCGGCATCCCCGAAGAGGACCAGCAGGCGATCCGCGAGCACATCGACGAAGGGCTGCGCCTCGAGGAGGGCGTCATGCCCGAGCCCGACATGGCAGCGCAGCAGGATGGCGCGATGTCGGACTACGCCGCCTACGTGGACTGGCGCGCCGATCATCCGTCCGACGACCTGATGACCGAGTTGCTCACGGCGCGCTTCACCGACGAGCACGGCACCGAGCGGACACTGACGCGCGACGAGATCCTCGGCTACATCGGCCTGCTCTCGGGTGCGGGGAACGAGACCACCACCCGCCTGATCGGGTGGGCCGGCAAGTTGTTGTCCGACCACCCCGACCAGCGCCGCGACCTCGCCGAGCACCCGGACCTGATCCCCAACGCGATAGAGGAATTCCTCCGCTACGAACCGCCGTCGCCGGTCCAGGCGCGCTACGTCACCGAGGACGTGGAGCACTACGGGCAGGTCGTCCCCGCCGGTAACGTGATGGTCCTGCTGAATGCGTCGGCCAATCGAGACGAGCGCCAGTTCGACGATCCGGATCGGCTCGACATCAGGCGCAAGCTGCAACGCCACATGAGCTTCGGCTACGGCCTCCATTTCTGCCTGGGCGCGCACCTCGCCCGGCTCGAGGCGCGGATCGCGCTCGAAGAGGTGTTGCAGCGCTTCCCCGACTGGGAAGTCGACCACGAGAACGCCGTGCAGGCTCGGACGTCGACGGTGCGTGGGTGGGAGAAGCTGCCGGTCCTCACCCCGTGATGGCTGTCCTCGTTCCGACGCCCGTCCTGCCGGCCGCCGCCACGGGTGCACCCGGTGGCTGAGGCAGTCACCACATCGGCGGCCGACGGGGTGGTCGTCATCACCCTCGATCGCCCGCAGGTCAAGAACGCGATCGACTCGGCCCTCTCGGTCGGCCTCTTCGATGCGCTGGCTGCGCTCGACGCGGACGAGACACTGCGCGCGGGTGTCCTCACCGGCGCGGGCGGCACGTTCTGCGCCGGTATGGATCTGAAGGCCTTCGCAGCCGCGGGTCTCCCGGCACGGATCGACGACGTGCTCCGCCACGGTGCGCGCAAGCCGCTGGTCGCCGCGGTCGAGGGCGTCGCGGTCGGGGGCGGGCTCGAGCTCGCGCTGATCGCCGACTTGATCGTGGCGGCGAGCGACGCCAGCTTCGGGTCGCCCGAGGTCCGGTTCGGTCTGTTTCCCGGCGGTGGCGCTCTCTTGCGCCTGCCGCGCTACCTCCCGGTTTCCGTCGTGACCGAGATGGCCCTCACGGGGACCCGGCTCAGCGCGCGCTCGGCGTTCGAGCACGGGCTCGTCGTGCGGCTCAGCGAACCCGGACACTCCCTCGAGGACGGGATCGAGCTCGCCCAGGCGATCGCGCGCAGCGCGCCCCTGGGTGTCGACGCGGCGCTCCGCCTGCTGCGCCGTGCGCCCGGGCGGACCGAGGACGAATTGTGGGCGGAGCAACGCGCGCTCGTCGCCGAGGTGTTCGGTTCCGACGACGCGCAAGAAGGTGCCCGCGCCTTCGCGGAGAAGCGGGCACCGCAATGGTCGGGGCGCTAGGCCCGGACCGGGGGGTGAGCAAGAAATGACCGTGTCCGAGCATGACGTGACGGTCGGGCCGGACGCCGCGGCCGCACCGTACCGGGTCGTCCAGTGGGCCACCGGGAACATCGGCCTGCGCTCGCTGCAGGCGGTGATCGAACATCCCGAGCTCGAGCTGGTCGGCCTCTTCGTGTATGCGGACGACAAGGTGGGCAAGGATGCCGGGGAACTCTGCGGCCTGGCGCCGACCGGGGTCGTGGCGACGCGCGACGTGGACCAGATCGTGTCGCTCCGGGCCGATTGCGTCCTCTACATGGGCGACCGCGCCGACGTCGACGTCATGTGCCGGCTCCTCGAGTCGGGTGCCAACGTCGTCTCGACCCGCAGCGAGTTCCATCACCCGGCCAGCCTGCCGGATGATCAGCGCGCGCGGATCGAGGCTGCGTGCGCGCACGGGGGTACGTCCCTCTACAGCACCGGGTCCAGCCCGGGGTTCATCACCGAGGCACTGCCGTTCGCGCTGCTCTCGCTCCAACGTCGCCTCGATCGGCTGAGCATCGAGGAGTTCGCCGACATGTCGTCACGGAACTCGCCCGAGATGATCTTCGACCTGATGGGATTCGGCCGGGACCCCGCCAGCTTCGATCCCCGCGGCCTCGAGATGCACGGCGGCGGCTCGTTCGCCGGGTCGCTCCGCGCCGTGGCCGACGCCCTCGCGATCCCCCTCGACGACGTCACGGCGAGCGCGCAGGTTGCGGTCGCCCGCGACCGGGTCGACGTGGCCGCCGGGCGGGTCGAAGCCGGGACGGTGGGCGCGCAGCGTCTCCAGGTCACCGGCACCCGCGCCGGGAAGCCCGTCCTCAGTTTCAGCGCGAACTGGTACTTGACGACGGACGTCGAGCCCGCGTGGGACCTGCGCGAGACCGGGTGGCACGTCCTGCTCGAAGGTGACACGCCGCTCGACATCGACATCCGCTTCCCGGTCGACCCCGAGGACTGGGCGGCGACCTCGCCTGGTCTCACGGCGCACCGTCCGGTGAACGCGATCGCGGCCGTTTGCGCGGCGGCCCCCGGGATCCGGACCACCGCAGACCTGCCCCAGATCATCCCGACCTTGTCGTGACGCCAGTGCGGTGAGCACGGTCGGGATCGTGGTGGGCAACCCGAAGGCCGGGTCCAGGACGCTCGGCGTCGCCGAGGCGGTCGCCTCGGCCTCGGCGGACGCGGCGGGGCTGGCCGGTGCCGACCGGGTCGTGGTCGACCTCGCCGGGTTCGGACCTCAGCTCTTCGATTGGTCCTCGCCGGCGGTGCGCGACGCGGTCCAGCAAGTCAGCGCCACCGCGCTCACGGTCGTGGCGTCACCCACCTACAAGGCGAGCTACACCGGGTTGCTCAAGTCGTTCCTCGACTGGTTCAGCACGACGGACCTCCTCGGGGTGACCGTCGTCCCCGTGATGGTCGGCGCGGGCCTGCAGCACGCGCTCGCGGTGGAGGTGCACCTCCGCCCCGTGCTGCTCGAGCTCGGAGCCACGCTGCCGACGCGCGGCCTCTACGTGACCGAAGACCAGCTCGCCGACCTCGACGCCGTGGTCGCCACGTGGCTGCGCGAGGCCGGCCCTGCGCTGCGGGCAGCGGTCGGCGACGGCCGCTCCGGCGCGTGACGCGCGACCAGGCTGCGCCCCGTGACAGCCCGGCCGGTGCGGCGCGACAATGCCCGCCTTCGCACCATGAGGACACAGTGACGACACCATGACGACGCCTGCGCCCGAAGCCCGGCTCGCGCCTGTCCCGTTCGCCCAGTGGGACGACGACACCCGGACGACGCTCCTCGCGTACCTGCGCCGGCCCGAGCTGTATCTCTCCGGCGCCCCCGATGCGCCGCCCATGCCGGTGGTGATGGAGCTGCTCGCCCACCACGTGCCGTTGAGCGAGACCTTCCTCGCCTTCACCGACCTGATGGCGAGCAAGGAGGCCACCCTCGACCCCAGCGTGCGCGAGCTGCTGATCCTCCGCGTGGCGGCCCGGACGGGTTCGGGCTACGAGTGGAACCAGCACGCGCGAATGGCGAAGGAGGTGGGTCTGACGGACGCGCAGGTCGATGCCGTCGCCGAGGGGTCCGCGGCCGCGATCTGGGCCCCCGAGGAACGCACGCTGCTCGACGTGGTGGACGAGATGATCGACCGCTTCGAGGTGAGCGACGAGACCTGGCGCGGCCTCGCCGCCTCGTTCCAGCCCGCACAGCTCCTCGAGGTGCTCTTCGTCGTCGGCGGCTATCTCGCACTGGCGGCGGTCCTGAACAGCATCGGGCTGCGGGGGGAGCTGCCGGAGCACCTCGCCGGCATGGACGCCGGCGCCGACCGAGGCGAGCACCGATGAAGGCGGTCCGCAGCAACGGCGAAGGGGTGGACGTCGTCGAGCTCGACGAACCACCGGGCATGGGCGAGGTCCTCGACATGCGCGCGACGAGCGTCTGCGCGTCGGATCTGAGCTACATCCGTTTCGGGAGCACGAACATCTTGGGCCACGAGCTGGCGGGCGTCCGCAGTGACGGGACGCCGGTGGTGGTGGAGGCGATCTACGGCTGCATGGAGTGCGCGCAGTGTCTCCGGGGCGCCTACAACCTCTGCCCCACGCACGGCCAGCGTGCGCTGGGCATCGGGGCCGACGGCGGCATGGCCGACCAGTTTCGGGCCCCACCGGCACGCATGGTGCCGCTACCCGCGGGGCTCGAGCTCCGCGACGCCAGCATCGTGGAACCGGCGTCGGTCTCCTGGCACGCGCTCCGACTGGCCGGCACGAGCCCGGGCACGCGGGTCGCTGTCGTCGGCGCCGGCGCACTGGGGCTCCTCGCGGTTGCCGGCGCACGGCGCATGGGCAGCGAGGACGTCGCCCTCGACGCACGGCACCCCCACCAGCGCAAGGCGGGCGAGCGGCTCGGCGCAGATGTCGGCGCGCAGGGCACCTACGACGTGGTCGTCGAGGCCGCCGGCTCGCTCGAGAGTCTGGCGCGCTGCGCGCAACTGGTTGCGCCCGGGGGGACGATCGTCGTGCTCGGCGTGCACTTCGGACCGGTCCAGCTCGACTGGATGCCGCTGTTCAACCGCGAGGCGCGCCTCATCCCTTCTCTCGGCTACTGCGAGCACGATGGCGTGCGCGAGATGGAGGAGGCGGCAGCCATGCTCGCCGAGGACCCCGACATCGCCGCCACAGTGATCACGCACCGGTTCCCGCTGGAGGACGCGCCCGAGGCGTTCCGCGTGGCCTCGGACCGCTCGAGCGGCGCCATCCGGGTCGTCCTCGAGCCCTCGTGACGCGGCTCCACCCTCAGATCAGTCCCCCGGCGCGCCGACCTCTCCCGCGTCGTGCGCCTGGAGGACCCGCAGCTCGCGCTTGAGCACCTTGCCCGAGGGGTTCCGCGGCAGGGCGTCGAGGAACGTGACGTCCTTGGGCACCTTGTACTTCGCCAGTTGCCCGCGGCAGTGCGCCACCAGCTCGTCGGCTGTCGTAACGACCCCCTCGCGCAGCACGACGAACGCGACCGGCACCTCGCCCCACCGCTCGTCGGGGCGGCCGACGACGGCGGCCTCGAGCACGGCGGGATGCTCGTAGAGGACCCGCTCCACCTCGGAGCCCGCGACGTTCTCGCCGCCCGAGACGATCATGTCCTTCAGCCGATCGACGATGAAGAGATATCCGTCCTCGTCGCGCACGCCGATGTCCCCGGTGTGGAACCAGCCGCCCTCGAAGGCGCGCGCTGATGCCTCCGGATCGCGCCAGTACCCCTTGAACACCTTGGGGCCGCGTAACACGACCTCACCCGGCTCCCCTGGAGGCAGCGGCCGTCCGTCGCCGTCCCACACGTCGAGGTCGAGGTAGAGGCAGGGGCGTCCGACACTGCCCAGCTTCGTGACGATGCTGTCGCGGTCCAAGAACGTGTCTCCCGACACCGTCTCCGTCAGGCCATAGGCGTCCGCGAACCAGGCCGAGGGAAACGTGCGCTGGATCCGCTCGATCAGCGGGATCGGCATCTTCTCGCCGCCGTTGATGATGACCCGGACCGAGGACAGATCCCGTTGCTCGACGCCGGGGATGGCCATGATGGCGTTGACCATCGCGGGCGCCAGCCAGACGGTGGTCACCCGCGACCGCTCGAGCTCGTCGACCACCGCGGCCGCGTCGAAGGCGCGGTGGATGATGCTCGTGGCGCCCGCGGCGATGAGCGAGGTCGTGGTCAGGTCCAGTGCGCCGACGTGATAGAGCGGCCCGCACGCGAGCCCGAGGTCGTCGTCGCTGAACGCGAACTCGACGACGTGAGCCAGGTTCTTCCAGGCGAGGTTGGCGTGCGTGAGCATGACGCCCTTGGGCCGGCCCGTCGTACCCGAGGTGTACATGAGGCGGTGCACGTCGTCGGGCTCCGCCAGCACCGGATCGACCACCGGGCCCGCGCCACCCTCCGCTTCGAGGTCGGCCAGCGTCGTCCAGCCCGACGGCGCGTCCCCCGGGATGCACGCGCGGACGATCGCATCCTCCACGCCAAACGTGGCCTGGTCAGCCAGCTCGAGCAGCGCGTCGTCGCACACGAGCGCGCGGGCGCCGGAGTGCTCCAAGATGAACCGGACCTCTGGCGCGGCCAGTCGCCAGTTGATCGGCATGGCGATCGCTCCGAGGCAATTGGCGGCGAACATCGACTGGAGGAACTGGGGACAGTTGTAGGACAGCAGCGCAACCACGTCGCCCTGCCCCACGCCCCTGGCGCGCCAGCCGCCCGCCAGCGCCCTCGCGCCCGCATCCATCTGGGCGTACGTCGTCGTCTCGCCCTCGAAGACCGTGATCGCCCGCTCCGGCGAGCGCGCCGCGTGATGGGCCAGCACGCCGAACCAATTGATGTCGGTCCTCATGATGCCGCTCCCCCGAAGTCCATCGGGCAGTGCCCGCTCGCTGTAGCGTCGCAGGCATGAGCGTGCAGGCGAGCGGCGACACCCGCCGCAGCCCGAAATGGGAGCAACGGCGCGAAGCGATCATCGACACCTCGGCGCGGGTGTTCGCACGCCAGGGGTACCACGCCACCGGGATCATGGAGCTCTGCGAGGCCAACGACCTCGGCAAGGGTGCGCTCTATCACTACATCGGGTCGAAGGAAGAGCTGTTGGCGGCGATCCACGACCGGGTCATGGACGAGGTGATGGCCGGCGCGGACCGGGTCGATGTTGCGGGCGGATCGCCCTCCGAGCAGCTGGCCATGTTGGGTGACGAGCTGCTCGACGTGATCCACCGCTACCCCGACCACGTGTGGGTCTTCCTGCACGAGTTCCCCGCGCTCACCGGTGCGCGGGCCGAGCGGTTCCGCGTCCGGCGGCGTGGGTACGAGGGCCGGGTCGAAGCCGTCCTGCACGCCGGGGTCGAATCGGGCGAATTCCGGGACGTCGACCCGTGGCTGGCTGCGCGGGCCTGGCTCGGCATGCACAACTACACCTACCTGTGGCTGAAGCCGGGAGGGCGGCTCTCGGCCCGCTCGGTGGCCCAGCCCTTCGCGGAGATCTTCATGGGCGGGATCGCCAAGCGCGACGACTCCGAAGAGCCCCGGCGCCGGAGCACCTAGACCCACCGGAGCCGGAGCCGGAGCCGGAGCCAAACCGGGGCAACGTCGACCCACCCCGCGCCGATCATGGCGCGGCGTACCCGCCGTCGACGACCAGTGCCGCGCCCGTCGTCCAACGCGAGTCGTCGCTCGCGAGATACGAATACGCGCCCACGAGATCGTCGGCGGACCCCAGGCCGAGCGGATGGCGCGCCGCGATGGCGTCGAGCGCGTCGTCGGGGAGCCCGTCGTGGATGGCGGAGCGGAACGTGCCCGGGCAGACGCAATTGACCCTGATGCCATCGGCCGCGTACTCGACGGCAGCCACCTTGACCAGCTGGATCACCGCCGCCTTCGTCGCGCAGTACGGCGCGGCGTGGGACCAGGCCGTCATGCCGGCGACGGATGCCGTGAGGACGATCGACCCCGCGCGTCGCGGCCGCATGACCGCGACGGCGGCGCTGATGCCGTGCACGGCGCCCAAGACGTTGATGCCGAACGCCCGCTCCCAGTCCTCGGCCGTCTGGTTGTGGATGCGCCCGTTCGGCGTCAGCACGCCTGCGTTGCTCACGAGCACGTCGAGACCGCCGAACCGCTCGACGGCGAGACCGACCACGCCCTTGACCGCGACCGGGTCGCGCACGTCGGCGATGACGGTGACGACCGGCGACGGGACGTCCCCGAGGCCGGCCACCGTCGCCGCCAGCGAGGACTCTGACACGTCGCTCAAGACGACGGCCGTCCCGGGCTCGCTGGCCAGGCGTCGCGAAACGGCGGCGCCGAGCGCGCCCCCGGCCCCGGTGATCGCGATCACTCGCGGCCGGTCCTCCCCGCCCTCCCCCGTCATACGAGGAGATACCCGCCGTCGACGCTGAGGACTGCACCGGTGACGAAGGATGCGGCATCCGAGGCGAGGAACAGGTAGGCGCCGGCCAGATCCCCCGGCGCGCCCCAGCGCCGCAGCGCTGTGTGACCGGTGATGGCGTCGGAGAGGTGTGGCGTCTGCTTCCACCCCTGCGCGAGCGGTGAGTCGAACCAGCCGGGTGCCACGACGTTGACGGTGATGCCCGCGGGTGCCAGGTCGAGCGCGAGGCCTTTGGCCAGCGCCGCCAAACCGGCTTTCGACGCGCTGTAGGCCGACAGCCCCTTGCGCGGCCGCTCGCCCAGTACCGACCCGGTGAAGATCAGGCGCCCGCCGGTCTCCATCACCCGCGCCGCCGCACGGGCGCCGAGGAAGGCGCCGGTCATGTTCACGTCGAGGACGCGGCGCCACACGCCTGCGTCCGTCTCCCGTGGCCCGGCCACCACCGGCGAGATGCCCGCGTTAGCCACCCACACGTCACACCCGCCCCACTCGCCCACGCAGGCGTCGGCGACCGCCTCGTTGAAGTCCTCCTCGGTGACGTCGCCGCTCAGCACGAGGGACGGCCCCGCCAGCTCGGCCGCGACCGACTTCAGCTCGCGTTCGGTCCGTGCCACGAGGGCGACGGAGGCGCCCGCGGCGGAGAACGCGTGGGCCAAGACTGCACCGAGGCCTCGCCCTGCGCCGGTGATGACGACGCGCTTGCCGCTCACGTCGCCCGCGGCAGGGAAGACGTCGGGAATCTCGATCTGCGCGGACATCGGCCTCCAGTTGTACCGGTCAGTACACTACCCCACCGTGCCTGCCAGCGCCGATGCGTCGTCGGTCCCTTCGACGGACGAGCTCATGGAGATGCACCGTCGCATGGCGCGCATCCGCGGCTTCGAAGAGCGCGTCGCCGCGCTCTATCGCGACGGCCTGGTACCCGGGTTCGTGCACCTCTCGATCGGGCAAGAGGCCTCGGCCGTCGGCGCCTGCTGGCCGCTGCGCGCGGACGACGTCATCACGTCCACCCACCGCGGTCACGGCCACTGTCTCGCCAAGGGCCTCGATCCGCTGGGCATGTTCGCCGAGCTGATGGGGCGCGCCCAGGGGACCAACCGCGCCCGCGGCGGCTCGATGCACATCGCCGATCCCACGCGCGGCATCTACGGCGCCAACGGCATCGTCGCGGCCGGCTTGCCGATCGCGACCGGCGCGGCCACTGCGGCCCAACTCCGTGGCGACGGCCGTGTCACCGTCGCCTTCTTCGGTGACGGCGCAGCGGCCCAGGGCGCGTTCCACGAAGCGCTCAACCTGGCCGCCGTCTGGCGCCTCCCTGTCATCTTTTTCTGCGAGAACAACGGCTACTCCGAGTTCTCGCCCGCATCGGCCCAGCACGCCGCGAGCCTCGAACAGCGCGCGGCGGGATACGCCATCCCCTACCGCGCCGTCGACGGCAACGACGTGGTGGCCACTGCGTCGGCCATGCGGGAGGCCGTCACCGCAGCCCGATCCGGCGCCGGCCCGGCCGTCGTCGAGGCCGCCACGTACCGCTGGCACGGTCACTACGAGGGTGACCCGCAGCGCTACCGCTCCGAGGACGAGGTGCGCGAGTGGCAGGCGCGTGACCCGCTGGTCGGGCACCGGGCGCGGCTGGGCGCCGCCGGCGTGAGCGCCGCCGACGTCGAGCAGCTCGAGGCCGTGGTGGCGGCTGAGCTCGACGAGGCGGAGGAGCAGGCGCGCGGCCTCCCTGCGCCCGCGGCGTCCTCGCTCTTCGACTTCGTCGTGCGCCCGCGGGCGGTGGCGTCCGAGCAGCCGCCGGGCACAACGACGCCCGGCGCGGAGGCGGGCGACCCCCCGGCGTACCGGACGATGGACGCGGTGCGCGATGCACTCGAGTCCGAGTTGGCGGCGGACGAGCGTGTCTTCGTGGCCGGCGTCGACGTGGGGGACGGCGGCAACGTGTTCGGCTTGACCCGCGGCCTGCGGGCGCGCTTCGGCGACCGGGTGCGCGACACGCCGATCTCGGAGATGGCGATCGTGGGCCTCGCTGTCGGCGCCGCCATGGCCGGCATGCGGCCGGTGGTCGAGGTCATGTACCTCGACTTCCTCGGCGTCTGTCTCGACCAGCTCTTGAACCAGGCCGCCAAGCTGCCTTTCATGACCGGCGGCGCGGCCGAGATGGGTCTGACCGTGCGGACCCAGTTCGGGGCAGGCCGGTCGTCGGGCAGCCAGCATTCGCAGAGCCTCGAGGCGCTCCTCGCCCACATCCCGGGTCTCACCGTCGTGATGCCCTCGACGCCGTCGGATACCTATGGTCTCCTGCGCGCGGCGATCGAGGACCCCAACCCGGTCGTCTTCATCGAGAACCGGCTGCTCTACGGGATGAAAGGGCCGCAACCCGGCGCGGACCACGTCGTTCCGCTCGGGCGGTCGGCCGTCGTGCGCGAAGGCTCCGACATCACGGTCGTGTCGGTGTCACGAATGGTGCACGAGGCGCTGGCCGCCGCAGACGAGGTGGCCGGCGAGGGCACGTCGGTCGAGGTGATCGACCTGCGGACAGTGGCGCCGCTCGACCTCGAACCCGTCCTCGCGTCGGTGCACAAGACGAGCCGCCTCCTCATCGCACACGAAGCAGTCGTTCCGTTCGGCATCGGTGCCGAGATCGCGGCAACCGTGGTCAAAGACGGATTCTGGGACCTCGATGCGCCGATCGAGCGCATCGGCGCGGCAGCGACGCCACCGCCCTACGCACCCGAGCTCGAACGCGCCTGGCTCCCCGGACGCGTCGAGATCGCCGACGCCCTCCGCCGCCTCGCCGCCGTCTGAGTCAACAGCCGAGCGCCCGGGCGATCACGAGGTGCTGGATCTCGTTGGTCCCTTCCCCGATCTCGAGCACCTTGGCGTCGCAGTAGAAGCGGGCCACGTCCGAGTCGAGCATGTACCCGAGCCCACCGTGGATCTGCACCGCCTCCGACGCCGCCCACGCCGCCACGCGGCTCGCCTTCAGCTTGGCCATGGCCGCCTCCGTGTGGAACGGCTGCCCGGCATCGCGCAGCGAGGCAGCGCGGTAGGTGAGCCAGCGTGCCGCCTCGAGCTCGGTCGCGATGTCCGCCAGCTTGAACTGCACGGCTTGGAATTTCGAGATGGGCTGCCCGAACTGGACGCGCTCACGGGCGTACGCCAGGGCGAGGTCGAGCACCGCCTGGGTCAGGCTGAGCGAGAGGGCGGCGATGGAGATGCGGCCCACCTCGAGAGTGCGCAGGAACTGCGTCAGCCCCATGTCGGGATCTCCCACCAGGTGCTCGCCCGGTACCCAGACGTCGTCGAAGTACAGCTCGCGGGTGTCGAGACCGCGCCAGCCGATGCCGCGCATCTTCGGTCCCATCGTGAAGCCCGGTGTCTCGCGCTCGACGACGAAGCTGGCGAACCGCTGCGGCGCCGTAGCCGGCGCGTCGTTGCCGGGATCCGTCCGCGCGAGGAGGGTGACGCCGAAGGACATGTCGGTGCCGGCGTTGGAGATGAACGTCTTGCGGCCGTTGATCAGCCAGCCGCCGTCGCGCGGTTCGGCGCGCGTGCGGATCCCACGGGCGTCGGACCCGGCGTCGGGCTCGGTGAGCCCGAACGCACCGAGGGCGCGGCCCTCGGCCAACGGGCGCAGCCAGCGCTCGCGCTGCGCGTCGTCACCGAAGAGGTAGAGCGGCAACGACCCGATCGTGACGTGGGCCTGCCATGCCGCGGCCACGGACTGGTCGGCGAGCCCGATCTGCTCCATGGCCGCCACGAAGCCCACGGTCGACATCCCGATGCCGCCCCACTCCTCGGGGATCAAGATGCCGAGCAGGCCGAGCGCGCCCATCTCGCGCAGGAGGTCGGTCGGGCAGCGCGCCTCGTCCCAGGCAATGGGGGCTCGGCGGGCGATCTCGTGCTGCGCGAATTCCCGGCAGAGCCCGACCAGGGCGCGCTCGGGCTCGCTCAAGGAGAGGTCCACGCGCCCATCCTATGGACTGACCGGTACAAGCTCCCTACACTGGTTCCATGCCGACGGAGCGCACGCCCCCTGTCTTCCCGAAGTTCGACAACGTCGAAGACGAGCGCAGGCACCGCAAGCAACGGCTCGCCGCGGCCTTCCGCCTCTTCGGGCGCTTCGGCTTCGGCGAGGGCACGGCGGGGCACATCACCGCCCGCGATCCCGAGCGCGCCGATCACTTCTGGGTCAACCCGCTCGGCATGAGCTTCCGGCAGGTGCGCGTGAAGGACCTGCTGCTGGTGAACCACGAGGGTGAGGTCGTCGAGGGCAGCTGGCCCCTCAACCTCGCCGCCTTCGTCATCCACTCGCAGATCCATGCCGCACGCCCCGACGTCGTCTCGGCAGCGCACGCGCACTCGGTCCACGGGAAGGCATGGTCGACGTTGCACCGGACGCTCGACCCGCTGACGCAGGACGCCTGTGCCTTCTACGGTGACCATGCCCTCTTCGACGACTACACCGGTGCCGTCTTCGACGTCGAGGAGGGGAAGCGGATTGCCCATGCCCTGGGCGACAACAAGGCGGCGATCCTCGCGAACCACGGCTTGCTGACCGTGGGGCGCACCGTCGACGAGGCCGCGTGGTGGTTCATCACCATGGAGCGGACCTGCGAGGCGCAGCTCCTGGCCGAAGCAGCGGGCACGCCGGTGCCGATCCGCGCCGACGTCGCGGAGAAGACCGCGGGCCAGGCGGGTGGCCACGCCACCGGCTGGTACCAGTTCCAACCGCTCTACGACCAGATCGTGGCCGAGGAGCCGGACCTGCTCGAGGAGTAAGCGGCGGCGGGCGGCCCCGCCCGGCGCGCCCGCGGCGCTCAGTCGCCGCCGTCGAGGTGGTCCAAGAAGCGCGCCGACCAGTGCACGAGATCGGCGGGGATCCACGAATCCGACTCGTCGTTGATCTCGTCCCAGTGGGCCGCGACGTCCTCGATGGTGGCGGACGAGCCCGGCTCCACGTACCCGACGCTCGACGCGATGAAGAGTCGGGCGAAGCGGCCCGCACCGGCCGCGTAGATCTCGCCGCTCACCGGGCAGGCCTCGTGGGCGAGGAACGCGGCCATGGGCGCCACCTGCTCGGGCGTCATCGCCTCGGGGCCGCCGCCCCCGGCCATCCTCGTGACGGCCGCCGGGGCGATGAGGTTGACCGCGATCCCGTGCTTCGCCCCGGCGACGGCGAGGCTGCGACTGAGACCGATCACCGCTGCCTTGGCCGTGGCATAGGAGACGTTGGTGGGGAGCCCGAAGATGCCGCTCGACGTCGTCATGACGATGCGCCCGTAGCCGCGCTCGACCATGTGCGGCCAGGCCGCCCGCGCCGTGTTGAACGAGCCCTGCGTGTGCACGGCGAGGTGACGCGCCAGATTGTCCTCGTCGGCCTCGGGGAACCCCGCCCATTGGATGATGCCGGCGTTGTTGATGAGGATGTCGACGCGTCCGTAGTGCTCGACGGCACGAGCCACGACCGCCTGGGCGCCGGCGACAGCGGCCAGGTCGCTGGTGTCCGCGACGGCCACGCCGCCGGCCTCGGTGATCTCGGCCGCGACCGCCGCTGCGGGGCCGCTGTCGGTGCCGGTGCCGTCCATCTCGCCGCCGAGGTCGTTGACCACGACCGAGGCCCCACGCCCGGCGAGGAGCATCGCGTAGGCGCGGCCGATGCCCCGTCCGGCGCCGGTGACGACCGCGACACGGCCGTCGAAGCGGTACTGCTCGGGGTGCTCGCTCAGGCGGCCACCGGCGCCTTGAACCCGAGCAGCCGGCCCAGCGTGCCGCCGACCATCGCGTCGCGCTCTTCGTCGGGGATCTGCGCGAACTGTTCGGCCATGAGCTGGCGGCTGCCCCGGAAGGTGCCTTCGGCGTGGGGGTAGTCGTTACCCCAAACGATGGTCGAGAGCCCGGTGATGTGCCGGCAGGCAACGGCGACCGGGTCGTCTTGGAACGAGACATGAAACTGGCGCCGCACGTATTCGCTCGGCATGAGCGGGTACGGCCACTTCTCGTTCAGGCGGAAGAGCCGCGCCATCGTGGCCTGCTCGTGCGCCGGAAGCGTGTCGTCCCAGTAGCCGAGCCACCAGTCCGGGTCCTGGCCGATGCCCGTGATCCAGCACTTGTCCATCGCCCCGACCAACGACGACAGCCAGTGTGCGTTGAACTCGATGAGGGCGAAGTGCAGGTCGGGGTAGCGCTCGGCGACACCGCCGCCGATCAGCTGGCAGATCAGCTGTTGGGGGACGATCGTGCTGTAGACCGCCTGGGTGATCATGCGCTTCGACGCGGACTTCTCGGTGACGGGCTGGTTCACCTGCGCGGCGTTCTCCATCACGACCTTGAGCGTCGTCGCCTCCGGGTCGTTGACCTTCACCCCGCCGGTCTGCGTGTGGAAGAAGGCGTGCACCCCGTTGGCCTGCGCCGCCGCCCACACGGGGTCGAAGTCGCGGGCGTAGTACGGCTTGGGCGGCACCGCCGGCAACAGGATCGCCCGGAATCCCGCTGCAGCCACCCGCTCGATCTCGGCGACTGCGTCGTCGATGTCGGTGATCGGGACCGGCGCAGTCGGGACGAGACGGTCGAAGTACGGAGTGAAGCGCTCCATGATGTAGTCGTTGTAGACGCGGGCGTGCGCCATCGACAGCTCGTGGTCGTCGGAGTACAGGCCGAACAGCGACAGGTTGGGGTGCATGACCCCGACGTCGACCCCATCGGACTCGAGGTCCTCGATGATCGTCTCGGGATCGCCCTCGGGCATCCGCCCGCCCGTCTGGCGGTAACGCGAGATGGTCCAGCCCTCGAAGCCGGGGGTGTGCAGGCGCCGGAAGACGCGCGCCCCGCCCTCGACGAGCGGTTCGATCTCGAAGTCGTCCTCCCACACGCCGCGTGCACGCAGGTTCTTCGGCAAGCGGGTGGTGAAGAGGTCGGTGGGCTCGAGAATGTGCCCGTCGGCCGAGACGACGAAGGGCTTGTCCGGCATGTGTTGTCCTATTCCTTACACCGGCGACGTCGCGCGCAGTTGCGCGAAGCTCCTTCGCGAAGACTAGACCAACCGGTCGGTACAGAGCAACGGAGCAGGCGACGCATGAGAGAGAGGACGCGGTGACGATGCGGTGGAAGCAGCGCCCGGACGGGTCGACGTGGGGCGATTGGGGAGACGACGACGAGCTCGGCCGCGTCAACCTGCTCACACCCGAGAAGGTCCTCCAAGGCGCGCGCGAGGTCCAGGCCGGTGTCAGCTTCTGCCTCAGCCTCCCCCTCGACTACCCCGGCGGGACCGCGCTCAACCAGCGCCGCTACCCGCCCGTCGTCGCACCCACCGAGGACATGAACGGCGTCCCGGCCACCTTCTACAACGTCCGCATGAGCGAGATGGCCGACTGGGGTGATCCCAAGTACGTCGACGTGTGGGCCGACGACGTGGTCACGCTGTCGCTCCAGTACTCGACGCAGTGGGACTCACTCGCGCACGTCGGCGCGGAGTTCGACGCCGACGGAGACGGGGTCGAAGAGGCGGTGTACTACAACGGCTACCGCGCCGGTACCGACCTCGTGGGCCCCCGGGCAGACGCGAGGGGCGACGGGGGGAGCCACCAGGCGTTCGCCCACCACCTCGGGCTCGAGCACATGGCGCGGCACGGCGTGCAAGGACGCGGCGTCCTGGTCGACCTCGCGCACCATCTCGGGGACGAGTGGCGCAAGGTCGATCGCGCGACGCTCGAGGAGATCATGGCGGCCGACAACGTGGTGGTCGAACCGGGCGACATGCTGCTGCTACACACCGGCTTCGCCACCAAGGTGCTCGCGTGGGAGCGCGAGCCCGACCCGGTGCAGATCCACACGATGTGCAGCTACCTCGACGCCCGCGACCCCGCGCTCCTCGACTGGATCGCCGAGTCGCAGATCGCCGCGTTGGTGGCCGACAACTACGCCGTCGAGGGCCTGCTCGGCAAGGACAGAGACCCGAGCCGGCACTCCTTCTTGCCCATCCACCACCTCTGTCTGTTCAAGCTGGGCGTCCCCCTCGGGGAGATGTGGTACCTCCACGAGCTGGCCGCGTGGTTGCGCGAGCACGGCCGGAGCCGCTTCTTGCTCACCGCGCCGCCGTTGCGGATGCCCGGCGTGGTCGGCTCGCCGGTCACGCCCGTCGCGACGGTGTGAGCGCGCGAGCCCGGCTCACCTCGCGGCGGCCGACGCAGACGGCGCCGGTGCCTGCGCCTTCGAGAACGTGAATGCGTCGTAGTCGTTCGCGACCACGTCGGCGATCACGGAGAAGAGCTTCGGGCGACCGGCGGAGTTGAGCAAGTACCGCTTGGGCTTACCCGGGATGTTGGTGCCGAAGTAGTAGCTGCTCTCGCCGAAGGACAGCGGGGACGACGCGCCGCGGTTGACCATGTTCGTCCAGCGTTCTTCGGCCCGCTCGGTCACCTCGATGATATCTGTGTCGTGTGCGCGTGCGTAGACGAGCACGTCGGTGATGAAGTCGGCCTGATCGCTGTTGTAGCGCGGGTTGTTGCCGGCCGCGGCGTGCGGCCCACCGGGGAAGAACAGGTTCGGGAACCCGTGGGTCTGCACGCCGAGGAAGGTACGCGGGCCGTCCCGCCAGTACTCGGCGAGCGGCACGCCGTCGCGTCCCTCGATACCCATGCGCAGGAGCGCACCCGTCCCGAAGTCGAAGCCAGTCGCCCACACGATGATGTCGAACTCGGAGACACCGTCGGCCGTCTCGATCCCGCCTGGCGTCACCCGGACCATCGGGGTCTCGCTCAGGTCGACGAGCGTGACGTTCGGGCGGTTGAACGCCTCGAAGTACCCGGTCACGAACGGCGGCCGTTTCTCGCCGAAGCGTTGGTCCTTCGGGATGAGCCGATCGGCGGTCTCGGGGTCGTGGACGATCTCCCGGATCTTCGCCGCGATGAACGCACACCACTCGGCGTTCGCGTCAGGGTTGGACAACAGGTCGAGATAGTTGCTCGTGAGCTTGGTGAAGCCCGGGCTGTTCCACATCTGCTCGTAGAAGCGTCCGCGCTCGTCCTCGGTGTCGTCGAACGCCGCCCGGTCGTGCGGCGGGTGGTGGAACCCGTGCACCGACGTGTTGAGGGTCTCGCGTAGCTGCTCGAACCCGCTGCGGAGCTGGCGCTGCTCGTCAGACGTGATGGCCGCGTTGTTGAGCGGCGTGCACCAGTTCGCCGTACGCTGGAACACGGTCAACGACGCCACCTCGTCCACGATGGCGGGCACGACCTGTACCCCGCTCGACGAGGTGCCCACCACCGCCACCCGCTTGCCCGTGAAGTCGACGGCAGACGCCGGCCACAGGCCGGTGTGGTAGGCCTCGCCCTCGAACTCGGCCTGGCCGGGGATGTCGGGCACGTAGGGCACCGAGAGCACGCCGGTCGCGGCGATGAGGAAGCGGGCGCTGATGGCGCGCTCGTCGCCGTGCTCGCCGCGCGTGGTCACGGTCCACCGCCCCGCGACCTCGTCGTAGGACGCCCCGGTGACGCGAGCATCGAAGCGCATGAGTCCACGCAGGTCGAACCGGTCGACGACGTGGTTGAGATAGCGCTCCGTCTCGGGTTGCGCGGCGAAGTGCTCCTGCCACTCCCACTCGTCGAAGAGCTCCTCGGAGAAGAGGTACCCGTACGTGTAGCTCTCCGAGTCGAAGCGAGCGCCGGGATAGCGGTTCCAGTACCACGTCCCACCCACGCCTGCGCCAGCTTCGACGAGCAGCGCCGAGTAGCCCTCTTGGCGCGCCCGGTAGAGCTGGTAGATGCCCGTGATCCCCGCGCCGACCACCAGCACGTCGACGGTCGGGACGGAGGCGGGTGCGCCGGCTACGTGGGCCGAGGTGTGCATGTGGATCGAGCCCCTGTCGTCGCCGGGTTGACGCCGTGACCTCGGAGGAGGCACATCGTCGCCATGTTGTACCGACCGGTTAGTCTAACGCCAGTCGGCGCGCACCAGAGGGGCGACAGTATGACGATCGTGGAGCACAAGTGGTCGGCGCTTCCGGTGCCGTACGCCATCGAGGTGACGGACCGGGTGCGCAAGGAGCGCTACTACGACCCCGACTTCTACGCGATGGAAGCGGAGCTTGTCTGGCCCAGGGTGTGGCAGATGGCGTGCCGCCTCGAAGAGATCCCCGAAGCGGGCGACTTCGCCGAATACAAGATCCTCGACCAGTCCGTCGTGGTCCTGCGCACCGAGGACCTCGGCGTCCGGGCGTTCCAGAACGTGTGCCGCCACCGCGGTGTGCGGCTGGCCGAAGGTCGGGGCTCTCGGCGCGGGGGCTTCGTGTGCCCGTTCCACGGATGGTGTTACGGCACGGACGGACGGAACACGCGCGTCACGCAGCCCGGTGCGTTCGCCGAGCACAACCTCGAGCCGGCGCAGCTCGACCTGACGCCGGTGCGGTGCGAGTCGTGGGGCGGCTGCGCGTGGATCAACCTCGACGACGCCGCGCCGCCCTTGCGCGAGTGCATCGAGCCGGCCGCCGGTGTGCTCGACGCCTGGAAAGTCGAGTCGCTGCGGGCCGAGTGGTGGTACGCCTGCCGGCTCCCGGTCAACTGGAAGCTGGCCCAGGAGGCCTTCGTCGAGCAGTACCACGTGCTGCAGGCCCATCCCCAGCTGCGCATCCCTGGCCGCTTCCCGGCCCGCAACCCGGCAGATTTCGATCCGCGGGCCTTCGTCGACGCCGAGCTCCAGTATCTGCGGACCATGAGCGACGGCATGGCCGGGATGGTCCACGCCAACGACGTGGCGCTGGCGGAAGGTCTCGCTGAGGTCGAGCTCCCGGCGGACTACGCGTTGGCGAGCTCGACGTGGGAACACGGCCTCAACGACGCGGTGACGCGGGCGAACCGCGACCGGGGCTGCGACATCCCGGACCTGAACGGGCTGACCGAGCAGGGCCTGAACGAGCCGATGGCCTACTGCTTCCCGCACTGGTTCGTCCTCCCGATGCTCTCGAGCGCGTCGTCGTACCGCTTCCGGCCCCTCGGCCCGGAGGAGACGCTGATGGACATGTGGTCGTTGACCCGGTACCCGACCGGGGAGGAGCCCGAGACGCCCCCGGTGCCCGAGGCGTGGGAGTACGACGACCCGCGGTGGCCACCGATTCCCGCGCAGGACTTCTCGAACCTGCCGCGGCAACAGCGCGGGCTGCACGCGCGGAGCTTCGAGTACATGCGCCTTTCGGAGCGCAACGAGGGCCACATCTCCAACTATCAGCGGGTGATCGACGGCTTCCTCGCCGGGCTCCCGTACGACAAGCTCGTCCCGGCGCTGCGCAAGGTCAACGTGAACCCGCTCGAGATGCCCGTGGTGGACATCAGCTTCTGAGCGCTGCCCATGTCGACGAAACCCACCCAGAGCGACGTGGCCGCCGGCGTCTCCGCTGCCATGGCCGCCTACACGCACGCCCTCGACGACGGACGGACAGACGACGTGGTGGCCATGTTCTGCCCGGACGGTGTCTGCGACATCGCCGGGTTGGGACGCCACGCCGGCCATGACGCCCTGCGGCGCGCCTACGCGCAGTGGCTGCCCGTCCGCCCGCAACGTCACCTGGTGTTGAACACGCTGCTCACCGAGTGGGGCGACGACGAGGCATCCGCCGTCAGCGACGTCGTCTTTCTCCTCAAAGGTGAGCGCGGCTGGTCGGTGCAGCTCGTCGGGCGCTATCACGACGTCTTGCACCGCGACGGCGACGCCTGGCGGTTTCACAGCCGGGTGGCCGAGTTCGCCGACGCCTAAGGTCGCACACGGCCCGGCACGAGAATCGGGCACGCGGAGCGGACGCACACGCACAGAGAGGATCGACAGGCATGAGGTTCGGGTTAGACGTCGCGCAGCAGCGCGTCTCGTGGGACGAGCTGGTGCGACGGGTGCGACTCGCCGAAGAGCTGGGCTTCGACGGCGTCTGGGGTTTCGACCACTTCCAGCCGATGTACGGCGACGGGCCAGGCGAGACCTTCGAGGGGATGAGCACACTGGCCGCCTTGTCCGGGGTGACGTCACGGGTCCGGCTCGGACTCCTGGTCACCGGCGCCACGTATCGCCATCCGTCGGTGTTGGCGGCGCAGGCCGTCACGATCGACCACGCGTCGCACGGCCGCCTCGAGCTGACGCTCGGGGCCGCCTGGTTCGAGAAGGAGCACCGCGAGCTCGGTATCGAGTTCCCGTCCACGTCGGAGCGCTTCGACCTGCTCGAGGACACACTCGAGATCATCACCCGCCTCTTCACCGGCGAGGTCGTCTCCTATAAGGGAAAGCGCGTGTCACTCAACGACGCCCAACTGCGGCCGCGGCCGGTCCAGCAGCCGCATCCGCCCATCTGGGTCGGCGGCACCGGTCCTCGGCGGACCCTCCCGCTCGCCGCCCGGTTCGCCGACGTGTGGCACTCGTTCGGCACACCCAACTCGCTGCGCGAGGCCAATACGCGCCTCGACCAGCTGGCGGAGGCCGCCGGGCGGGATCCCGCCACCATCTTGCGCGCCGGGTCCTTGTCCCTCGACGACCTCGAGCTCGCGCGCCGGCACGCGGCCAAGTGGCGCGACGCCGGCTACGGCTATCTCGTCTGCGGATGGCCCGAGGCGGGCGACTCGCACGTCGAGTCGTTCGTCTCCGACGTCGCCGGCGAATTCACCGCGGCGTGAGCACCGACACGGTTCGGCCTCGCGTCCGAGCGAGGAGGTCGCGGCCATGAGCAGGGTCCAACCACTCTCGCCGCGCGAGTGGCCCCAGGGCATGAGCGAGGCGCTGGCTGCCGCCTATCGGCCCGAGAACCCGCGCCTGCCCGTCCCGCCGCGCGACCCGGCCAGCCCCAAGGGACTGAACGCGATGGGTGTGCTCGCCCACCACCCCGACCTGACCATCGCCTACAGCAACCTCATCAGGCACGCGCTCTACTACACGACGATCACCGCCCGGCAGCGGGAGCTCTTGATCCTGCGCGTCGCGTTCCTGCGCGACGCGCGCTACGAGTGGGCCCAGCACGTGTACCAGGCAGGCGTGGCGGGGATGAGCCCTGAGGAGATCGGGCGGGTGCGTACCGGCCCCGACGACCCGTCGTGGGACCCGCTCGAGCGCGCGCTCCTGTGCGCCGCTGACGAGCTGGTCTCCGAGGCGCGCATCGGAGACGCCACCTATGCAGCCCTGTCGTCGTCGCTGGACACGCAACAACTGATGGACGTGGTCTTCACCGTCGGGGCCTACGAAGTCTTCGCGATGGCAATGCGCTCCTTCGACGTCGAGATCGACGACGACCTCGCGCCCTACGCCTGAATCACCGCCTGAACGGCTGAGCCGCCAGGGCCGCCCCGCGGGCTGGTCTCCCGAGCCCGAGACTCAGCGCCCGAGGATGCGTCCGAAGCGCGCCTCGACGTACTCGAGGTCGCCGTGGGTGAAACAAAAGAGCTCCTCGTTCTCGACGGCGGCCATGATGCGCTCGGCGACCTGCCCGGGCGTGAGCACCCCGGCTTCGGCCTCCGTCGTCTCGCCGTCCGGGTCGGGCTCGCCGCTCGGCAAGCCGAGCGACGTCGCGACGCGACCGGGCATGACGACCGTGACCCCGACGCTGCTGCCCGCCGCGCGCAGGTCGGCATCGAGCGTCTCAGAGAGTGCGAGCACGCCGTGCTTGCTCACGTTGTAGGGCGCGATACCCCGGACAGGGATCACAGCCGCCACGGACGCCACGTTCACCACGTGCCCGCCGGTGTCGTTGGCGAGCAGGAGCGGGACGAACGTGTGGACGCCGTGGATGGCGCCCCAGAGGTTGACGCCGAGGACCCGGTTCCAATTCTCCAACGGGATCTCCCAGGTGGGGCCACCGGACACGACGCCCGCGTTGTTGCAGAGCAGGTCGACGCGGCCGAAACGCTCGAGGGTCGTCTGCGCCAGCTGGTCGACCTGACCCGGGTCGGTCACGTCGCACACGATCCCCACCGCCTCGAGACCCTCGCCACGGAGGGCGCCGGCCGAGCGTTCGGGCTCCGCTGCCGAGACGTCGCTCACGACGACGCGCATGCCCCGTTGTGCCAGTGCCCGAGCGAAGGCAAGCCCGATGCCTCGTCCCGCCCCGGTGACAACCCCGACCTTGTCGCTGAACTCGCGCATGCGTACCGGCCTCAGTGCGCGCCGTATTCGTCGTCGGTCACGTGGTCACCCCACTGCGTCTCCACCTTGTCGCTGTCGCCGACTCCCTCGGTGATGGAGAGGTGCGTCATCACGTTGTCGGGCGTCGCGCCGTGCCAGTGCCACTCCTCCGCCGGGGTGACCACGATGTCGCCCGGGCCGATCTCGACGACGGCCTGCCCACGTGCCTGCACAAGCCCCAGGCCTTCGGTCACCCACAGCGTCTGCCCCAGCGCATGCGCATGCCACGCGGTCCGGGCGCCCGGAGCGAAGTGCACGGCATTGACTCGCACGCGGGACGGCTCCACGCCGGCGGCGATGGGGTCGATCCAGACCTCCCCGGTGAAGGTCCCGGCCGGGCCCTTGATGGACGGCTGCTTCGGTCGAACGTCCACGAGCACTCCCTTCGATCGGTCGCGCGCTGCCGACGGCACGGTACAGGGCGCGCCAGGGGCCCGCCGGGGGCGGGCCTGCGCCGGGGACAGACCACAACCCCCGTGTGGACCTGAGCCAGGGCTGGGCGGGCGCGACCCGCGTCGACCTCACACGACGGTCGCCCGGACGACGTTCAAGGCGCGGCCCTCTACCTCCGATACACCACGAAGGACACAGACGGATTCGCACCCCATGACCAGGGACATCTCTGGGTGTGGCGAGGCACTGGTGGGGCGACCATGGACAGCAGCACAGAGATCGTCGAGATGCTCAGCCCACACGCGCTGGCGCAGCGCGTCGCCGAGCAGGCAATGCAGATGATCGCCGCAGCCGAGGGCGTGTTGATCGGCTTCTCCGACGGCCACGGGGTGACCTTCACCAGCGGCGCCGGCTTTCTCCTGCACAACGTCGCCACGAACGTCGACATGCATGCGAGCCTGTCGGGACTCGCGATCCGCACGAAGAAGGTGCTCTACTCGAAGGACACCACGACGGATCCCCGCGTCGACCTCGATGCCTGTCGCAGGCTGCACGTGGCGTCGTCGGTCTGCGTGCCGCTGTGCCGCGGCGACGAGATTCTTGGCATCATGGCCGTCAGCTCGACGCGGACGGGCGCGTTCGACGACGACGACATCGCACTGTTGACGCGCATGGCCGACTTCATGAGCATCGCGGTCGGCCTGGCGACCGATCTCGCACGCGTCGGGCAACACCTCGTCCGCGGACACTCGGGCGATGCTCGACGCGACGTCGCCGCCGGCGGAGGCCCGAACGACGACCAGGGCCCGGCGAACAAGTTCTTGGTCAGCGTGCTGCGCCCCGACGCCGTGTCACAGATGGAGGCCCGAGAGCGGATCCAAAGCGTCTTGGAACACCCGGAGCTCCTGGCGATGACGTTCCAGCCGATCCTCGACACCGGCTCGGAGTCGACGGCGGGCGTGGAGGCGTTGGCTCGCTTCTACGACGGCTCGTCGGACCCGAGCATGTTCTTTGCCGAGGCGCACAGCGCGCAGCTGGGCATCGAGCTCGAACTGCTCGCGATCGAGAAGGCGTTGGCATGCCTGCCCCGGCTCCCCGACGCGTGGTTTCTCACGGTCAACGTGGGTCCCGAGACGATCGTCTCGCGCCAGTTCGCCGAGACATTGGGTGGCGTCGACGCGCGCCGCGTGGTGATGGAGCTCACCGAGCACCGCCGCGTGGCCGACTATGCCGGGCTGATGCGGACGCTGCAGACGCTGCGAGCCACGGGAGCGCGGCTCGCCATTGACGACACCGGTGCCGGCTTTTCGAGCCTGTCGCACATCTTGAAGCTCGCGCCTGACTTCATCAAGCTCGACCGCGACCTGGTGGCGGGCATCGACCTCGATCCGGTCCGCCGGCTCCTGGCCGCGTCGTTGGTCCACTTCGCTGCGGGGACAGGCTCCGAGATCATCGCCGAAGGTGTGGAGACGCAGGACGAGCTCGAGACTCTCGAATCGCTGGGAGTCCATCTCTCGCAGGGGTACCACCACGGCCGCCCTGCCTACATCGAGAGCCTCTTCGGCTCGTCACCGCAGAGGAGCAGCGGGACGCGTCGCGGCGGATCGTCGATCCACGCCGGCGTCCGTCGCTGAACGCGCCGTCAGCTGCACGGACGCTCGCCCTCGGACACGGCGCCGAGTCCGCGCCCCCTCGACTTCACGTGCACTTGAAGTTGTTGACTCGATCCACCAGCCGTCTGCGTCCTTGCGCAGTCGAGCTGAGCGCCTCGGCCACGCCTCGTGTGCCGAGCCGCGGCGACCCGCCGTCACCTCCCGGTCCCGCCGTCGGGTGGGACCTCCCAGTGCACCAGGTCGCTGCTCCGGGCGATCCCGATCCGCGCGTGGCCCCAGCCGCCGTACGCCGTCAGTTCGGTGCTCGCCGCGTACGTGAGGTAGTCCTCCCCGTCCGGTCCCACGCACAAGAATGAAGAGTTGGCATGTTCGAACCCCACGCTCGAGACACCCTGTCCCGAGTTGAAGGCCTGGTCGGGGACGAGCAGCTCGCGCCCGGCTGACCAGTGCAACCATGTCGCCGGTGTGCGGGCATCGCCCGGGGCGAGCGTGAACAGGTACGGCTGGTCGAGCGTGTTCGACGTCGCCACCAGCGCCCACGCGCCCGAGACGGTGAGGAACTCGTAGTTCTCGATGGTGTCGCGGTAGAGGACGATGTCGGGCCGGCCGACGAGGCGGAAGTCCGCCCCGAGCGACGGCGCCCACGCGATCTCGAAGTGCTGTGTGGTCGTCCCCGCCTTGAAGCCGAGGATCACCCCGTGCCCCGTGAACGCGAGGGCGCCGTCGATCATCCGGCCGGCGAGGCCGTGCGCCAGCGCGTGCGGTCCGGACCAGGCGTCGAGGGACGCGCTGCGGCTGATGCGGTACTCGAGGCCACGAGGTGTCTGGTAGGTCACGACGAAGGCGCCGGCGGGATCGCGCACGATGTCGGGCGACGCGGCGTCGCTGGCGATGACGTGCGGGGCGGACCAGTGCACCAGGTCCGCGCTGGTCGCGACCGCCACGTCGAAGCGCACGTGGGGCGCCGCCCGGGTCGCGGTCATGTCGCTGAAGAGCATGTGCCACGACCCGCCCGACCACTGCAGCGCCTGGTCCTTCACGCCCCGGCCGGGATACGAGAGCACCGGATTGCGCAACGCCGGCCAGTCGACGGCCGCGGGCGGCGCGCCCACGATGCAGTCGTGGTCCTGCCCCGGCGGCACCGAGGTCGCAGCCGCCGCGACCGGGGCCGGCCACCAGCAGAGGGCGGCTGCGGGAGCGACCAGGGCGGCGAGGCGCAGCATGCCCCGTGCCACCACCGCGCCTGTGTGCAAGACGGGAGAGACGATGAGACGGTGCGGCGGTGCACACGCTCGCCGTCTTCGTGGTGTGATCAGCCGCGTGCGCATAGCTCCCGGACCGGGTCAACTCGATGCTTTCACCGCCGACGTTTACACTCTCGCACAGGGGTGGAGGGCTCGCCGTGCCGGCCGCAGAAGGGTCCTGCTCTCCAGCGCACCACGTGAGAGCACAGCCCCGACCTGACCCCGAGCCCTGAGCAAAGAGACCCAAGACAGACCCTGATGGACACCGAACCCCGCTTCGACGCCGAGGCCGTCCACGCCAAGTACCTGGCCGAGCGCGACCGCCGGTTGTTCGAGGGGCGGGCCGACATCCGCGACCTCGACCACGACGAGTACTTCGCCCGCTACCGCGACGACCCGTTCACGCCGATGGCCGAGCGCGAGCCCCTGGCCGACGAGGTCGACGTGGTCATCGTCGGCGGCGGCATCGGCGGCGTGCTCGCGGGGGCCAACCTCCGCAAGGCCGGCATCGAGCGGATCCGCATCGTCGACCAGGCCGGGGGGATCGGCGGGACGTGGTACTGGAACCAGTACCCCGGGGTCATGTGCGACGTCGAGTCCTACATCTACATGCCGATGCTCGAGGAGCTCGACTACATCCCGAGCCGCCGCTACGCGTACGGCGAGGAGATCCGCGAGCACCTCGAGGCGGTCGCCGAGCGCTTCGACCTCACCGCTGACGCGCTCTTCCACACGGGCGTCACCCGAGCGCAATGGCAGGAAGACGAGGCCCGCTGGCGCATCTCGACCGACCGGGGCGACGTGATCAACTGCCGGTGGTACGTGCTGGCCCCCGGGATCCTCAACCTCATGAAGCTGCCCGACATCGCCGGCATGGAAGACTTCGCCGGCCCGTCGTTCCACACGGCGCGCTGGGACTACGAGTACACCGGCGGGGGCCCGCACGCGCCGCTCGACCGCCTCGGGGACAAAGTCGTCGCGCTCCTCGGCACGGGCGCGTCCGGCATCCAGTGCGTGCCACCGCTCGTCGAGTCGGCGAAGCACGTCTACGTGTTCCAGCGCACGCCGTCGGCGATCGGCGTTCGCGGCAACCGTCCGACGCCCCCCGGTTTCGGCGACGACTTCGGACCCGGGTGGCAGCGCGAGCGGATGGACAACTTCCAGGCGATCATGCTGGGCGTCCCCGTCGAGGCCGACGCCGTCGACGACGGGTGGACGCACAACTACGCGGTCATCAACAACCCGCGTGTCGAAGAGGGCATGACGCGGGCCGACATCGCGCGCAGCGCCGAGGCGACGGACTTCGAGGTGATGGAGGCACACCGCAGGCGGGTCGACGAGCTCGTGACGGACCGCTTCAAGGCCGAGATCCTCAAGCCCTATTACCGCTACATCTGCAAGCGGCCCTGCTTCCACGACGAGTACCTCTCGGCCTTCAACAGCCCCAACGTCACGCTGATCGACTGCCCGGGCGGGATCGAACGCGTCACCAAAGACGGCTTGGTCGTCGACGGTGAGCACATCGAGGTCGACTGCATCATCTACGGGACGGGCTTCGAGGCGGAGCGCACGCCGCTGCAGCGCCGCGTCGGGCACGAGATCGTCGGGCGCGACGGCGTCACGCTCGCCGAGAAGTGGGCGGACGGGCCGCACACGCTCTTCGGGATCTTGAGCAGAGGCTTCCCGAACATGTTCGCCATGCCGGCGCCGACGCAGCAGTCGGTCGTGACCGTCAACTACACCCAGCTCGCCGTCCTCGGCGCGGAGTTCGTCGGGCGCGCCGTCGGCCTGCTGGCCCGGCACGACGTCGACGTGTTCGACGTCAGCGCGGAGGCCGAGGAGCAGTGGACCCAGGCGATCGTGGACCGCTTCGT
Source organism: Acidimicrobiales bacterium (assembly GCA_035503015.1). Taxonomy (GTDB): domain Bacteria; phylum Actinomycetota; class Acidimicrobiia; order Acidimicrobiales; family RAAP-2; genus Bog-473. The sequence continues at coordinate 4,529 of DATJTU010000273.1, read as the reverse complement.
CGACGCAAGCGCCGTCATGTCGGCCTGCACACCGTCGCGCATCAACAACGAGGGCCATCCCGAGGACGTGAGCCCGCTCGCCGGGAATTACGGCGGCCGCCTCGGTGACTGGTTCGGCTACCGCGACGTGCTCGAACACTGGCTCGACGCCGGCACCTTCGACGGCTTGGAGATCGAAGTCCGCACGGGCACACCGTGAGCGCGAGCGGGCGCAGGCGGGTGGCCGTCGTGACCGGCGGCGGCGGCGGGATCGGTGCCGCCATCGCCGAGGAGCTCGGACGTGGTGGGTGGTTCGTGGCCACCGTCGACCCCCTCGTCACCTTGGAGGGGACCGAGCAGCTCCCGCCGTCCGAAGAGACCACCGCCGGCCGCATCGTCGCCGCGGGCGGCGCGGCGCAGGCATCGTCGGCGTCGGTCACCGACGGCCCGGCACTGCACGCCTTGTTCGAGGAGCTGGTCCGCGAGCAGGGCGGGCTCGATGCCGTGGTCAACGTCGCCGGGATCACCCGCCAGTCGTACTTCGCGCAAGGCAGCGAGGACGATTTCGTCGCGCTGCTCTCGGTCCACCTCGGCGGCTATCTCAACGTGCTGCGCGCCGCGCTGCCGCTCATGGCGGCCGCGGGATACGGGCGCATCGTGGGCGTCACGTCGGGCTCGGGATGGCGGGCGGCCGACGCCGGCGGGTACAGCGCGGCCAAGCGGGTGGTGGCCGCGCTCACGTGGCAACTCGGCCGCCAGGCTCCGCCGGGGGTCACGATCAACGCCATCTCCCCGATCGCCGGCACGCGCATGGTCGCGGCCGCGCTCGAGCGCGCCCGCCAGGCCGGGCGCGCCGGCGGTGGTGGCGGGCTGACGCTCGACTCGATGCCCGGTCCCGAGGACCTGGCCCCACTCGGTGCCTACCTGGTCGGCGACGACGCAGGGTGGTGCTCCGGCCAGGTCCTCTTCGCCGGCGGACCCGAGGTGGCGGTGGTGGACCGGCCCCGCCTCATCGAGGCCGTGCGCACGACCGATGCGGTCTCCCTCGACGCCGTGCTCGCGGCCGTCGTCCCGCGAGCGTTCGCCGGCGCGGAGCGGGCGCAGGCGACCGAGGGCGGGAGCAATCCGCGCTTCGGCGACATCTTCGACGCACCTGCGCCCACATCGGCCCCCAGCGCCGGCACGACGGACGTGCGCACCTGCGCGCTCGTGAGCGACCGGCCCGACCTCGCGGCCGGTGTGCGCGAGGCGCTCGAGGCCCGGGGGATCGCGTGCCACGACGTCGAGGGCGCACGCGGGTTCGACCGCACTGCGAAGGCCCTGCGCGCGGTGGCGGAGCACGCGGGGCCGATCGACGCGGTGGTCGTCGCGCTCGCGGGCCACGATCTGGCCGCGACCTTCGACTGGCAGACGGTGCTCGCGGACCACGACGACATCATTGAAGAGCTGCACGCCGACGCCGCCTGGGCCCGGGCCACGGCGGACTACGCGGGCGAGGCGGACCGCCCCGTCCGTCTCGTGACCCTCAGCGACGCGCGGACGCCGTCCGGGCGGAGCCGGGCGCAGGCGGCAGCCCAGCTGGCGCGGGTCGCCGCGGCCGGGACGCAAGGGCGCCTCACCGCGTTGGCGATCAGCGTCGAGGCGCCGGGCGGCCGTGCCTCGAGCCCGGCGGCGGAGCTCACCGGTTATCTGCTGGCGAGCCCGGTCGACGACGCAGCCGCACTGGCCGGCGCGGAGCTCGCCGAAGGCGACGGGTGGATCGGGCTGCGGAGCCACCCCCGCCCGATCGGGACGATCACCTACGGCGGACCCGCCATCCCTTCGTGGCTCGACGCCAGCCTGCGCGAGATCGTCGCCACCACCGGAACGACCACGGAGCCCGCATGACGACCAAGCCAGCCCGCGTGATCGACGCGCACATCCACCTGTGGGACCCGGCGCGCACCGACTGGTACCCCTACCTCGGGCACGTCCCCGAGCAGGCCAACGGCGACCCGTCGCGCATGCACCGCCGCTTCGACGTCGCGACGTACCGGTCCGAGTCGTCGGCCTGGAACGTCGAGAAGGTCGTCAACGTCGCGGCGGCCACCGGGCCGAACTCCATCGACGAGACGCTCGAGCTCGATCGCACGGCGTCGGCCAACGGCGGGCCCGACGCCATCATCGGCGGCCTGCCGCCGGCAGGGACCGTGGCCGAGTCCGTCGCCATGCTGGATCGGCAGATGGCCGCCGGTCGCTTCCGCGGCATCCGCCCGATGGGCCCGCTCAGCGACCCCGTGCCCGGGCCCGACGTCCTGCGCGCCCTCGACGAGCGCGGGCTCGTCTTCGAGCTCATGGCCCATCCGGACCAGCTCGAGATCGCGGCGACGAAGCTGGCCGGCTTCGGCGACCTCTCGGTGGTGGTCGAGCACACCGGGTGGCCCCGCTCGTCGTCAGAGGAGGAGCGGTCGCTGTGGGAGGCGGGCATCACCGCGCTGGCCGGCATCGGGGACAACGTGGTGTGCAAGCTCTCGGGACTCGCCATGCCCTTCGAGTCGATGTCGGTCGACGCACTCGCCCCGTGGCTCGGCTTCGCCATCGACGCGTTCGGCCCGGACCGCTGCATGTTCGCCAGCAACTTCCCCGTCGACGCGACCTACGGCACCTTCGACCAGCTCTACGAGACGTTCGCCGCGGTGACGGCCGGGCTCGACGAGGGTGCGCGCGACGAGCTGTTCGCCGGGACCGCCGAACGCGTGTACCGGCTGGGCTGAGGAGCTCCCAACCAAAAATATACCGTTCGGTATTGCATACTGATCGGTATCGGTTTACCCTGAGGGCATGCCCCGCGGGACCACCACACGCCGGCCCAAGACGGTCAGCGCCCTCCTCGATGCGGCACTCGACCTCTTCGCCGACCAGGGCTACGGCGCCACCTCGATCCCCGACATCTGCGAGCGCGCCGGGCTGACCAAGGGCGCGTTCTACTCCAACTTCCCCAACAAAGAGGCCCTGTTCCTTGCGCTGCTCGACCGCAGCTGGGCCCAGCGCGCCGCGTGGATCCGCGGGGCCCTTCCCGGCCGGGTGGCGCCCGACTCCCCGGCGCTGGACCGCCAGTGGACGCTCGTGTCGACCGAGTTCTCGCTCCACGCCATCCGCCACCCCGAGGTGGCGGCGCGTCTCGTCGAACACGAGGCGCGCGTCCGCGCCGAGCTCGCCACCCTCGTCGCCGAGGCGCTCGAGCGGGCCGGGCGCGTCCCGACCATCCCGGTCGACCAACTGGCCCGCATGGTCGTCGCGGTGACGGAGGGGAGCGACATCCAGGTGCTGACGGACCGCGCCGCGGGCGGCACCGCCCACCCCGGCCTCGGCCCCCGCGCCGTGTCGGGCTTGCTCGAGCACTACTCGGAGCCGGACGCGTGACGGCACGCGCGGTGGATCACGCCGCCGGCGACGCCTTCGACCCGCTCCGCGCGCTCGACGCGCTGTTGGCGGAGGCGGGCCTGAGCCGCGCGGGGGCGGGCGCGTCGGTGACCTTCGCCGGCGAGGACCCGATCCTGCCGGCGGTGCACCGGCTCGGCGCGTGCATCGGCGTCCCCCTCATGGCCGCCGCGGTGGCGACAGCGGGCCTGCACCGCCTGCGGGGCGGGCCCGCGCAGGCGCTCCACCTCGACCTGCGCCAGGCGGTGCACGCCATCAACCCCGGCGCGTTCTGGCACCCGACGCTCAACGGCGAGCGCGCGCCGCACCCCCTCCTGCTCGACAACCCGTTCCTCGTGACGCCGTACCGGACGGCGGACGGCCGCTGGGTCATGGCGTCGGGCGTCCTCCCCCACCTGGCCGCTGCGTGGTGCCGCTTCTTGGACGTGCCGCCCGATCCCGCCCGCGTCGCCGCGGCGGTCTCCGCCTGGACCGCCCAGGACCTCGAGGACGCGGCCAACGCGGCGGGCCTGCCCTGCACCGTGGTGCGCACCCCGTCGGAGTGGGTGTCGACCGAGCACGGCGCGCTGTTGGCGGGCCGGCCGGTCATCGGCCTCGAGCGCGTCGGCGACGCGCCAGTGGTCCCCCTCGCGCCCGCCGCGCGCGCCTTCGACGGTGTGCGCGTCCTCTCCTTCACCCACGCCGTCGCCGGCCCGACCGTCGGGCGGACGCTGGCCGAGCACAGCGCGGACGTGCTCGGCGCCACCCGGCCCAACGACTACGAACACGAGTTCATCTACGCCGAGGCCAACGTCGGGTCGCGCAGCGCGTACGTCGACCTGGACACGCCGCGGGGCCGCGAGCGCGCGGCACGGCTGCTCGCCGGCGCCGACGTCGTCGTCAACAACCACCGCACCGGAGGGCTCGAGCGCCGCGGCCTCGACCCGCAGCAGTTGGCCGAGCGGTACCCGGGCCTGATCTCGGTCTCGGTCACCTGCTACGGCACGGAGGGCCCGTGGGCCGGGCGGGGCGGCTTCGACATGAACGGGTCGGCTGCGTCGGGCCTCATGACGGTCGAGGGCAGCGAGGACGCACCGCGCCTGCCGCCCACCACGCTCGTCAACGACTACATCACCGGGTTCCTGGGGGCG
>DATJTU010000272.1:0-7676 GCA_035503015.1 Acidimicrobiales bacterium | reverse complement strand
TTACACAAAGCGACCCGGGCCCGATATGGCGGACCCGGGTCGCTTCGCTGTTGTGAGCGGCACGGCGGCAGTCCTTGGCGTGACCAGTCCCGGATGGCTTTGAGCGTTTCCGAAACAACCCGTGCCCCACGAAAATTCTTAGCTGCCCGTGTGTCTGCAAACAAGGTGAAATTACGCAACGGCGGTAGGGGCGCGAAACGCTCGGAGAAACGCGACGCAGCCCCCTGGGGCCCGCCAACGTGAGCACCCCAGGGGGCTGTCGTCCAGGTGGTTCGGCCCCGGAGGGGATAGAGGAGGGACCGCGCCGCAACGTGACGTACCCACCCCAGGTGCAGACAAAACGTTCGTTGGGCAACCTTTTCCGCTCTCCGCGGACCGCGGAAACCCTCGAGCGGTCGTTCGGTCGGATGGAGCTCCACATCGCCTTGTCCATGTGGCGTTCCTGGTCCCAGAGATCGATCACCGGCGCGAGTGCGAGCCGAGGAAGCGGTGATACAAGCGCTTCGTCGTTGTCGTACGCCGACCGCGCGACGAAGTGGCCGTGAGGTTCTGTCACGCGAAGCGACCCCCACGCCGAGGGCAACCGGGGGTCGTTCGCTGGCAACCGCAGGATGTAGACAAGTTCTCCGGCGGCGTCTGTCGACAACTACCCAGGCTGAATCCTGACAAACGGCGCCGCCAAGTGAACGCGACGCGACCTCCGCAATGGGTGGAGCGGAGGTCGAATCGCATCTACCGCCCTTCAGCCAGCGGCTGCGCAAGTTCTACCCACGAAAACCGGGGGCGCAACTCACCCGAATGGGTGATTTTCAGGGAGTGGAGACGCGAAACGACCTCCCGGGTCAAGGGATGGCGGGAGGTCGTTCGCATGACCCGAAGGCTGTGAGTTGGCAGGGCTTCGGGCGACTCGTAGCTGATCTACCCGCGGCGCTACCCAGGCAAACGGCCGTGGTTCGTCATTGCGGCAGGCCCAACGAGTTTCGACGCAAGGCGAGGCTTTTGCCGACCCTTGGCAGATCCCTGCCTCAGCAGGCATTCTGTACACGCCGCTTGCATCTGCGCCTGGTGGCGTCTTTACATGAACAAGGAGGAACGATGAGCGACAAGCCGAGCGTCGTGCTCGTGCACGGTTTTTGGGGCGGCGCCGCCCACTGGGCCAAGGTCATCGTCGAGCTGCAGGGTCGCGGCTACGACTCGCTCCATGCGGTGGAGAATCCCTTGACGTCACTCCCGGACGACGCGGAGCGGACGCAGAAGATGGTCAAACAGGTCGACGGGCCCGTTCTCCTCGTCGGTCACTCCTACGGCGGCGCGGTGATCACCGAGGCCGGCGACCTGCCGAACGTCATCGGGCTCTTGTACGTGGCCGCGTTCGCTCCCGACGCTGGTGAGAATCTCGGCGAGATCAGCGGGTGGCAGGCTGCCGCCGGCGCGGCGAACGTCGAGCCGGACTCGGACGGGTACGCGTGGATCAAGCAGGACAAATTCCGCGAGAGCTTCTGCCAGGATCTCCCTGCGGACGAAGCGTTGGTAATGGCCGTGACGCAAAAGGCACCGGTCGCGTCAACCTTTGGTGACGCCGTCACCAGCCCCGCCTGGAAGAAGAAGCCGACCTGGTACCAGGTCTCGAGCGATGACCGCATGATCCACCCGGACAGTGAGCGGCGTATGGCCGAACGCATGAAGCCGCGGCGCACCATTGAACTCGCGGCGAGCCACGCATCGTTGGCTTCTCAGCCCGGCGCGATCGTCGATCTCATCGATGAGGCTGTGACGTCGACCGCGTAACGACAGGCAGCTGGTCTCGTAGCCGACGGAGGGAAGCCAGAGTTGTAACCGGTGCGGCACTGCCGTCCATCCGAGGAGTCACGGAGCAATGATCAAAGACTTGCATGGCCTGCCCGCTGGCGTGATCGGGTTCGAGGTCTCCGACAAGGCGACGGCGGAGGACTTTCGCGACGTCGTCTTGCCCGCATTCGAGCGCGCGTCAAAAGACGGGGAGTTCCGAGCCATCATCGTCATCCCGGAATTCAAGGGGATGTCCGCCGGCGGCCTCTGGGAGGATCTGAAGATCGGCGTCGAGCACCTGCGGGGCTGGAAGCGCATCGCCGTCGTGACCGACATCGACTGGATCATCCACGTGACGCGGATGTTCGGTTGGATGACGCCGGGTGATGTCCGAACGTTTCGATTGAATCAGCGCGATGACGCGATTGCGTGGGCTGCCGGCAGCGTCGGCGGCGTGCTCGATCTCGGCAAGCTGATAGAGAAGACGACGAAGGAACTCGGATCTGACGCCTCCGACGAGGCGGTCACCGCGAAGGTCGTCGACTTCATCGAATCGCTTGACGAAGTCGACAAGGCGGACGTGATCGACCAAATCGTCAAGGGAACGGACTCAGCAGAGCTCACCCAGCTTCGAAAGGCGCTGGCAAAGAACGAGGGCACGACCAACTAGCGCGTGCGCGACGCGGTCGCCTCGTCACTTCACTGATCGAAGGACAGGCCTGCCGAATTCCGGGGCCGCCACCTGTGGACATCGCGTCCCGATGGAGCTAGGTGAGTGGGCCTTCGACCGGTGGAAGGAGAGTCCGGAGTTCGACTTCGGCCTTCCAGTAGTCGGTCAAGTCCTTGCCGTCTCTCGCTGCTCGCATGATCCGGATCAACTCAGCCGCGCGGTCCAGCTGGGCGTGAGTGAGGGGTCTTGGTTCGCTCTCAGCCATGGTGAAAGGCTACCTGTCGCACCCGGCGGTGACCGAGGAGGACTGAAGCTGGGGCACTCCGTGCTGCGGTGAGGTCCGATCGCTAGCGTGTGGGCGGCCGCCTGGGACCCCCGACGGTCATCGGGCAAAGGAGAAGGACATGCCGACTGTGACCATCGGCAGGCCGGTGACGATTTCAGAGACCGCTGAGTCGCTGCAGCAGAAGCTCGGCAGCAAGTACGAAGTCACCACCCACCTCCACGGGAATCGAGAGACGCTGAAAGTCAAGGAGTCGACGACCTCGTTTGCCAATGTGCACCTCGACACGAACGGGGACACCACGACGTTTCACGTGCACGGTGGAGGCCTGCTGATCTCGCGCTTGTTCAACGAGCTCGGTATCGCAAAGAAAGTCGCCGCTGCCATCAACGAAGCGATGGGATCCGTTCCGAGCGCATAGGGCCGCTAGTGAGGCGGAGCGCAGAGATCGCCGGGGGCGTACCGATCATGGCCGACACGGCGGATTCGCCCGGAGGCCAGTCCGGAACGAAGCGCAGACCGGAAACGACCGGGGCCCCAATGCCGGGCAGAGGTCGAACGAGCCAGCTCCTGGCTCGTCTGTGGGCTCCGCGCCGCCAACGCAGCGGCCAACGCGTTGACCTCGGCGGTGAGGTAGGGGTTGTCGGGCGGATAGGTCGAGACTGTCGCTGCGGGTGACCACGCGGCTGCGCCCGTGCGCCGCCGCGGCAGAGGCGTCGGGCCCGTCGGCCTGGTGGGAATCTGATCGTGCGCCGACGTTTCCCTTTCTTCGATGCCTTCGGCGGTGAGCGGGGCCGCGAGCTCTTCCAGTGGCTTCTGCTCGGCATTCACGCCCACGACGATCTCAACGATGCCAGCCGCCAACATCAAGAGGCCTCCGATGAGATACCCGAATGCAACAGGTCCGGGCCGCTTGGTGGCAATGAGGTTTCCGAAGAGCACAGGTCCGATGATGCCGCCCAGACCCGTACCAACGGCATAGAAGATCGCAATCGCCAGGGCGCGGGTCTCCATCGGGAAGATCTCGCTGACGGTGAGATACGCCGAGCTGGCACCCGCAGAGGCGAAGAAAAAGATGACGACCCAGGCCACGGTCTGCGTCGTGGCGCTCAGAACGCCTTGGTCGAAGAGGTAGGCGGTGACGACCAGCATCGTTCCGGACAGCAGGTACGTGCCGGCGATCATGGTGCGGCGCCCCACGACATCGAACAGCCGGCCCAGCAGCAGAGGACCCGCGAAGTTTCCGATAGCGAACGCGATCAGGTAGTAGCCGACGTTGTCCGAAGAGACGCCGTAGAACGTCGACAGGACGAGGGAGAACGTGAAGAACACAGAGTTGTACAAGAACGCTTGCCCCACGAAGAGCGAAAGACCCAGGACGCTGCGTTTCGGGTAGCGGCCGAAGACGACGCGGGCAACTTCGAACACGCCCACGGCATGTCTGGTCTGCACGGTGATCGATCCTTCGGGCTCCTCGAGTGCCGTGTCGGTGGACCTCACGACCTGGGCTTCGATGTCGTCGACGATCTGCTCCGCCTCGTCGACCCGACCATGCGTGAACAGCCACCGCGGGCTTTCGGGGAGGTGTCGGCGGACCAGCAGAACGCCCAGACCCAAGAGGGCTCCAAGGAAGAAGCAGGTGCGCCAGCCGAGGTTAAGGGCGATCAGGTTTGGGTTGAGGAGGACCAGAGTGGCCGCGGCGCCTGCGGCCGTGCCCAGCCAGTACGACCCGTTGACGACCAGGTCGACCGTGCCGCGCACTCGGGCTGGGATCAATTCGTCGATGGCCGAATTGATGGCGGCGTACTCACCGCCGATTCCCATGCCGGTGAAGAACCGGAAGACGAAGAACATATTGGCGTTCGTCGACGTCGCCGTCAGAACCGTCGCGGCCAGGTAGAGCCCGAGCGTGACGAGGAACAGGCGTCGCCGCCCGAGACGGTCGGTCAGGTGACCGAAGAAGAGGGCGCCGGTACAAGCCCCGGCGACGTAAATGCCGGCCGCGTCGCCGACTTGCGCTGTCGTGATCGCGATGCCGCTGCCAGCCTTGGTGATCGTGCTTCCGATCGCGCCGACGATCGTGACTTCGAGTCCGTCGAGGATCCAGACGGTTCCGAGCCCGATGAGGACCATCCAGTGCCAACGCGACCACGGAAGGCGGTCGAGTCGAGCCGGAACCGAGGTTTCTGTCGTCCCGTCGCCGTCGCGCTGGCCGATGGCGGTGTCCGTTCGAATGTCTTGCCCAGTGTCTCCTGTGTCCAGCATCAGTTGACGCGCTACCCCGGTGAGCACCGGACTATGCAATGGCGACGCAAAGTCGCGGCATCGATGCGTCGCGCTTCTTCAGGCGAGCGAGATTGAGAGCGTGCCTTTGGGGTAGGTGGACGGAAAGAGCATCGCGATCAGTAAACGGAAGGAAAGAAGAACGCGTGTACGTCGTCATCTGCGATCGCCGTCATTCGCAGCGGCTCGGATTGTGAACGTCCATGGCGCCGGTACAAGCGGAGGCCCCGCGAGGACCAGAGGCAGAGCGAACGAATCGGAACGTCGCGGACTTGCTCCAAGAACTGCGTGTCGCTGGACTCGGGGTCCAGTTGCTCTTTGGCTTCCTGCTGGCTTTGCCGTTCACCGTGCGCTTCACCCAGCTCGATGGGGCCCAACGTGACGTCTACCGTCTGAGCGTTCTCAGCGCCGCAGCGGCCACAGCGTTACTGATCAGTCCGGTCGCGTATCACCGTTGGGTTTTCAGGCGGCACCAAAAGGACAAGTTGCTCCGGTTGGCGAACGTTGAGGCGTTGGTGGGGCTGGGCACGGAGGCGTTCTCGCTGTCGTGCGCGGTTGCATTGATTTTCAGTTTCGTCGGAAGCAGTTGGATATTCTCGATACTTGTCAGCGTCGTCATCGCGGGTTTCGTGTTCTTGTGGTTCGCACTGCCGTTGTTCGACCGCATTTCGACTGACCACTGACCACTGACTACTGAGCGAGGAAAAGGACGTGCCGGTACAAGGACGATCATGGTTCTCTCATCTCATCGCCGTCGTAAGAACTCAGAACGGCGAGCTCACCGAGGATGTCGTCCACCGAGACGTGGTGGAGGACGGAGCGGCGGAAACGCCCCATGGTCCCATCGTCGACACGATGCCGCTGGCCGACCCGTCGCCGGACGAGTCCGAATCCCGGAGGGGTGGCCGCGCCTAAGTCTTCCTTCAACGACGACGACGTCGAAGGAAGACTTCGCCGACCCCTATTCGGCTGAGCCTGGTGCCACCCACCTGCCGCGCAAGTCTTCGAGCCAAGATGGGAGCTCGATCTCGGGATCCGGCAATGCTTCCGCGCCATGCTCGGAGAGCAGTCGCTCGAAAGCCTCCGGGTCGTCGCCCCACCCGCGGGGGTCTCCCATCATGACCTCGAAGAGAACGGCCCCAGCCGGTCCGGCCACGAAGGGCCCGAACGCCGCTCCGAAGGGCAATTCGATGTGCGACCCTGCGGGGCAGAGGCGGTCTCCGCACTGGATTTCCCCCTCGAGGACCATCAATACGTGCGGACTCAAGTGCCCGTGCCGGCGCTGGATCACACCGGGGTCCCACTTCGCATAGAGCGACAGGTAGAGAGGATCGGGCGAGAACGCCAGCCACTTCTCCCACACCGACGCGACACGGCCGTCCGCCAGACGGACGGCTCGGACCTGCTGCCAGGGCAGGTCAGGGTCATCGAGATGCCGGAACGTAGGCTCGAGGCCTGGGACCTTGTAGTCGGTTGCCAGTTCCGACACGACGATCTCCCCACTCTGCTCGGCGATTCTCGGGCAGACGGCAAGTATTGCTCGTGACGTCGCCACACGTGGATTCCTCTTTGTGCGTTACGCCGGAGCCAGGGAGTCGTTCTCCCTCTGGCTGCTGAGCGCCTGGAGGATCGAGCGCTCCGTGTTCGAGAGCCCGTCGAACTCGATGCCGACGCGTACGGTGGCGCGCAGGGCGGTCCTGGCGACGTGCTTCACCTCGCCCTCGAGCCGGATGTTGACTGAGTCGCCGACCGCCGGGAGCTCCACCGCGACGCGCCGGCCGACCAGCTCGGACGGTTTGAAGTGCTGGATCCTGATGCCGACCCCCAGGATCGAGATGTCGACCACGCGGCAGTCGCGCCAGGCGACGGCGTTTTCGCCCTCGATGTGGCAGAACCCGGTCCAGGCCGTCTTGTGCCGGACCACCCGCCTGCGGTTCTCCATCGTGAACCTCCTCTCCCGGCGACGCTCGACGCCCAGACTCGTGCCCTGCGTCTCGAGGGCTCTGAAGCCATCAACGTTGCAGCCGCGGGGGACTTCTGCGGTTGTGCCGCGGTTGTCCCATATGGGCTCTTAGTCCCACTTCATCGTGGTGGTCCCGGCCCACAACTCGGGTGCGCTGGGACAAGCGGTGCCGCGTGAAGCCTCTTCAGCGGTCGACCCACGAAACCTGAGCCGCCAAGATCTGATCGCACAAGAACACTCGAGCGTGGGCAGGAGCAGGAGCGTCGCCTGGTTCACCGAACTGTCGCGCAAGCCAGGGGAGCGGTTGCGACAGGTCCATCCGTCGTCGAAGATCTCTGGCGATGTCGCTCCTCTTGGTCATCAACCGCTCGACGAGCATCCGGCTCGCCGAGGTCGGATTCGTCCTGATCCTGTTCGCCGGCATCTGGATGGTGGCTTCTGAGATCCCGAGACTCCGGCTGGGGTCCGTCCGAACCGTGGTAGCTGGGATCGCATTGGCCGTGGCGGGGCTCCTGCTGATCATCGCCACGCACTGGGGGAGATTCGGGTAGGGCAGACCCTGGTCAGGCCAGGCGGGCCGGCCGGTCGACAACCCCCATTGTTTCCCGCCTGCCCTGGCGCGAGGCTGACTTCAGCTCATCCCACGTGGAAGGAGAGGAGCATGAAGTACGTCGTTTCATGGACGAACC
>DATJTU010000271.1:0-2240 GCA_035503015.1 Acidimicrobiales bacterium | reverse complement strand
CGGGGGTCGACGAGGAGGTCGAGCGAGCGGAAGGGCCAGTGGCCGAAGACGTACTGCAGCGGCTCCCCCGCCGCCCGCCGCTGCGCCATGGCGCGCGCCGCCGCGACGACGTCGTCGTCGAGCGGGCCGCTCGGCACGCCGGGTTGCCCGAGGACCACGCCGAGGCCGAGCGCCTCGTCCACGATGAAGCGGGCCTCGTGTGGGGCGCCCACGACGGCGGCGAGCTCGGCGACCAGCGCGCCGCGCGTCACGCCGACGGCCGGGCCGGCGGGGCCGGCCGTGGCGCCGGCGCCGGCGCCGGCGCTCACGACCCCACGTCCTCCTCGCCTTCGAGCTGGCGGGCGCGCTTGTCGGCCATCAGCGCGTCGGTCAGCTCGGTGAGGTCGCCCGCCAGGATCTGGTCGAGCTTGTAGAGGGTCAGGTTGATGCGGTGGTCGGTGACCCGGTTCTCCTTGAAGTTGTAGGTCCGGATCTTGTCGGTACGGCTGCCCGAGCCGACCTGCCCACGGCGCTGGGCGGACATCTCGGCCGCCTGGGCGTCCTGCTTCGCCTTGAGCAGGCGCGAGCGCAGCACCACCATGGCCTTGGCGCGGTTCTGGATCTGGCTCTTCTCGTCCTGCATGGCGACCACGGTCCCGGTCGGGAGGTGGGTGATGCGCACGGCGGAGTCAGTGGTGTTGACGGACTGCCCGCCCGGCCCGGTCGAGCGGTAGACGTCGATCTTGAGGTCGTTGGGGTCGATCTCCACGTCGACCTCCTCGGCCTCGGGCAACACGGTGACGGTCGCGGTCGAGGTGTGGATCCTGCCCTTGGCCTCGGTCACCGGGACCCGTTGCACGCGGTGCGTGCCGCCCTCGTTCTCCAGCCTGAGATACGCGTCGGGCCCCTTCACGAGGAAGACCACCTCGTTGATGCCGTCCTTGTCCGACACGTCCTCGGCGAGGACCTCCACCTTCCAGTTCCGCGCGGCCGCGAAGCGCAGGTACATGTCGTAGAGGTTCCGCGCGAAGAGGTTCGCCTCGTCGCCGCCGACGGCACCGCGGATCTCCATGATCACGTTGCGGCCCTCGTTGGGGTCCTTGGGCAGCAGGAGTTCCTGGAGGCGCTCCTCGAGCGCGAACACCTTGGCCTCGTCCTCGTCGACCTCTTCGCGCATGAGCTCGCGCTCGTCCCCCGAGGACTCGGTCAGCATCTCGCGCGCGGTGGCGACGTCCTCGCGCGCCGCGCTGAGGTCGTGCCAGGTGCGCACGATCTCCCCCAGCTCCTTGTGCCGCCGCGACAGGTCGCGCAGGCGGTCGGGATCGGACAGGGTGGCCGGGTCGGCCAGGTCCTGCTCGACGGCGTGGTACTCGGCCTCGAGCGCGGCGACGCGGTCCTCGAAGGTGGTGCTCATCGGAGCGGCAGTCCCGGTACGGCGGGCACAGGCGGGCGCACCCGCCCCCGGCTCAGTCCTGGGCCGGCGACGGGGCGGGCTTCGCCTTCGCCCGGCCCTTGCGCTCGCCGTAGCGGCGCTGGAAGCGCTCGACGCGTCCACCCGAGTCGACGAGCTTCTGCTTGCCGGTGAAGAACGGGTGGCACTCGTTGCACAGCTCGACGTGGAGGTCGGCCTTGGTCGAGTGCGTCGTGAACGTGTTGCCGCACGAGCACCGGACGGTGGCTTCTACGTAGTCGGGGTGGATGTCGGTCTTCATGGTGTCTCCAGTCGAACGAGTCGAATCAGTGTAGGGGTGATGCTGCCGGGACGGGCCCGGCGGCACCGCTCAGGCGCCCGGACCCTTGGCGATCTCGGCCAGGAACTCGTCGTTGCTGACCGTCGTGCGGATCTTGTCCATCAAGAGCTCGAGCCCGGCGGCGTCCTTGCCGTCGCTCGCGAGCGCGTTGAGGACCCGGCGCAGCTTCCAGACCTGCTGGAGCTGGCCCCGCTCGAAGAGCAGTTCCTCGTGGCGGGTCGAGCTGGCGTTGACGTCGATGGCCGGGTAGAGCCGGCGCTCGGAGAGCCGGCGGTCGAGGCGCAGCTCCATGTTGCCGGTGCCCTTGAACTCCTCGAAGATGACTTCGTCCATCTTCGAGCCGGTCTCGACCAGCGCCGAGGCCAAGATGGTGAGCGAGCCGCCCTCTTCGACGTTGCGCGCCGCACCGAAGAACTTCTTCGGCGGGTACAGCGCACCCGAGTCGACACCACCGGACATGATGCGCCCGGTCGCCGGCGCCGCCAGGTTGTAGGCACGCGCCAGGCGGGT
>DATJTU010000270.1:0-18447 GCA_035503015.1 Acidimicrobiales bacterium | reverse complement strand
CCCCCGCCGGACGCCGGCCACCGACACCCCGAGCTGGAGCGTGACGCCGTGGGAGCGGTAGAGCGACGCGCAGTGCCCGCCCACCATCGGCCCGAGCACGGGCGCGAGCGGGATGTCGAGCGCCTCGAGCACGGTGACGCGGCAGCCGAGGCCGGCGCAGGTGGACGCGACCTCGGCGCCGATGAACCCGGCGCCGATGATGACCACGCGGGCCGAGTCCCGCCCGGTGACCGCTGCCCGCAGAGCGACAGAGTCGTCCATCGTGCGCAACGTGAAGAGCCCGTCGCGCGGTCCGAGATCGCGGACGCTCGGCAGCTGGCGCGGCGCGGCGCCGGTCGCGATGACGACGCCGTCCGCGCTGAGCACGGTGCCGTCGTGGAGGGTGACCTTGCGGCCGGCCGCGTCAAGGCCGACGGCGCGCCGACCGAGCACCTCGCGCACCCGGAGCTCGTCGGTGCGGCGCGTGTCCGCCAGCACCGCCTTCTCGGGCGGCCAGGTTCCCGCCAGCACCTGCTTGGACAGGGGCGGTCGGTCGTAGGGCAGGTGCAGCTCCTCGCCGACCAGCGTGATGGCGCCCCCGTAGCCCTCGCTCCGCAACGTCTCGACGGCCCGCCACCCCGCGAGCGACGCGCCGACGACGACGACCGAACTGTCCTCTCCGAGGTCCCCCACCCCGGTTACCAGCCGAACATGGCCATCCACTCCTCAGCGGAGCGCGGCTTGAAGACGTAGTTCCATTTCCGGGTCTCCCCCATGCTCTGGGAAGCGTCGGCCGAGTAGAGATGGCCCGGGAACAAGATGGCCTCGTCGGGGACGCGGGCGAGCCGCGTGTGGATCGACTCGTACATGGCGAGCGGGTCCGAACCGGGGAAGTCGGTCCGGCCACAGCCCTCGAGGAAGAGCGTGTCGCCGGCGACGAGGCGGCCGTCGACGAGGAAGCACTGGCTGCCCGGCGTGTGCCCCGGCGTGTGGATCAGCTCGATGCGGACGTCGCCCACCTCGAGCACGTCCCCGCTGGCGTGCCCGACCAGGTCGGTCCCGCCCACCCCCGTGGTGCGCTCGACCCAGGGGACCTCGTCCGCCTGGACGTGGACGGGTACCTGGACCTTCTCCAACAGCGTCCCGATCCCCTCGAGCGACCAGCCTCCCATCTGCCCGCCGAGATGGTCGGGGTGGAAGTGCGTGCCGAGCACGCCGGTGAGGCGCATCCCGTCGCCCTCGACGATGTCGAGCAGGTCCTGGACGGCGTAGGCCGGGTCGACGACGACGACCTCGCCCGTCTCGCGGTCGCCGATGAGATAGGCGAAGTTGACCATCTGCCGGGCCATCATGTCTTCCTTCGCAAAATCGCGGCCCGACAGCAGCTGGCGGAAGTAGAGCCGGTCGCTCGGGCCGGTCACCGCGCCACCAACGTCCGCGCCTGCCGGGTGCCCGCGCCCGTTCTGCTCGCTCATTCGTCATCTCCTCCTGTGCCCGCCGTCTCGGCGGCCAGCGCATCGAGCCGCGGCACGAGCTCCTCGACCTGGGCCCTGGTGCGGCGTAGCCGGCGGTCGAGCTCGTCGATCAATTCCGTCGCCCGCTCCAGGCGGGTCACCAGCACGTCGACGTCGACCTCGCGCTGTTCGAAGAAGCTGACGATCGCATCGAGCTCGCGGCTGGCCTCGGTGTAGCTCAGCTTCTCCACGGCGACCTGCTTCTCGCCGGCGGCGTCGCCGCCGCGTGCGTCGGCGCTCACTGCGGCTCACCCGCTTCGGTCCCCTCGACCCGGCTGCGCACCGTCCCGTCGGCGAGGCGCGTGACGATCTCCTGGTCGGCGGCCACGTCGCCCACGCCGCGCACCAGCGCCCCGTCCGCAGTCAGGGTGAGGCTGTACCCCCGCTCGAGCTGGCGCTCCACGTCGTACGCGGTAAGCAGGCGCCGCCACGCCAGGACGCGTTCGTCCAGCCGGCCGAGATGCCCCGTGCTGAGAGGGCCGAGCCGTGAGGCCTGGGCGCGCACGCCGGCCTCGCAGGACTCGACGCGGCCGGGTGCGAGGCGCCCGAGCGTCGTCGCCCGTGCCCCCAGCCGGTCGCGGTGGACGCGGAGCTGGTGGCGGGCGGCCGCCGTCAGGTGGCGGCGCGCCTGCGCGTCGCGGGACTCGGCGTCGGCCAGGAACGTCGGCACCCGGCGCGCCAGCAGGCCGGCCGGCGCCGCGACGTGATCGGACCACCAGCGCCGCGCCGCGAGCACCAGGTGCTGCCCGCATTCGGTCGGCGTGATGCAGGTGTGCGCCGCCACGACGTCGGCGACGGTCTCGTCGCCACTGTGGCCGATGCCGGTGTAGACCGGCTTGGACGCTCCCGCCACCGCACGCGCCACGACTTCGGTCTCGAACGCGGCGAGGTCGGTCCGGGCGCCGCCGCCGCGCACCAGGGCGATCACGTCGCAGTCGCTGCGTGACAGCATCGTCAGCGCGCGGGCGATGGAGGCGGGGGCGTTCGGTCCCTGCACGGGCACCTTCACGTGGGAGACCTGGAAGCCCAGGCCCGAGCCGGTCAGCTGTCCGAGGAAGTCGCGGCAGCCCTCGGTGCCGGGGCTGGCCACGAGGCCCACGTGCAAGGCCGGCTCGACGTGCGGCACCGACGCGTTCGCCCGCAGCAGCCCTTCGCGCTCGAGCGCGCCGAGCAGCTGGGCCCGCTGGGCCGCCAGCCGGCCGAGCAGCGCGGTGACGTCGACGTCGACGAGGATCAGGCTGATCTCGCCCTTGGGGCGGTAGAGGTCGAGCGTGCCGCGCAGGACCACCACCATGCCCTCGGTCAGCTCGATTCCCGCCTTGGCCAACCGGTGCCGCAACGGCGCCCACGTGGTGCGCCAGCACTTGATGCTGAGCGTGGGCACGCCGCCGCGCCCCCGGCCACGGGCGGCCCGCCCGTCGTCGTCGGGGTCGACCAGGTCGAAGTAGAGGTGCCCCGAGCGATGGTCGGAGAGGTGGGAGATCTCGCCACGGACCCACAAGGGCCGGGTGCGCGGGAAGGCGCGCGAAAGCGCTCCCTCGACGGATTCGTAGAGCCCGCTGACCGAGAGCACGTCGGGGTGCGTGTCGCGGTGCAGCTCGGGGTCGTAGGCGTCGGTACCCGCACCAGCCCCGGCGCGGCCGGCACCGGCCGCGCCACCGCCCTCCACCGGCAGGGGCGGCGCCTCGGGATCGAAGAGTTGACGGGAACCGCCAGGCACGCCGACACCCTACCGATGCGCTGTGCGGTCACCGGTAAGGCCGGCGGGGTGGCAGAATTGCAGGTGACGGTGAGTCGGCCAGGTGGCCGCGGCACGGGTCGCACCTGCGAGATCGTGTCGAGGAAGGTCGGGACTCCGCAGAGCAGGGTGCTGGCTAACGGCCAGTCGGGGCGACCCGCAGGACAGTGCCACAGAAAGGAAACCGCCGATGGCGGGCTACGGCCCGCACAGGCAAGGGTGAAAGGGTGCGGTAAGAGCGCACCAGCGGCGGGGGCGACTCCGCCGGCTCGGTAAACCCCACCCGGAGCAAGGCCAAGCGTGGGAGACGGGCTGCTCGTCCGGTCTCTGAGAAGGGACGCTCCCCAGGTAGGCCGCGCAGATGGATGGCCACCCAGGCTTTCCGCCTCACATCGAGGCGGGGGCCGGACAGAATCCCGCCTACAGGCCGGCTCACCGTCACTGTCGAGCTACGAGCGCAGGCTCCGCAGTCCGGCGCGGATTTCGCCGACCAGGATCACGGGTTGTTCGAACGCTGCGAAGTGCCCACCCTTTGCGGCCTCGCCGTAGTGGATCAAGTTGGTGTAGGTGTCCTCGATCCAGCTCCGTGGCAGTCGTGGGATGTCACGTGGGAACACGGTCACGGCGACCGGCAAGGTGAGCGTCGGACCGGTGAAGCTGGCCGACTTGTTCTCCCAGTAGATGCGGGCGGATGACGCGGCAGTGTTCGTGTACCAGTAGAAAGAGATTGCGTCGAGCATGTCGTCGGTGCTGAGCGCGTCTTCGGCGAGCCCGTGGTTGTCCGTCTTGGATTGGAACTTGTCGTAGATCCAGGCGGCCTGGCCGGCCGGAGAGTCCGCCAGAGCAACGCCGACGGTCTCCGGCTTCGTGCCCTGAATGTGGTTTGCCCCACCGAGATCGCCGGCGTAGAAGGCGAGGGTGTCGACGGCGTGGCGCTCGTCTGGCGACAGGTTCTCGGGTATGTGCGCGGGGACCGCGTACTGCGTGTTCAAGTGGATCCCGAGCAGACCCTCGGGCTGCATCGCCCCGAGGGCGGTGGTGACGACGGCACCCCAATCACCACCTTGCGCGGCCCATTTCTCGTAGCCGAGACGCCGCATGAGCTCGACCCAGGCGCTCGCGATACGCGGAACGCCCCACCCCGTCTCGGTCGGCTTCTCGGAAAACCCGAATCCGGGCAGCGACGGGATGACGACGTCGAACGAATCGTCGACGTTTCCCCCGAACGCCACCGGGTCCGTGAGTGGACCGATGAGTTTCAGGAACTCGACGATCGAGCCCGGCCATCCGTGGGTCAAGATGAGGGGCATCGGGTTGGGGTTCTCTGACTTCACGTGGATGAAGTGAATGTCGAGCCCATCGATCGCCGTCAGGAACTGTGGGAAGCCGTTGAGCTCCGATTCGAATCGGCGCCAGTCGTACTCCCGCTCCCAGTAGTCGACGAGCGCTTTCGCATTCTCCACGCGGACACCTTGCGACCAGTCGGGGACTGTCTCCGGATTCGGCCATCGAGTTCTCGCGAGTCGTTGTTTGAGGTCGTCGATCTCGGCGTCCGCGATCGCCACCGTGAACGGACGGACGAGAGCTGACGATGTGGGCGTCGTCGCGGTCATGGCCTTGTACTCCTGAACTCCTCGCGGGTGGTGCAGCGGCAGTGCACACCCGTGTGCAATCTACGCTCGCCCGGCGAACGGCAGTCTCGTCGTGTCGGCGTACACCGGCGTTCCCGCCCCGGCCCGGCCCACGCCGTGACGCGTTCGCGAAAAATTCATCTCTGCACACCGCGGTTGCTTGGTTTCACACCGTTTGCAATCACGCGCGTCGCGGTAAAGATAACCGCCAGGCACGGCATCGTTTCGGGCGCACCGCAAATCACCCGGGACTGGTCAGCCAAGACCTGCCGCTGTGCCGCTCAGAAGCGAGACGACCCGGGTTCGGAGTATCGGACCCGGGTCGCTTCGCGTGAGACGGCGGTTTCGCTCGCGGGTGTCGGACGCCGCGCGCTCACGCTCAACCTGACCGCGCGGCGCTCCGGGTCGACGACGTCCGTCCGAAATCGGCCACCAACGCGTCGAACGATTTGATGTTGCCGTCGGCGATGGTGTTGGCGTCACCGGCGGACGGACCGATCGGCGTGCAGGCATTGGGGCAACCCGCCAGGGTGGACGTGCCGTAGTCCCAGAACGTGTCCTCGACCACGTTGTTGGCCCTGATCCAGGCGGCCATGTCGTTGACGAAGGTCGCGTCGTCGCCCCCACAGGTCTCCTCGCCCGGAGCCACCACCGCGAGCCCGCCATCGCACGCACCCCAGCCGAGGCCCCATTCGGGGAGGACGATCGGCTTCTGCACCGAGGCGGCGAACGACGACAGCCAGTCGAGTCCGTAGGCCCGGGTCCGCAGCATGTCGAATTCGGCCTGCGCGCCGCGGTAGGTGCCCCAGCCGACGTCGTAGACGTCGAGGCCGACGTATCTCACGAACGCGCGGCCCGGGTAGTAGTCGGCAAGGTTGCCGACGCCCTGATCACCGAGACTGGGGCTCCACTCGAACTTGAAATCGACTCCCGGCACGAGCTGCATGCTTGTCACGATCTGGCGGTAGGCCCCGACGAAGGCGGTGGCGCAGCCGTCGGCGGACCAGGGGACCCAGTTCAGGTTGAACTCCCAGCCGAGCCGTATCACCGACGCGCCGAAGCCACTCGCGTCCAGTGCCTCGGCCACCTTGGTGAAGGCGGCGTCGAAGGCGCCGTTCGCCTCCTGGGTCAGCCCGTAACACGAGCCGTCGGGGTCCGAGAGGCTGGGGTTCGGGCTGTAGGAGTTCGGGAGCATGGGTATGCCCCACACCATCGAGTAGCCGGTCCCGCGCCAAGACGAATACGGATAACCCGATTGCGTGATGGTCGACCACGACGTGCCGTCTTGGAAGTCCATGGCGTACTTCACGTTCCCGTCGAAGTCGGCGTCGAGCGCGTCCGGCTTCGTGGTGGTGCCGTCGTACAGGCCGAAGGCGGCGACCGGCCGGCTCGCCGAGGAGGCAACGGGCACGTTGCCGGCGAAGAGCGCCGACGCCAGGTGCACCACGAGGAACAGCGCTCCCGCGGCGCACACCAGCGAGGCGACGAGCTTTCCGAGCTTCCTGCGGGTCGTAGTCAGAGGCGTACAGGGGGATTGTCGGCACCCCCCTACACACCGAACGGGCCAAGTGGCTTGGAGTCTTCCAGCTCACTCGTGCTGCTTCAAGCGGGTGGAACAAGGGCCGAGCTGGCGGCGGGAACTCCTGGTCGCGCCTCTCGAGAGAACCGGGGCGAGCGCCGTGGCGGCAGTTACAAGCAGTACGGGCACGTCTCGCGGTCGTGGAAGCGCGGCTCCTCGGCCCGCTGGTGCTCGTAGAAGTGTTCGGCGCTGCCTGCCATCCCGACCGAGCCGCCCAGGGCCTCGATGCCGCCCAAGGACGAAAAGAAGTCGAATTGGCCTGACTCCTGCAACTGCAGGCTGTCTCGCATCCGGCGCGCGTCTTGCGCCATGTTGGGGAACTCGTTGGCCGCCTGGTCGTAGAGGTGCGACAAGATCCGGTGCCCCGCCTCGGAGTCGGTCGCGAAGAGCATGTGGCACATCGGCGCGTCGAGGGTGTTGCGGATCTCGAGCTGATGGGTCCACCGGTAGCCGAGCTCGGTCTCGAGGCGCCAGCGCAGGAGGTTCACATACTCCTCGCGTGCCTCTTCGGGCGTGATCTCCTCGTTGCGCAAGGCCCACCAGATGGCGTGCCAGGCGCCGTCGCCGAACATCGCCGTGATCGCCGCATCCTCGGCGGGCAGGACCTCGCCCGGCTTCGGCATGAGCCGGCTGAAGAGCGAGTCGGGAAAGAGCATCCACAGCTCGACCTTCATCGTGAACCGCGGTGGGCCCTTGTGCGCGGCGAGCGACTCGAGCGTCTGCCACTTGCAGTGGGGTCCGTGGGGGTCGATGAAGGCGAACGTGGGTGCCGAGCGCGCCTCGGAGAATCGCAAGTCGGCGAGCGCCTGTCCGATCGATGCGTTGCTGTCCTCGTAGACGAGCCAGTTCCGGGTCACGTAGTCGAGGGTCAACGCCTGGCGCAGGCTCGTGACGTTCGGCACCAGTTCGAAGAACCGCAGGTCGGTGAAGGGAGGGTCGTCGACGCAGAGGGCGAGCCGCGGCGAGCTGTCCCTCGGGATCTTCGGCACGCGGTCGACGATGTCGGGCTGCCCTGCGAACAGGTCGAGGTAGACGATCCGCGACGACTTGTTCTTCGTCGTGGACGTGAACGCGGAGAGGTAGCGCTGCAGCAGGTCCAGCTTGTAGCGCGTCCAGTAACCCCATGAGCGCCGCATCAGGACGCTTACGCTAGGGCCACCTCGGACATCTGTCCGACGGCGAGGCCCGCCACGAACGAAACGACCCTTTCGAAGCTACGGCCTGGCGGGCTCGACGAAGGACGCGCGAGAGAGCCGCATGCCTCAGCCGCCGGGCGCAGGCACGACCGACAGCGTCGCCGGCGGCCCCGACGACGGCATCAGCCCGTCGCTGTAGGTGCCCGCAGTGAGACCGGACTTGAACGCCTGCAGGTTCGCGGGGTCCGAATCCACCCTCCAGTCGTTCGTGATCGCGATGTTGTCCTGCGTCGTTGTGGCGACGTTGTCGAACCACGAGAAGCCGACGATCTGCGGCGTCGACTCGACGGCGGCCAGGAAGCTGGTGGTGAACTGCACCTTCTCCGGACCTACGTCGGCCCCCGTCGTCGGGTCGGTCTCGATGCCGGAGGTCTCCGCGATGTAGATCGGCTTGCTCGTGACTGCTTCGACGGCCGCCATGGTCTCGCCGAACACCGCAGCGAAGGTCGGCGCTTCTGACGTGTAACGCCAGTAGGCGTCGATGCCGACCCAATCGACGTATTGGTCACCGGGGTAGAGCTCGCTGAGGCTGGGCGACGAGTGCGGGAGATTGTCGACGCGGTTCGGCGCCCACAGCCAGATGACGTACTGGTTCGCTCCCGCCGCCTGGAAGATGTTCCAGACGTGACGCCACATCTGCGCGAACTGTCCCGACGTGTTCCCGTTCAGCCCCTCGGACCATGGGAACCAGTTCCCGTTCATCTCCTGGTCGAGGCGGATGATGACAGGGAGCCCGGTCGAGGCCACCGACTGCGCGAACGTCTGGAGGTAGCTGTCGTAGTTGCCGCGGATGATGTCGCCCAGCGAATAGGCGGGATCGGACTGGGCCGGCGTGGTGTCGAACGTGGGTTTGGACTCCCAGGTGATCATGGGGAGCGCACCGTGCTGCCAGGCCCCCTGCACCGTCTGCGCCGGGTACGGCTCGTCCCAGCCCTGGTACCAGGTGAGCTCCGACGGTGCCGCGCCGACCTCCGTGTCGAGCGCGTTCAGTTGCGGCGTCCCCTGCGGCACGCCGTTGATGGCCACCCCCCAGTAGTCCGTGCTCGGGTCGACGAGCTCGGACTTTGGTTCGACGACGACGGTCGGCGTGGCGTTGGTGGGCGCGGGCGTCACCGCCGGCGTGTGCGGGACGGTGGTCGTCGTGGTCGGCGACTTCCCGTCGTCCACCAGCGTCGGGACATAGACGACCTGGCGGTCGATCTGCCGCCCCTTGGGATTGGTCGTCGTGGTGTGGCTTGCCGGCTTGCCGCTCGTCGGCGTGTCCCCGTGCAACAGGTGCTTCGAGGGCACGTCGTCCGATCCCGGGGACCCCAGGTCCGCCGACGCCTGCGCGACGTGGTGCGGTGGCGTGGAATTCGCCATCGGCGACAGGTACAACACCAACGCGACCGCCAGCAGTGACAGGCCGCCGACGACGCTTCCGTACGTGCTACCACGGCCATGTGTCATAGAGCACTCCTCCCAGAATGACGATCAGGAACAAGACGATGGGAACGATCTCGTAGGGGTTGCGCCGGCGCAGGGCGCGCCGGGTGACCGGCGTGACGACGGGCGGCGCCACCGCCAGTGCCGTCGCCGTGCTGCCGCCGAGCTCCGCCGTCGGCGCCGGCTGCGAGCCCGGGATCGACGGGGAGAATTCCGCACCCGAGCTCGACGACTCGAAGTCACCGCCGGCGTACGCGTTGGCGCGGGTCCCCCACCCAGCCGGCTTGGCCAGGCGGAGGAACCCGTAGAGGCGGATCGGCAGCAGGAACACCGTGGAGAAGATCACGTACACCGGCATCAGGTAGATGTCACCGGGGCACTGGTCGAGGTGCCGCCGCTGGCGTAACGCCATCGAGATCCACGACGAGGCCAGGATCAGGCCGAGCATCACCGGCAACTGGTCGGGACGGTGCCCGTTGAGGATCCCTCCGTAGAGATCGCTGTGGTAGCCCGTGACGGTTCTCGTTCCCCATCCGATCGCCGAGCAGATCCACAAGAACGGCACGATGATGTCGATGGCGAAGAAGAACGCGAGGACCGGCGCGTGCCCGAGCATCCACGGGAACATGCGCAAGGTGTTGTACTGACTGCCGCGGGCCCAGCGGTACTGCTGCTTGGCCATCTTCTTCAACCGGGTGGGGCAATCCGTGTAGACGAGGCTGGTCGACTGGTACACGGTCCTGTACCCGCGCTTGAGCGTCAGGTTGGTCAGCGTCCGGTCGTCGGAGACCTCGAGGACGATGCCGAGGAACCGTTGCGTGAGGAAGTCCGGCATGATGTCCTCGAGCACTTCTCGCCGGAACGCGATGGTGCGGCCGGGGAGGCACCCGACGCGTCCCATGACGCTCTGTGCCGGCATCGAGTACAGCGACCGGCTCGACTCGAGCCAGTCGGCCCAGCGCGAGAGGAAGTTGCGGGTCGGGTCGAGGATCCGCTGCCTCGTCGTCACGCCGCCGACGCGCGGGTCTGCGAACGGTTTCACCAGCTCGTCGAGCGTCCCCTCCGTCCAAATGGTGTCGCTGTCGACGAGCACCGCGATGTCACCGCTGATCTTCTCGATCCCGACCCGGAGCGCGTTTCGCTTCCCGGCGACCGAGGTCCACTCCCACTCGACGAGCGGGAACTCGGCGCAGACGTCTTCGAGATCGCGGTTGCGCGGCCCGTTGATCACGACGAGCACCTCGGTCGGGTTCTGGCGCACGATGCGTGCCAGGACGTCGCGGAACAGCTCGACCGGTTCGTCGACCACCGGGATCACCACGCTCGACGTGCACCGGTACGGCTCGGTCCAGGGGACGTAACGCCGGGACAGGACCACTTTGACGAGCCAGACCGCCCAGATCAACGCGATCAGGACCGAGAACAGGTACAGGTGCCCGCCGTCTTGAATGGCGTCGCGCAGCTGCAGGAAAGCCGTTACCAAGCGTTCACCCCCGCGACCGCCTGGCGGCCACCGCTGCGGGTGGCCCGGCCCGACGCGTCATGTCGGGACAGTCGGCGGACGCGGAGATGCACGGCAGCACGGACGCGGCGACGACGCGGGTTCGCGCACCACCTGCGACTTGCTTTGCCAAGCACAACCTGGACCCCCTCTTGACCCAGACACTTCCGGTGCCCCGGCCAAGCACGCCGATTCGTCGGGGCCCTCCTCCGAGGAGCTGTCCGACACGCCTCCGTCGCGGGGGCACGCGAACGGGGACAACAGATGGTTGCAGGCTTATTGCAATCGAAGTTGAGACGACCCCCGCCGATCAAGCAACGTCGACACAACTCCTGGCGAAAGCGCACTGACGCGCGTCAATTCGCGAGAGACTCTTGGTCCCACGGCGGCCAGTGTGAACGTTGGCCGACAACGTCGTGAATTTTCGGGTTCCGCTTGTCGACATTCCCCCGGAGACACTTGCGCGATGACCTCGACCACAACGCTCCGAGCGGTACTGCGGGCTCCCGCCCGCCGCACGGTCGCGGTCGCGGCCGCGGTCGCGTCACTTGCGCTGGCGTGCTTCCTGCCGGCCGGGCCCGCCACCGGAGCGCCACAGAGGGTGAGCGCGCGCTGCGCGGTCGGCGAGAGCCTGGTGCCGCGCTGCGGCGCGTGGTGGGGCGAGGCCGTCCCGAACACGGGCACCAACCTCGTCCAGGCCGTGACTTCAGCGCAGCAGAGGACCAAGCGGCCCCTCGACATCGTCCACACCTATCACCGGTGGCTCCAGGTGTTCCCGACACCCGAGGAGACGGTGCTGGCCCGGAGCGGGCACATCTTGTTCATCAATTGGCAGCCCACCGACCCGGCGGGCCACCCGATTCCGTGGGCGTCCGTGGCCGACGGATCACAGGACGCCGTGATCAAGGCCGAGGCGCGACGCCTCGCCGCGCTGGATTTGCCCGTCATGCTCTCGTTCTCCCACGAGCCTGAAGCCGATCTCGGCGTCGAGGGCAGCGCGGCGGACTTCGCGGCGGCCTACCGGACGGTGCACGACGTGGCGGTGGCAGCCGGCGCGACCAACGTCGTCTGGGTGTGGGACGTCGAAGGCATCGCGACCCGGCACTGGCTCTCGATCTACAAGGACCTCTGGCCCGGCGCGGCCGACGTGGACTGGATCGCGTGGGATCCCTACAACTTCGCGTCCTGCAAGGGTCGCTCGTGGCGGTCGTTCCAGGAGCTCGTGTCCCCGTTCTACGGCATGCTCGCGACGCAGCCGTTCCGTGACCGGCCGCTGATGCTGGGCGAGTTCGGCACTGTCGGGAACGTCTCGGGCGCGCACTCCAAGCAGGCGTGGTACGCGGGCGCGCGCGGCGCCCTCGCGAAATTCCCCGCGATCAAGGCCGCTGTCTATTTTGACTACCCGACGCCGCCCGCGACCTGCGACTGGACCTCCGACTCCTCGTCGGCCGCGAGAGTCGCCTTCGCGCAGCTCGCCAACGACCACATCTTCCTGCCGGGCAGTACCGCGTCGGCGTCGCTGGACGCGCGGTTGGTGACAGGAGCGACGCGCAGCACGCCCTGAGCCCCTCCACCATGTGGATCCACGAACAGGCGTGAGGCCCTGGTTAGTGTCCGGGCGATGGCGAATCACCGTTGGAGGTGCTCGCTCGTCGGCTCGCTGGGCTTAGCAGTCGCGCTCGCCGCATTGATGCTGGGCTCTGCCCTGCTGTCCGCCGGCGCGACCACCACGCAGTCCGCGCTCTCGGCGAAGACGCTCGCCGTCGGCGACATGCCGAGCGGGTGGTCGGTCGACGACGCCGGCGGTGGCGGCGTGTCCGGTGCGACGGGCTGCTTCAAGGCGTTGCAACAGGCAGCGGCCAAGCCACGGAGCAAGGAGCTCGCGCGCGCCAGCGTGTCCTATCAGCAGCAGGACATTCCCGCGCTGTCCGAGACGTTGATCAGCGGCAGCGGTGCGGACGCCCGCTACGCGCGCTACCTCGGCATCATGGCCGGGTGCAAGCAGGTGTCCCTCCAGGCGAGCGGCATCACGATCGCCGGGAACGTCAGCGCCCTGTCCTTGCCGGCCGTCGGTGACTCGTCCCATGCCTTCGCCATCGCACTGTCGGCCAAGGGGATCACCGTCGGCATCGACCTCGTCTTGTTCCGGGTGGGCTCCATCGACGGGCAGCTCACCTACCTCGATTTCAGTCCCGACCCCTCCACGTTCCAAGCCTTTGCGACGGAGGCGGTGAACAAGATCGAGGGGAAGCCCTTCAAAGCGCCGAACGACGGCGTCTGAGGGGGCCCGCCCGCACCGCCCCTACGATCGGCGCCGTGCCCGGCCCCGACCACACCGACGCATCGCCGCCGGCACCGGTCCCCGCCCCGCCGTGTGCACCGGGGTCGGTGTCGCTCCGGCTGTACCCGCACAACGAACTGGGCTCGGCCGAGGCGATCGTCGCGGAGCTGTGTGACCAGGCCGCGCTCGCGTTGGGCAACGGCTTCGACGGCGTGATGACGAGCGAGCACCACGGCGGCTTCGCCGGCTACATGGCGCAGCCGCTGCAGATGGCGTCCTTCGTGCTGGCCGCGTGTCCGACGGGATGGGCGGCGGCCGCACCGCTGCTGCTGCCGCTCCGCCCGACCGCGCTGGTGGCCGAGGAGGTCGCGTGGCTCCGGGCGCGCTACCCGGGCCGCGTCGGCTTCGGCGTCGCCGCCGGCGCGCTGCCACTCGACTTCGACGCGGCCGGCGTGAGCCAGCACGATGCCGTGGCGCGGTTCAAGTCGGAACTGCCCCGGCTCGTCGCCATGCTCCGCGGCGAGGACCTCGGCGTGCTCGAGGGCGACCCGGCGTTGGCGGCGTGCCGCCGCGACCCTGTGCCGGTGCTGAGCGCCGCGGTGTCGGTCGCGGCAGCGGAGCGCGCCGCCACGAGCGGTGCCGGCATCATCATGGAGGGCATGTCGGCGCCGCGGAGGCTGGCTCGCCTGACCGCAGCCTTCAGGGAGGCCGGGGGCACGGGCGCCGCCGTCCTCATCCGGCGTGTGTGGCTCGGCCGGGCACAGGCCGGCCTCATCGCGAGCCAGCGCGCCGTCTACGAGAGCTACGGCGAGCGGCGGGGCTCGTTCGGCGACGACCAGACGATCGCGGCGCCCGAGCCGGCCGAGCTGGCGGAGGCCGTCGCCGCCGCGGTGGCGGAGTCCGGCGCCGACGCGGTCAACCTGCGGGTCCAGCTCCCCGGCATGGCGCCCGCCGAGGTCCGGGCGCAGATCGCCGCCATCGCGCGCGAGGTCGTCGGCCCGCTGCGGGCGCGGTGGCCCGCGGCAGGATCCTCAGCCCGACCGACGCGACCCTGACGACGCCGGCGACGACCGGATCGGGGTCCACCCGCTGCCGAGATGGTTGCCGCCGTCCACGTCGAGCGTGACCCCGGTGATCTGGCGCGCGTCGTCGGAGAGCAAGAAGCAGGCGGCGGCCGCGATGTCCTCGGCCTCGGTCAGCCGGCCGACAGGCAGGTTGGCGCCGGCGGCGGCGCCACCGTCCGCCTCCCACATCCGCCGCGTGGCGGTGGTGCGCACCAGTCCGGGGCTGACCGCGTTGACGCGCACCCGCGGTGCGAGGTCGGCGGCGATCGTCCGTGTCATGGCGTTGAGGGCGGCCTTGGCCGCGGCGTAGGACACCATGGCCGAGGTCGTCTTGTGCGGCGAGCCGCTCGAGATCGTCACGACCGACCCGGTGCGCCCCTCTCCGAGCCCGCGCTCGAGCGCCGTCCGGACCAGCGCGACGACCGGCCACGTATTGAGGCGGAAGGTCTCGAGCAGCTCTGTCTCGGTGATGGTGTCGAACGACACCGGGTACGGCGCCCCGCCGAGCGTGCTGACCACGTGGTCGATGCGGCCGAAGGCCTCGATGGCGGCGTCGGTGAGCCGCGCCACCGCCTCCTCGGTGTCCATGGAGCCGACCACGCTCGCCACGGCCAGACCCTCGGCGCGCAGCGCCGCCTCGGTCGCCTCGACGCGTGTGGGGTCGCGCCCGTTCACGACCACGGCCGCACCCTCCCGGGCCAGGCGGAGGGCGCATGCCCGGCCGATGCTCGGGTCAGCCGTCGAGCCGGTGACGATGGCGACCCGTCCGGCGAACCGGTGCGCGTCGACCCCGTCCGGCGTGCCCGTCGTGCCCCTCGTGCCCATGGTGTCCGATTCTCGCCCGCCCGCCGCGTGCGCCGCTAGACGAGCCCGGGCGTGTGCGAGCGAGGTGGCCGCTAGATGTAGGTGAAGTGGTCCGTCGCCACCGCGTTCGTCGTGACGCCGCCGACGGTGACCTGCACGTCCACCGTGCCCGCCGCTTCTGCCGGCGCGTTGACGGTGAGCTGGGTCCCGCCCGCGGCGACGCTGACGTTCGTGCCGGCGACGCCGCCGAAGGTGACCGCGGTCGCCCCGGTGAAGCCCACGCCCTTCACGGTAACCAGCGTCCCGCCTAGATGGCTGCCGGACGCGGGCGAGACGGACGTGACGGCCGGCCCGTAGGTGAACTGGTCGGCCGTCACGGCGGTGGAGGAGCCTCCCGGCCCGGTCACGGTGATGTCGACCACTGACTTCGCGGCGCCGGCAGGCGCGGTGGCGACGATGGACGTGTTGGACGTCACCGAGAACGACGCCCCCGTGGAGCCGAAGGCGACGCCCGTGGCGCCGGTGAAGCCGTTCCCCGTGATGGTCACCGAGGTCCCGGCCACGCCCGCCGCCGGTGCGACCGAGGAGACGCTCGGCTTCGGGAAGACGTAGGTGTACTCGTCGGTCGGCGAGATCGCGCTCCGGCCCACCGGGGTCGTGACGGTCACGTCGACCGTGCCGCCCACCGCGGCGGCCGGTGCGGAGGCGGTGATGGAGGTGGCCGACGAGGACGTGATCGTCGCGGGCACCGAGCCGAAGTCGAGCGCCGTCGCGCCGGAGAAGCCGGTCCCAGTGATCGTGACCGTCGTGCCGCCGGCCGCCGGACCGCTGGCCGGCGAGACGCGGCTCACGGTGATGCCGTTGCCCGGCGGCGCGGTCGTCGTGGTGGTCGCGGGCGGCGACGTGGTGGACGTCGTCGTGTGTGTCGTGGTGGTCGTCGTGCTGAAGGTCGGCGTGGTCGTCGGCGGGGACGACGACGAAGACGAGCCCGACCCGGACCCGAAGTCGGCCACCAGCGCGTTGAACGAGTTGATGTTGCCGGCGGCGATCGTGTAGTAGTCCCCCGCCCCGTAGCCGATGGGCGTGCAGGCGCTCGGGCACCCGGCCACCGACGACGACCCGTTGTCCCAGAAGGTGTCCTCGAAGACGTTGTTGCTCTTGATCCACGACGCCATGTCGTTGATGAAGGTCGGGTTGTCACCGCCGCAGACCTGGGTGCCCGACGCGCTGACCGGCTGCCCGGCCGCGCAGACGCCCCAGCCCAGACCCCACTCGGGCAGCACGATCTGCTTGCCCTGTTGCGCTGCGAACGAGGACAGCCAGTTCAGGCCGTAGGCCTGGGTCTGGTACGTGTTGAACTCGGACTGCGCGCCCGAGTACGAGCTCCACGCGTTGTCGTAGACGTCGAGCCCGATGTAGTTCACGAACGAGCTGCCGGGGTAGTAGTTCGCCAGGTTGCCGTCACCGAGGTCGCCGAGGGTCGGGTTCCACTCGAAGGTGAAGTTCGCGCCCGACACCGCACGCATCGTCGTGACGATCTGCTGGTACGCGCCGACGAACTGGGCCGCGCAGCCGCCGGCCGACCACGGGAACCACCCGCCGTTGAACTCCCAGCCGAGGCGGACGACCGAGGAGCCGAACCCGTTGGCGACCAAGGCCTGCGCGACCTTGGTCCAGTTCGAGTTGAAGACGCCGTTCGCGTCCTGGGACAGCCCGTAACAACTGCCGCTCGTGTTGGTGAGGCTCGTGCTCGGGCTGTAGGAGTTGGGGAGCATCGGGATGCCCCACACCATCGAGTAGCCGGCCCCCCGCCAGTACGAATACGGGTAGCTCGACTGCGTGATCGTCGACCACGACGTGCCGTCTTGGAAGTCCATCGCGTACTTCACGTTGCCGCCGAGCGCGGCGTTGAGCGCCGTCGGGGCCGTCGTCGAATTCACGTAGGCACCCAGCGCGGCCCCGGACGCCGCCGAGGAGGCCGAGATGCTCACCGCCGTGAAGGCAAGCGTGCCGACGCACGCGAGGACGAGCGAAAGAGCTGCGAGCTTCTTGGCGGTGTTCCTTGCTCGAGGGCCACCGGTGCGGGGGCCTGGGAAGGTCATGGGGTCTCCAGCGTGCGCGCGAATAAAGGGGGCGAAACGTGGGGGGTTGCACACGACCGTAGCCACAGGCGGCGCTGCCTGCCACCCGTGCGGCGCGTCTCACAGCGCGCCCTCAGAGACCCAGTTCAGACGCGCCTTTCGCAGGCTCTGGCGTGTGCCGTCGACCGGCGCGCGTTCCGGGTCCGGCTGAGTTTCTCCAGGGAGCCGCCGCCCTGGTCCTGCCCCCAGCCCGCGCGGCGGACCAAATCGGCGGCGCCGTGCCTGGATCGACCCCCACCGTGCGCCGCCCCGGTGCGCGCTTAGGCGTCGGCCTCCGCGTCCTCCGGGCCGGCGCTGGTGCGCGTGGCGCCGAGCGTCACGGGCACGTAGTCGGGGTCGTCCTCGGTCCGCATGCTGAAGCGCCACTTGCAGCAGACGTCGCCGTCGTCCCGGCGCGGCGGGATGGCGAGGATGTCGACCTTCATGTTGGGGTTGTACATCTTCGTCGTCTCGATCATGGACTTGGGGCAGGTCGAGTGACAGTTCTTCTCGAGGATGTCCGGTCGCCCCATCGCTTCCCACTGGTCGACGGCGACGCAGCGGTTGAACGTCATGATCCCGACGTCGGGCTCGGGCATCTCGAAGGAGAGGTCGAAGGCCTTGCCGGGGAGCGCGGTGGCGTCGAGCTGCAGGTCCTTCATCCAGTCCTCGACCGTGTTGCCGGTGATGCCGAGGTACTGCGCCTTGAGCTTCTTCACTCCCGGCAGCACGGTGGCCCCCCACAGCGTCCACTGGATGTCGAACATGACGTCGAGCCCGTAGCGGACCGTGATCTGGGTGGCCCACGCCTCGATGCACTGGAGCAGGTACTCGTGGGACCCGAGGAACCACGTGACCAGCTCGGGCTTCGACAGCTCGGCACACTCGGCGCGCGGCGAGAACAGCCCGGTGTAGACGACCCGCGTGGTGGGCCGCTCCGCGGCGGGAACGCCCGCATTCGGATCGCGGTAGGTGGCCCAGGCGGGCAGGAACTCGCCCCGCATCCGCTCGAGCTCGGGCGACGTCTGGTCGTTCCAGGCCGTCCACTCGATCTCGGCCATCGTCTCGGCCCCGTAGCGGCGGGCGACCTCGGCGGCCCATCCGTTCACGCACAGGAGGAGGTACTCCTCCGCCCACGGTACGAAGCGCGTGGCCAACGCCTCGATCGAGAAGTCGGTGAACCGGAGGTCGGCCCGGTATGCGCCGCTGTAGTCGGGCAGCTCGGCACCCGAGTCGACATCGATCTCCTGGCGGACGTCGGTCGTCGTGCGCGCGTAGGTGACGTTGTCGTCGACGCGCGAGAACTTCGGGTAGTTCTGCAGGTCGACTCCGAGCATGAGCACGAAGTCGTCGGCGACGACGCCCTCGTCGAGGTGGGCTCCGGGCTTGCGGATCTCCAAGAACTCGTCGGGCGTCGGGTCGTTCGTGGGCTCTGGCACCGTCGAACCTCCTGCGGGTCGCGCCGTCCGTGGATGACTGGCCATGGACGAGCTGGTCGTCTGCCGCGCGAGAGTAGCCGATCGGCTAGTCAACGACAACCATGCGGCTAGCGTCACGTCTCATGGGCTTCCGACGACGACGCCGCCGCCGGTGCACAGGGGCGTGACTCCGGCGA
>DATJTU010000269.1:0-73782 GCA_035503015.1 Acidimicrobiales bacterium | reverse complement strand
ATGGAGATCACCGACGAGGCGGAGCCCACCATCACGAGTCCGATCAGGCACAGCAGCACCACGTCCAGCAGGAGCAGCGTCGAGACGGACACCCGGTAGCCGCCGAGCCGGACACCGCTCCCGCTCGTGCCGGCTCCGTCGCGGTGCGCGGTCGTCGACTGCGAGGCGGACTTCCTTCCATTCCCCGCCTTGGGCGCCGGGGCCCGGCGAGCCCGTGGCGCCCGATGGCGCTCGGCCGTGGCGTCCGTAGGGGTCGACGTCATGTCACGCGCTCCCCCTGGCGCGGGCGCGCCACTGTGCCCGGTCCGACACCCGATGCATGGCCACAGTCTCCCCTACCGCGCCGTCGAAGTGGCGGACCGCGGCCCTGCGACGCAGTCCGGCGCGCGGCCGCACGCGGAGCGACGGGGCTCGGCCGGAGCCAGGCGCGCCACGCGCGCAGCAAGCCAGGATGCCGGCGTCCCTCACGTGAACTTCGCCACCGTGAGGAAGTCCCCGTAGAAGATGCCGAGTCCCAACGCGCAGAAGAGTCCGCCCAAAATCCAGAAGCGGACGATCACCGTGGTCTCGGGCCAGCCCCCGAGCTCGAAGTGGTGGTGGATGGGCGCCATCCGGAAGATGCGCCGGTGGAAGGCACGGAAGCTGATCACCTGGAGGATGACCGACAGCGTCTCCATGACGAACAGGCCGCCGATCACGAGCAGCAGCAGGTCCAGGTTGAGGAGCAGGCACAGGGCGGCGAGCCCCGCACCGATAGCGAGTGACCCGGTGTCGCCCATGATGATCTTGGCCGGCGCCGCGTTCCACCACAGGAACCCGACGCAGGCGCCCGCGAGGGCCACCGACACCAGCGCGAGGTCGATCGCCGACGCCGGCAGCACGTGGTAGATCGAGAAGTGCCGGAAGATCCAGTAGCCCATGATCGAGAGCACGAAGAAGCAGAACGTGCCCGAACCGGCAGCCAGGCCGTCGACCCCGTCGGTGATGTTCACGGCGTTGGAGGCACCGACCATCACGAGGACGGCGAAGATGATCCAGCCGACCGTCCCCAGGTTGATGCCGATGGCCGACGAGCGCGTGAAGGACAGCGCCGTCGACGTGTGGGCCCAGTAGACCGCCAGCAACGCGAAGGCGAGCGCGCAGAGCAGCTGCGCGGCGGACTTGGCGCGCTTGTTGAGCCCGAGACTGCGCCGGTGCGAGACCTTGATGTAGTCGTCGAGGAACCCGATGAGCCCGAACGCCACCACCGCGCCGACGGCCAGGTAGCCGGTGCGCGAGAAGCGGACCTCGGTGCCGATGTGGCCGACGGCGTACCCCACCACGACCGAGCCGACGATGGCGATGCCACCCATAGTCGGCGTGCCCGCCTTGGCCACGTGGGTCGACGGCCCGTCCTCCCTGATGTGCTGGCCCAGTTCGCGTGTGCGGAAGTAACGGATGAGGAAGGGGGTCGAGATGATGGCGAGCCAGAGCGCGATGCCACCCGACACGAGCAATCCGAGCACGTGCTGTCAGGCTCCCGGGTGCTCGTGCCGCCCGGCGGGCGCCCAGGTCGAAGGATCCGACCCATAGCGCGCGGCGAGCGCGTCGCGCGCTTCGAGCGCGTCGTCGAACGGGAGCAACTGCCCCCTCACTTCTTGGTAGGTCTCGTGCCCCTTGCCCGCCACCACGACCACGTCGCCCGGGGCGGCCAGGTCGAGGGCGCGCCGGATCGCCACGGCCCGGTCGGGCTCGACCACGACGGCCGGGTTGGTCCGCCCGCCGGGAATGCCGCCGAGGACCTCTTCGATGATGGTGCGTGGCTCCTCGTCGCGCGGGTTGTCGGACGTGAGCACCGCGATGTCACTCAGCCGGGCGGCGACCTCGCCCATGAGCGGGCGCTTGGTCCTGTCCCGGTTGCCGCCGCAGCCGAACACGGTCAACACCCTGCCGCCGGGTGCGAGCACCCTCGCCTCTCGCAGCACCACGTCGAGGCCGGCCGGTGTGTGCGCGTAGTCGACGAGCACCGTGAAAGGCGGCGCGTCCGCGTCGGCGTCGGCGTCCGCCGCGCCCGGTGAGGCGATGACCTGCAGGCGCCCGGGCACCGGCGACACGCCGGCCATGGCGTGGGCAACCTGCTCCGGGGTGAGGTGGAGCTCGTCGAGTGCGAGCGCCGACTCGGCCGCCAGCAGCGCATTGTCCACGTTGACCGCACCGGTCAGCGGCGTGGTCACGCGCTGGCCGCGCCAGGTGAAGCTCGATCGGCCGGGTTCGAGGACGATGTCGCCCGCATCGCTGCGCCGCACGGGGGTGATGGGGATCCGCGCCCGTTCGAGCAGGCGGCGTCCCCACGGATCGTCCGCGTTGACCACGCCGCGGAGCGCGCGGCCGGGATCGAACAGCGTCGCTTTCGCTTCGAAATAGGACTCCATCGTCCCGTGGTAGTCCAGGTGGTCGTGGCTCAGATTGGTGAAGACGGCCACGTCGAAGTGGATGCCCTCGACCCGCGACTGCACGAGGGCGTGGCTCGACACCTCCATGGCGACAGCATGACGCGTCCCGTCGGACGTCTGGCGGTCGCGCACGCCGGCCAGGACGCGTTGCACCTCGGTGGCTTCGGGTGTGGTCCTCGCACCCGACAACGTCCCCATCACGTTGGTGGGGTGTCCGGTGGCGCTCAACAGGTCGCCGAGCAGCTGGGTCACCGTCGTCTTGCCGTTCGTGCCCGTCACGCCGACCATCACGAGGTCGCGCGCGGGATAGCCGTAGAACGCGGCGGCGAGGCGCGCCATGACGGGCCGCATGGTGCCCTCGGCGACCCGCGTCTGCACCACCCGCTCGTCGAGCAGCTCGGGGATGAAGTGCTCGCACAGCAGGCCGACCGCGCCGCGCTCGACGGCCTCGGAGGCATACGCGTGCCCGTCGCTGACGAGGCCGGGGACGCAGCAGAACAAATCGCCCGGTACCACGCGACGGCTGTCGTGCGAGATGCCGCTGACCTCGACTGCAGCGAGGTCCCCGACGGACTCGAGCACGTCGATGTCGTCGAAGAGCAGGTTCATGGGCACACGTCGCATGATGGACCCGACAGCGTTGCATGCCCCGGACACCCTCGCGTCACATCCGCAATGGGTGTGTGGGCATGGGTCACGTGATGTCCTGGGCCTGGTCGCTCGCGGAGGTGGACGTCGTCCCTGACGAGGGGCTCGTCTGCGCGCCGGGGGTCGTCGGGATGTCGTAGCGGTGCAGGGCGTAGCTCATGATCTGCGAGAACACCGGGGCCGCGACCGTCCCGCCGAAGATCGGCGTCGGGCGGTCGAGGACGACGATCATCGACAGCGTCGGGTTGACGGCGGGCGCGTAGCCGACGAAGGAGGCCATGTACGCGCCCTCGATGTACGAGTCGTGATCCGGCGTCGGGATCTGCGCGGTGCCCGTCTTGCCCGCCACCGTGTAGCCGGGCACCGCGGCACTCGTGCCCGTGCCCTGGTTGACCACCTGCTGGAGCATGGACGACAGCTCGGAGTCGACTGCAGGCGGGAAGACCGTGTGCGTCGCCGACGCGGGGGTGTTGGCCAGCGTGCCCGACGGGCTGACGGTGGCCTGGACGAGTTTGGGTGCCACGTACACGCCGCCGTTGGCCACGGCGTTGTAGGCGTCGAGCACCTGGAGCGCGTTGACCGCGTCGACCTGGCCGATGGGTAGGGAGACGAAGTCCGTGGGCTCCCACTGTGCGGCGGTGGCGAGGAGGCCCTGTGACTCGCCGGGGAAGTCCAGTCCGGTCGGCTGCCCGAACCCCAGCGCCTTCACCTGGGCGAGCAGGCGCTGCTCGCCGACGCCCTGGGCGATCTCCGAGGTCCCGATGTTCGAGGACTGGGCCAGGATCTGCGTCGCGGTCAGTTGCTCCGTCGGGTGCGGTTCGGCGTCGTGGAAGGTCGAACCGTCCAACTGGATCTGGTCGGGCACCGTGAAGACGGAGTTGGGGTTGATGAGGTTGTTCTGCAAGGCGGACGAGAACGTCACCAGCTTGAAGACCGATCCCGGTTCGTAGAGCTGCGTCACCGCAAGATTGCTCGGCGCTTCTTCCACGGCGTTCTTCGGCCCGATCGGCACGACACCGCCCGAGGTGGTGCCCGGCGTGGTGGTCGTGGGCGCGGACCCCAGTGGAGTCGGATGCGTCGCGACGAGATTGGCCATCGAGAGGATCTGGCCCGTCTTCACGTCCATCACGACTGCGGTGCCGCTGACGGAGTTCGACGACTCGATCGCCTTGGCCAGCGCTTGCTCGGACTCGTATTGCAACTGCGTGTCGAGTGTGAGCTCGAGGCCGGTGCCCGGGGTCGTGGGGACCTTGTCGGAAACCGGCGACTGCGGCAGCGCGACGCCGGCCGGTGACGCCATGATCGTCTCCTTGCCGTCGGTCCCGGCCAGGAGCCGGTTGTCGCCGAACTCGAGCCCCCCGGCCCCGTGGCCCGCCGCGTTGGTGAAGCCGATGACGGGCGACGCCAGGGTGCCGTTGGGCACCACGCGCTTGGAGTCCGCCAGCAAGGTGATCCCCGGGATGGCGTCGGATGCGATCGTCTGGCCCGTCGCCTGTGGCAGCTGGCGTGCGAGCACCACGTACCCGCTCGGGCGGTGCAGCTCCGCCGCCAGGGTCGTCGCGGGGACGTGCAGCATCGGGGCGAGCGCGAGCGCGGTCTTCACCGGGTGCGCCACCTGGTAGTCGTCGGCGACCACGTCGTCGGTCGGCACGGAGAGGGCGAGCGGCGACCCGTCACGGGCGTAGATCCCACCGCGCAACGAGGGCAGCGAGACCGTGATCGAGGACTCGCCGCGCGCCGCAGCCGAGTAGGCGCCGGCGTGCACGACTTGCACGTCGACGAGCCGCGCCACGAGCAGCAACATCGCGAACAGGAGAAGGAAGCGAACCAGGCGGACCCTCCGCTGGAAGGTGCCACTCGCCCAGCCGGCGCGCGACGGCCGCGGCGACCGCGCTGGCCGGCCAGGCCGTGCTGGCCGCGCTGGCCGTTTCGCCGTGCGTTTCGCCGGCGCAGGACGATGTGGGCGCGCCTCGGGACGCGGGCGCGGGCGCAACGGCGTCGACGACGGCCGGCGGGGCTGTGTGGCCGTGCGCGCGCGCGTGGAGGGTGCGGCGGCGGCCCGGCCGGCCGGCGCACGCCGTGCACCCCCGGACGTCGACGCTGAACCGCCGCGCGCGCGGCCGGTGTTGGCGCGCGCGCGGTGAGGCTCGGGTCGCGTCGCGACGCTCATGGTGTGGTCGTCGGGGTGGAGGTGGTCGGAGTGGAGGCTGGCGTGGTCGACGCGGCGGCGGCACCGGTCGTGCTCGTACCCGTGGTCGCCGGAGTGGCAGTGGCGGGCGGCGGAGGGGGGGCCGGCGCCGGCGTCACCTTCGGGGTCGCGATGGGGACCGTGAGCGGGACGTAGGGCAACTCGGTCACGTCGTCGTGCACCATGCCGAGCTGCCCGGTGGCGGCACCGACGATTCGTGCGGGCGTCTCGAGCTGCGCGACCGACAGCTCGCCTTGGCGGTGGGCGGCGAGTTCGAGCGAGAGCTGGTGCTGGAGGGAGGAGAGCCGCACCTGCCCGTTGGCCAGGATGGCCTGCCCCACGACGACGGCCAGCAGGGCGCAGATGACGAGCGAGACGGCGGCGACCGTCATGAGGCGCGCGGGATTCCTGGCTCCACGCCCGGACCGGGCGCCCCGCCGAGGGCGCGGCGGGACGACCCGGAGGGGCGTTCGGCGAGTCGAAGGGGTTGTGGCGCCGGCACCGTCAGTGGCGCCACGCCCCCAACGACGGGAGGGCGATCCGGAGGCGTGCCGTCGGGCGGGTGCCGCGGCCGCGGGAGGAGGTGCCATCAGTCGTCCGTCCGGACGAGGGCACGGAGCCGGGCACTCTCGGCCCGGGGGTTGGAGGCGATCTCGGCCGCAGACGCCTTGCGCGCGCCGCGGAACACGAGGCGGTGCTTGGACAGCGCACCACAGACGCAGGGCATGCCCGGCGGGCACACGCAGCCACCGGACGCGGCGTCCGCGAAGAGCTGCTTGGTGAACCTGTCCTCGCCCGAGTGGTAACTGATCACGGCACACACGCCGCCCACGGCGAGGCTCTCCACCGCCGCCGGGAGCGCGGCGCGGAGCTCGCCCACCTCGTCGTTGACCTCGATGCGCAAGGCCTGGAAGACACGGCGGGCCGGGTGTCCCTTACGGCGCACCGCTGCCGGGACGGCCGCCGCGACAACGTCCGCCAACTGTGTCGTGGTCGTCAGCGGGCGCGCCCGCACGATGGCCCGTGCGATCCGCCCGGACAGGCGGCCCTCGCCATTCTCACGGAAGAGCGCGGCCAGCGACTCCTCCGGGAGGCTGTTCACCAACTCGGCTGCCGTCAGGCCGGACTCCTGGTCCATCCGCATGTCGAGGGGACCGTCGTGGCGGAACGAGAAGCCGCGGCCTGCCTGGTCGAGCTGGGGCGAGCTGACCCCCAGGTCGAAGAGGGCGCCCGACAGGGTCCCGAGCCCCCCTGTCGAGACGACCTCCTCGAAGGCCGAGAACGGGGACCGGATCAGCGTGATCCGGTCCCCGAACGAGGCCAGCTGCACCTGTGCTGTGTTGAGTGCCACCTGGTCCCGATCAAGCCCGACGACGCGCAGCGTCGGATACGCCGCTAGCAACGCCGCCGAGTGGCCGCCCCCGCCGACCGTCGCGTCCACCACGACACCGGGGGGAACGGATGCGAAGAGAGACACCACCTCGTCACGGAGCACGGGAGTGTGTTCGAACGTGTGGGCCATCTGCAGCCCCTCGGCCGGAGGGTCGAGAGGGAGGTGGAGATCCGGACGACCTTGTGCGAGGAAGTGGGTGGAGTGGTCTTCCAGCGCGCCGGTCGAGGAGCTGCACATGGTCCAGTGCGTCGTGCGTCCCTGTGTCGTCGGTGTCTGTGTCGTCAGCGTCTGTCCTGAGGTGTTGGGTGTCCTTTCTCTCTGTATCTCGTCCGTCCGTGACTGCTCTTTCTGCGACGCGGTGCTCGCTACTCCCCCTCGTCTCCTTCCAGCAGCCAGCTCTCCTCCGGCAACACTCGCTCGTTCCATGCCGTCGGGTTCCACAACTCGACCCGGTCGATCGCCCCGTGGACGAGCACCTCGGCATCGAGTCGAGCGAACTCGCGCAGGTGCGCCGGGATCGGCATGCGCCCCTGCCGGTCGATC
Source organism: Acidimicrobiales bacterium (assembly GCA_035503015.1). Lineage (GTDB taxonomy): Bacteria > Actinomycetota > Acidimicrobiia > Acidimicrobiales > RAAP-2 > Bog-473. The sequence continues at coordinate 66,578 of DATJTU010000269.1, read as the reverse complement.
TCGACGTCCGCCGAGTTCGAGGCCCAGATCCGGGCCCGGTTGCGCTCGGCCCGTCCAGAGCCGGACATCTGCTGCATCGATTCCATCTGCCGTTCGAATTCCCCTGGCGTCCAGAGCGCCAGGCAACCCTCCGAGTTCTGGGTGAGATAGCCGCCGCGCTCGAACTGGCCACGAAACTTCGCCGGCAGGATCACCCTGCCCTTCGTGTCGAGCGAGTGCTCGTACCTCCCTACGAAACCTGCCACTGGCTGTGTCTCCCACGACGCTCCCTGGCTTGCGCCTCACGACGCCCCCTCACACCATTTCCCTCCACTTTAAACCCTTTCCCTCCACTGCACAACACCGGGGCCCCATATGCAACCCAAATGCAACAACAGACCGCCACCGCGCCCTCCGGCCCCGTCCGCGGCCTGCCGCGCGACCCCGGGCGCGGCGCGCCCACGAGCGCGGCGAGCGAGTGCGCTCGGCCGGGGCCGGTTCGGCGCGCCGAGACCTCCCCCCGCGCGGCCGGAGGGATCGAGAGCCGGCGACGCAGCCGGCAGAAGAGTGCAGAAGAAGAGGAGAAGAAGGAGGAGAGAAACGAAGTGGAAGCGGCGCGGCCCTACGGCGAGCCGGTCGCCTCCTCGGACCCGCCGCTCAGCTCGAACGAGGGAAACGACGCGAGGAGGCGGTCGCGCAGCACCGCGAGGTCGCGCAGCGGCGGATCGAGGTCACCCAACCCGACCGCGACCTCGCGTAGCCCGGCGTCGAGCTCGCGCCGCCGCGCGTCGGCGACCTCGAGCAAGCCGACCATCGCGACCGGGTCCCAGCGCAGATACGCGCACGAGGAGAAGAGCGCGCCTTCGCGGGCCCGCCACTGTGAGAGCCCCACCACTTTGCGCCCGCCGACGAACACCTCGCCCGGTCCACGGCCGGCGAAACAGATCAGCTCGCCGTACTCGCCGGGCACGGCGCGGCCGGCGTGCACGTGGACGCCGGCGACGCCCACTTCGGCCAGGGCGCGCGTCCACCACGCCCCGATCCATTCGGCCGCAGCCGCGACGTCGGCGACCCACAGCGGGTCGTCGCGCGGGATCCAGGCGTCGAGCCAGAGCGGGTCCGCCGGGTCGAGGTAGACCAGCCCGCCGCCGCCGCGGCGCCGCGCCAGTCCGACACCGTGCGCCTCCAGCGCGTCCGCGCTGACCACCGCCTCGGGCTGGGTGCTGCCGAGGACGAGCGTCGGGCGGGGGACGCCGCGGACGACGGCGACCCGCCGGGGCTCGGCTCGGAACTGGTCGACGTCGATCAGCGAGAGAGGGGCGGGCGGCAACCTCAGGAGGCCGCTGCGAGATACGGCTCCCACAACGGGTCCACGTCCGAGAGGTGCCGCAGGCGCCAGAGGTGGCCGTCGGGAGGAGCCGGCTTCACGCGCAGCGTCCAGCCGAGCTCGGAGAGCAACTGATCGGCCTTCACCAGGTTGTCGCGCTTGCAGGCCGCCACGACGTTGGACCAGTCGTGCGTGCCACCCCGGCTGCGCGGGATCACATGGTCGATGGTGTCGGCGGGCTGCGAGCAATAGACGCAGAGCCCGCCGTCGCGGCGGAGCACCGACCGCCGGGTCACGGGCGGGGTGCGGGCCCAGCGCGGGATCCGCACCATGTGCGACAGGCGCACGATCGAGGGGACCTCGACGTCGAGCCGCGCCGAGTGGAAGACGGTGCAGTCGTCTCTCGTCGCGACCGCCTCCGCTCGGCCCGCGAGCATCAGCACGACCGCACGCCGATCAGAGACGAGGGCGAGCGGCTCGTAGGTCGCATTGAGGAGGAGCACCCGCTCCATGACCCGAGAGGCTATCCGCGGCGAGGACGGGACCTCTGACACCAGCGCAGGTACGCGACGACGTCCTGCGAGGTCAGCGCGGCGGCGTCGCCGTCTCCGCCGTACGCGGTGACAAGACGAAAGTGCCAGTACGCGTCGCCCGGCACCGGGATGAACGGGGCGCGACGCCACCACCCGCGCCGGGCCAGCCGGCGCACGGCTCCGAGCGCCGTCCACCACAGCCCTGGGTGCACCACCACCGCGCGCACCACGACGGACGCGTCGCGTCGCCACGCGGAGCCGCTCACGGGACCGCCAGCCCGCGCAGGCCGACGCGGGCGGCGCCGACCAAAGGGCCCTCGTCACCGAGGCCGCCGGGGATCACCCGCGCGCCGCGCGCGTAGTCGAGCCTGCACAGGCGGTCCATCTCCGCCTGTGCCGCATCGAAGAAGGGCGTGCCGAAGCCGAGCGCGACCGAACCGCTCACCACCGCCAGCGGCAGGTCGAGGAGGTTGACCACCGAGGCCAGCGCGCGGCCGACGAGCGTCCCCGTGCGCTCGATCACCGCGGCGGACGCGAGCCGCGCCGGCTCACCGGTGATCGCGGCCACCGCAGTGCCCGACGCCTCCGCTTCGAGGCAGCCGCGCCCACCACACCGGCAGACGCGACCGTCGGGCACGACGATCACGTGGCCCACGTGACCGGCGTTGCCGAGGCGTCCATCGAGCAACCGGCCGTCGAGGACGATGCCGCCCCCCACCCCGGTCGAGACCACCATGCCGATGTAGTCGCGCGCGCCCGACGCCGCACCGACCCACCCTTCACCGAGCGCGAGCGCCTTGGCGTCGTTGTCGACATAGGTCGGGAGTCCCGTCAGGGCGGCGAGCCGCGCGCGCAACGGGAAGGAGCGCCAGGCGGGGATGTTGAGCGGCGACACCTCCTCGCCGCCGGGGGTCATCGGGCCACCACACCCGGCGCCGCACACAACCAGCCGATCGCCGGACCCGAGCCGCGCCACCACGTCGCCGACGAGTCCCGCCAGATCGCACCACAAGAGCTCAGCGGGCCCGCCACCGGCGACGGCGCCCTCGGAGCTCCCCACGCCCGCGCCAGCGCCCCCGCCCCCGCCCTCGCCCACTGCCAGACGGCGGGTCGGCTGCATCGCCCGTTCGACGAGCGAGCCGTCCAGCCCGACCAGCCCGGCGGCCAGCTTGGTGCCGCCGATGTCGACGGCGAGCGCGAGGTCAGCCATGAGGACGGGCAGCGCCTAGGACGTCGGCGAGATACGGGTCGAGATCACAGCGCCAGCACGGCGCCGCGCCGGCGCAGCGCGCCGGTCAGCTCTCGCGGCGATGGAACCGGGAGCGGAACCAGTCGCGCGCTTCGCTCACCGCGCCCTCGATGCCGCTCGAGGCGCCACCCTCCTTCGGTTCGCCGTCACGCGAGCGTGTGAGGTCGTGCCACCCGGCGCGCCCCATGCGGCGCAGGTTCCGCTCGAACCACACCGCCGAGGCGAACATGATGACGACACCGACGAAGCCGGCGATGACCGACTTCGAGTAGAAGGCGACGAGGATCACGACGCCGAGGACGAAGGTCACGGCGGCCCACTTGCAGTAGCGGCCGGCGTGCCGGTACACGGTCTCCGATCGAACGCGCTCGGCGAACTCCGGGTCCTGCCGGACCAAGGACTCCTCGAGTTCGGCCAGAATTTTCTGTTCGTGGTCGGAAAGCGGCACTACCACCTGCCCCCTGGGATCTCCACATCCATCTGTGCCCAATGTTGGCACGCCCTATCGGCGCGGACAACGAGAATGTGGCCCTTGCTTCCTGCCTGCGCGGTGGTCTCCACCGCTGGGCAGCTTAGATCCGTATCGGCAGAATCCGAACGCGAGGTAACGGACTTGTAACGCCCCGGGCCAGGCCCGGTCCGATCCGGTCCTCGTGGTGGAGCTAGTCCCTCGGCGCCTTCGGCTTGCGCCGCATGACCAAGGCCGTGATCGCCGCCCCCAGGAGCCCTGAGATGACGATGACCAGGATCAAGGGGGCCTGGCGGCTGAACACCCAGAAGTCGATCTGGACGTCTCGCAAGTTGGCCAGCGCGAACCAGACCAACAGGACGGCCGCCGCGGCGACGCCGATCATGGTGGCCTGGCGCCGGCGGTCGATGCTGTGGCCGCCCTCCGGCTCCACCGGACGAGGATCCGAGTGCACGGGTCGCTTCGCCATGACCCCATTCTGCCGCCCCGGCCGCCGGGCGCGGGACCAGGGCGGGCGGCCGGCCCGTGGCCACGTCCCCGTCGGCCACGCCACCGCCCGATGCAGCGCCCGCGCCACCGCCCACGCTCCCGCCCCCACCTGCTATGAGAAAGGTCCCGGAAGGAGACGTCATGACCTCGAGCGAGACACTCACGGGCGCCCGCACCATGTGGGAGCTCGTCGACCGGCGTGCCGCCGCATCGCCCGACCATCCCATGCTGATCGCGGCCGACGGCGAGACGGTCACCTTCGGGGCCTTCCGCGACCGGGCCGAGCGCCTGGCCGCCGCCCTCTTCGAGATGGGCGTGACCGAGGGCACGGTCGTCTCCTGGCAGCTCCCGACCGGCATCGACACCGTCGTGCTGTCCATCGCCCTGGCCCGCCTCGGCGCGGTCCAGAACCCCATCATCCACCTCTACCGGGAACGCGAAGTCGGCTTCGCCCTACGCCAGACCGGTGCGTCGCTCTTCGTCATTCCCGGGACGTGGCGGGGCACGGACTTCGCCGCCCTCGCCGAACGCGCGCTCGAGGGGGCTGCGCGGCGCCCCACGATCCTCAGCATCGAGCACGGCCTGCCGGAAACCGACCCCGCCGTCCTGCCCCCACCGCCGCCGGGGGCCGACCCGTCGGTTGCCCCCATCCGCTGGGTGTACTACACGTCCGGCTCGACCGCCGACCCCAAGGGGGTCCAGCACACGGACCAGACGCTCATCGCAGGTGGATGGGGGCTCGCCCGCGCGCTCGACATGGGCCCCGACGACGTCGGTTCCATCGCCTTCCCCTTCGCCCACATCGCGGGCCCCGACTACCTCGTGACGATGCTCACCTTCGGCTTCCCGGCCATCCTCGTCGACGCCTTCTCCGCCCCCGACGTGCTGCCGATCTTCCGGACGCACGGCGCCACGATGGTCGGCGGCAGCACCGCGTTCTACGTCGCGTATCTCGGGGAGCAGCGCAAGACGCCGGACACGCCGATCCTGCCCACGCTGCGCCTGATGTCGGGCGGCGGCGCGGCCAAACCGCCCGAGGTCCACTACGAGGTGCGCGACGAGATCGGTGGGCGCGGCGTCGTGCACGGCTACGGCATGACCGAGGTGCCGATGATCTCGAACGGCTCGCCGCACGACACCGACGAGCAGCTCGCCAACACCGACGGCAGGCCGGTCGAGGGGGCGGACGTCCGCATCGTCCGGCTCGACGGCGAACCGGCGGCGCCGGGCGAGGAGGGCGAGGTGCGCGTCAAGGGCCCGATGGTCTTCCACGGCTACACCGACCCGGCCCTGACGGCGGAGGCGTTCGACGCCGACGGCTACTTCCGCACCGGCGACCTCGGCCGGCTGCGCGACGACGGCCACCTCACCCTCACCGGGCGGCTGAAGGACGTCATCGTGCGCAAGGGCGAGAACATCAGTGCCAAGGAGATCGAAGACCTGCTCTACACCCACCCCGGCGTGGCCGAAGTCGCGGTGATCGGGCTGCCCGACCCCGAGCGCGGCGAGCGCGTCTGCGCGGTGGTGCAGCTCGCGGAGGGCGCCGGCGGGCTCGGGCTCGACGAGGTCGTGGCGTTCTGCCGCCAGGCGGGGCTGATGACCCAGAAGATCCCCGAGCAACTCGAGCTGCGGACCGACTGGCCGCGGGCCGGCACGGGCAAGATCGTGAAGAAGTCGCTGCGCGACGAGTACGCAGCCCGGTGACGGGCCCGCGCCCGGCCCGAGCAACCGGGCCCGCGGTCCCCGAAGGCCGGGGCGCCCGGCCCTACCGCGTCGTCTTCGTCTGCACGGGGAACATCTGCCGTTCGCCGATGGCCGAGGTCATCACGCGTGCCCTGGCCTCGACGACGACGCTCGAGGACGGGAGCACGCTGGCCGAGCACCTCGACGTGCGCAGCGCCGGGACGGGACCCTGGCACGAGGGCGAGCCGATGCACGACCTGGCGGCGGCCACCTTGGCCCGCGCCGGCTATCCGCGGCACGGACACGTCGCCCACCAGGTCTCGTCCTCCGAGCTGGACCAGATCGACCTGCTCGTGGCGCTCGACCGGCGCCACCAGCAGACGCTGCGCGGGCTGGGGGCCGACCCGGGCCGGGTCGTGTTGCTCCGCTCCTTCGACGCCGGGTCGGGCGCCGCGGCGGACGTGCCGGACCCCTACTACGGCGACCACGCCGACTTCGACGAGTGCCGCGACATGATCGCCGCGGGCTGCGCGGGCCTGGTCGCGGCGCTGGCCGCGGGCCGGGACGCCAGCGGAGCGGCCTGAGCCATCTCCCCCGGCCAGGGACGGCGCCCGCCGCCCGCCCGGCGCCAGCCGCGCGAAGGCGCTGGTCACGGGCATCCTCGGCCGGAGTTTGAGGGAGGCCGTGTGACATAGTGCCCCCCGTGGTCTCACGCAGGGTCAGGGTTCGCCGCCGACAATTCGCCGTCGCCGGAGTCGTGGTCCTCGTCGTGTTGATCTACCTCGCCGTCTTCGCCGGCGGCTCGAGCTCGCCCCCCAAACCGGCCCCGACCCAGCACCACGCAGCCGCGGCTGCAGCCCGTTTCCCCGCCCACTCCCCGCTGAACCCCGCCTGGAAGGGCAACGGGCGGACCGTGACGCTCGGCTTCGGCGGGGACGTGCACTTCGCCGGTGCCGTGGGCGAGCGGCTGGCCCAGGACCCCTCGACGGCGCTCGGCACCACGTTCCCCCAGCTGTTCGCCGGCACCCAGCTGCGCATGGTGAACCTCGAAACGGCGGTCACCGACGGCACCTGCCCCGAGCCGCAGAACAAGCAGTACATCTTCGACGCGCCGGCGTCGGCGATCACCGCGCTCAAGAGCGCCGGCGTCACGCTCGCCACTGAGGCCAACGACCACGGGCTCGACTGCGGGCCCCAAGGTCTCTCCCAGAACCTCACCATCGCGTCACAGACCGGTTACCCCATCATCGGGATCGGGAACACCGCCGCGCAGGCCTTCACCCCCTACCGCGTCACGATCGACGGCCAGCGCATCGCGATCATCGCTGCGACCCAGGTCATCGCCGACAACCTCGTGGGCACGTGGACGGCGACGAGTACGCAAGCCGGGCTGGCCTCGGCCATCGACCCGACCGAGCTCGTGCGGGAGGTCCAGCAGGTGCGCAAGACCGCGGACACCGTGATCGTCTACGTGCACTGGGGCACCGAGACGCAGGCCTGCCCCGACCCCCAACAGGAGCCGCTGGCCCAGCAGCTGGTCCAGGCGGGTGCCGACGTCGTCATCGGCTCCAACGCGCACGTGTTGCTCGGAGCCGGCTATCTCGGCAGCGCGTACGTCGACTACGGGCTGGGGAACCTCGCCTTCTACGACGACACCGCGCCCGAGACCGACAGCGGCTCGCTCGTCATCACCGCGCAGGGACGTCATGTCACGAGCGCGGTGTGGCGCCCGGCCACCATCGTCAACGGCTTGCCCCAACCGCTGACCGGCGCACCCGCCGCGTCGGCGGTGCAAAGTTGGAGCGCGGCGCGCAGCTGCACCAACCTCGGCGCCGCGCCCGCCGCCAGTCTCGCGACCATGCACGCTGAGACGGTGCCCTTCGTCGCGCCACCTGCACCCCCGACCACGACCACCACGACGGCGACCGGCGGCACCGGGTCCTCCGGCGCCGGCACGACCAGCACGTCAGCGCCCGCGACGACGACCTCGACGTCGACGAGCACCTCGGGCACCGGCCGTCACAGCGCCACGACCACGTCGAGCAGCACGCCCGGATCGACGACGACGTCGCCGACCGACAACGCCGGCTGAGCGCGCCCCTCGGGGCGGGCCCGGCGGGGCTCAGCCTCGGACGGAGGCGAAGGTGGGCGCCCCGGGCTCGAGGGGCACCCGGGCGGCACGGGCGGTGAAGCTGATGGCGTGGTACCACCCGCACAGCATCAGCAGGTCGAGCAGCTCGTCGTCGCCGAACTCCGCCACCAGCGCGTCCCACAGGGGCGCCCCGACGTCCGCCGTCTCATGGAGCTCGTCGACCAGGCGGATGAGGAGCCGGTCCCGCGTCGCATCCCAGCACCGGTCGTCCGCGCTGCCGTGAGTCAGGGAGGTGAGCTGCGCGGCACCGAGCCCGGCGCGCTCGGCGAAGAACGCGACGTGGACCCCCCACTCGTACTCGCAGCCGCACCGGGCGCAGGTCCGGTCGATCACGATCTCGCGCTCGCGCAGGCCCACGGCCAGCGAGCGGCTCAGCTCGTGGCGTCCCCAGGGCTGCATGGCCGTGGTCATGGCCCGGTTGCGGACGAAGGTCCGGAACAGCGCGATCGGTGGGACGCCGGGCGGCATCATCGCCTGGAGCTGCTCGTCGACGTCGGGCTCGAACGGTGCGTCCAGCGGCGCAATGCGGGGCACGTCGGTCATGGCTGCCTCACCCTTCCTCTCGTTCTCTCGCTGCGGGTATCGTTTCTGAATCAGAAACGCCTCCACGGCAGCTACCATAGCGTTCCGGATTCCGAAATGCATCCCCGACCCGCATGACACCGCGTGCCCCGCTCCCGGGGCGGCCCGTCCGAGGCTCGACCTCGGGGAGACCCCTCATGGCCGCGCTCGACCTCCTCGGTCGGCGCTGGGCCCTGCGCATCCTGTGGGAGTTGCGCGACGGCGCGCTCGGGGCGCGGGCGCTGCGCGCCCGCTGCGACGACATGTCGACCAGCGTCCTCTACGAGCGGCTGGGCGAGCTGGGTGATGCCGGCCTGGTCGTCCAGGACGACGACGGGTCCTATGCGCTGAGCCTGCTCGGCCGCCAGCTGGGCGACGCGATCGCGCCGCTCCAACGCTGGGCCGATCGGTGGGCCGCGACGCAGGCGCCGGCCCCGGGCCGGCGCGCCCGCTGAGCGCTCAGCTCTGCCCGAGGCGGCCCGCGGGCGCGGTCCGCGGCGTGAACGCGTCGACGCCCGGGATGCGCCGGTAGCGGAACCGGATCTCCTCGAGATCGTTGGGCTCGGTCACCGTGCGCTCGGCCACCCGGAGCACCATGTCCGCCTGGCGGCGGAGCACGAGACGCTGCTCCCCCGTCGTCGTGTCGAGCATGATCGAGCCCAGTGAGTCGATCAGGCGGATGAGCACCGCCGGCATCCCGGCCGCGGACTGGCGGATCTTGTCGAAGGCGCGGTTGACCATCCGCGCGTACGAGGGGTCGAACTCGATCAGGCGGACCTTGCCGGCCGAGTCGCGGTAGACGCCCTCGTCGAGCACCCGACCCGACACCTGGCCCAGCCCCGCCGAGAGCCAGTCGATGCACGTGAGCGCGGTGAAGGTGTCGTTGACGGCGGACGACAGCGCGCGGATGGCGATCTCGACGAGCTGGTCGATGGCGAACACCGGGTCTTGGACCAAGGTGCGGTGCGGGCCGGTCACGTGCGCCCGCGACAGGGCAAGGGCGACCTCGGGCGCGGCATGGGGCGGCCACACCATCGCCAACGGGCGTCCGGTCGCCAGGAAGTGCCCGGGCCGGTGCTCGAGGCGGATGAACGAGTCGGTCCGGGTGGCGATGCCGATGAGCTGCGCGTACCCGACGTACTGGATGTAGCCGCTCTTCTGTGACGGCACGACCGCGCCCTGGTCCTCGATGAGCTTCAACAACTCGGGGACGGTCTTGCCCGTCGGCGGTGGCGACGGTTCCTGGGCCTCGCCCACCTTGTCGGGGAACTCCGCGTCGATCGAGCGAGTGAGGTCGTCGGCGATCCCCGCGATCACCTCGGGCAGCTGGATCGACTTGGCGATGTGGTGGATGAAGTAGATGAGGACGCCGAGGTCGAGCAGGAGCAGCGCCTCGGCCACCGACGTCGAGAGGTGCGGGACGAAGTCACTGCTGAGGCTGTTGATCGAGACCAGCGCGAGCACCGCGTACACGAAGGTGCCGACGAACACGCCGAGCGTCACCTGGTTGCCGATGTCGCGGACGAAGTTGCGCATCATGCGCGGCCCGAACTGCTGGGAGGCGAGTGTCAGCGCCAGGATCGTGATCGAGAACACGACGCCGATCACCGTGATCACGGCGGCCGCGATGGCGATCAGGACCTGGCGCTCGGCGTCCGCACTCCCGGTCCGGATCCAGACCGGCAGCGTCAGGTCGTGGTGGAAGGCCGCCACGTCGACTTCGAACGTGGCAACGAACAGCAGCACCGAGACGACGACGATGATGCTCGGGACGACCCACAAGGTGGTGCGGAGCTCCTCCCAGCGCCAGCTCGGGAGCTTGCGCCGGTCCTTGTCGACCCGGGCCGGCCTCGCCGTGGTGTGGGCGGCCTCCGGCGCGCTCATCGGGCGAAGAACCGCGGCAGGTACTTGCGGTTGGCGCGCAGCAGCTCGTCCGCCAGCTGCGCGGCGAGCGGGTACTGCCCGACCAGCGGGTTGGCGAGCAACGCGCGCACGACGTCGTCCCTGCTCCCCGAGCACGCGGCCCGGACCGCGAGCCGCTCGTAGGCCTTGGCGTGCTGGACCAGCCCGAGCATGTCGGGCGGGAGCGCACGCTGCGGCAGCGGGCGCGCGCCGTCCGCGTCGACCACGGCGGTCGTCTCGACCACGGCGTCGTCGGGAAGGCCCGGGATCGCGCCGTCGTTGCGCATGTCGACGACCTGCACGTCGCCGGTGCCGGCGTGGAGCGAGGCCATGAGCCGCACGGCCGCCAGCGAGTAGTAGGCGCCGCCCCGGTACGACAGCTTCTCCGGCTTGGAGTCCAGCGAGGGGTCTTGGTACTCCTCGAGGAGTGTTGTCTCGAGCTCGGCGACGACGTCGGCGCGCGGGCGGTAGCCCGGCGCCGACTGCACGGCGACCTCCGCGTCGTGCTCGTAGTAGTAGTGGACGTAGTACGAGGGCAGGGCGTGCTGGAGTCGCAGCACGTCGAGGGGCACGCCGCTCTCGAGCTCGACCTCGGGGCCGAAGCGCTCGAAGAGCTCGTCGAGGCGATCGGGTCCGGCGCAAGTGCGGGCGGAGCGGATCCAGGTCAGGTGGTTGAGGCCGACGTGCTCGACGGCGACGTCGTCGGGGTCGACGCCCAGGTAGTGGCCGATGCGGCGCTGGGCCCAGATCGCCACGTTGCACAGCCCGACGGCGCGGTGCCCCTCGTCGAGGAGTGCCTGGGTGACGATCCCGACGGGATTGGTGAAGTCGACCAGCCAGGCGCCGGGGTTGGCCCGGGCGGCCATCTCCTCGGCCAGCCCGAGAACGACCGGCACGGTGCGCAAGGCCTTGGCGAGGCCGCCGGCGCCCACGGTCTCCTGGCCGAGACAGCCGTACCCGACCGGCAGCGTCTCGTCGACGTGTCGCGCCGCCTGTCCCCCGATGCGGAGCTGGACGACGACGAAGTCGGCGCCTTCGAGTGCGTCGTGGGGGTCCGCAGTCGTCGTGAACGTGCCGCGCCACCCGCGCCGGCGGAGGATCCGTTCGGACAGCGCGCCGACCACGTCACGACGCAGGTCGCTCGGGTCCAACAACACGAGGTCGTCGACGACGATGCGGTCCTCGAGATCGCACAGGCCGTCGACGAGTTCGGGGGTGTACGTGCTGCCTCCGCCGACGACGGCCACCTTCGTCCCCACGCAGCGCAACGTAACATCCGTGCGTGTCCGACCCCACCGCTGCCGCGCCGGCGGTGCTGGCGTTCGACGGCGGCAGCACCAAGACCGACGTCGTCCTGGTCGCGCGCGACGGCGCCGTGCTCGGACGGGCACACGTGGGGCCGAGCAACCATCAGTTGGTCGGCCTCGAGACGGCGATCGAGACCTTGGCCGAAGGCGCCAACGCCGCGGCCGCCGACGCCGGCCTGCCCGAGCCCGGTCCCGGCCGGCCCCTTTGCGAGCTCGGCGTGTACTGCTTGGCGGGAGTCGACCTGGACGTCGACGAAGCCGCGCTGACCCCGGCGCTCTCGGCGACCGGGTGGACCGGGCGCGTCGTGGTGCGCAACGACACGTTCGCCGTCTCCCGCGCCGGCACCACCGCGCCGTGGGGTATCGGCGTCGTCTGCGGCACGGGGATGAACTGCGCGGCCACCGGACCCGACGGCCGCACGGTGCGCTTCCCCGCGCTGGCCGAGCTCTCGGGTGACTTCGCGCCCGGCGGCGCCTGGCTCGGGGTGCGCGCGCTCGGGCTCGCGTTGCGGGCCGGCGACGGACGGGGCGCGGCGACGACGTTGCGTGCGCGCGTGCCGGCGCACCTCGGCCAGCCGGACGCCGAGGCGGTGCTCGCCGGCGTCTACACGGGAGCCATCGGCTACAACCGGCTTTTCGAGCTCGCCCGCGTCCTGCTCGACGCCGCCGCCGACGGCGATCCCGAGGCACGCCAGGCGGCGGACCTCCTCGCCGACGAGGTGGCCGCCTTCGTGCGCGCCGCCGTGGTGCGCCTCGGCGTGCAGCGCGAGCCGGTCGAGGTGGTCCTCGGCGGCGGGATCTTCGACACGAGCGACGCCGGCTTCCACGACCGTGTCGCGGCAGGCATCCACGCGGCAGCACCCCGCGCCGTCCTCGTGCGCCTCGAGGCGCCGCCGGTGCTCGGGGCCGGACTGATCGGCCTCGACCTCCTCGGCGCCACGCCCGACGCGCTCGGCCTGCTCCGAACCTCGCTGCGCGCTGCCGCCGAACCGGGCTAGTCCGGCCGCGCGCCCGAACTGGGGGCGGATCCGGCTCCGGCCGCGGCGGCGACGGTGGGCGGCATGGCGTCGGCGACCAGCCGCTCGTCGTCGGCGAGCAGCGAGTGCGCAAGGTCCTTCACCATCTCGATCACCTCGGGGTGCTCTTCGGGGCTCCAGCCCTCGAGCAGCTCGGTGAGGCTCTGGCGCCGCGCGTCGGTGAGCTTCTCGAGCGCGGCGGTGCCGGCCGGGGTCAGGTGGAGGTCGAACTCGGCGCCACGCGGCCGCTCCGCGATCATGCCGGCGGCGACGAGGCCCTCGACGCCGGGCTCGATCAGGGTGGGGTCGACCTTGAGCTGCCACGAGAGGTCAGCGACCGTGGTGGCCGGGTTCTCCGCGAGCCGGTAGAGCAGCCACACCGAGCGGGGCGGCAGGTCGATGCCCGCCCGCTCCGCCAGCGTCTCGTAGACCTGGCCCCGGTTCTCGCGCGCCGACACGCGCTCGAGAGCGAGCTGGATCTCCTCGAGCGACGACCGCGTCGCCGGGGCGCCCTGGATCTCGCCCTGGTCGACCGTCTGGACCGTCTTGCGCAGCGGCACCTCGGGCAGCAAGAAGCTCAACAAGAAGGCGAAGAAGGCGATCGGGACCGCCACCTCGAAGACGACTTGCACCGCGTGGGTCACCGCGTCGATGTACCGGGTGAAGAAGAGCAGGCCTTCGGCCGTGGACTTGAGCTTGTCCAGCACGGCGGGATCGAGGGTCTGCGGGTTGAAGTTCTTGAGGAGCGCGGGCGGCACCTTCGCCAAGGCCGGCGCGAACGTGTGGTTGAAGACGATGGCGTAGATCGCACCGAAGACCGCGGTGCCGAAGGACCCGCCGATCATCCGGAAGAAGGTCGCGCTGCTCGTCGCCACGCCGAGGTCCTCGTAGGACACCGCGTTCTGCACCGCGACGACGAGCACCTGCATGATCAGCCCCATGCCCACCCCGAACACGAACATGTAGAGGGCCAGGACCCAGCCGTTCGTCGAGGCGTCGATGAGCGACAACAGATAGGCGCCCAGCGTCATGAGCGCCGAGCCGAGGATCGGAAAGATCTTGTAGCGCCCCCAGCGCGTCACGAGCCGTCCGGAAGCGACGGAGGCGCCGAGCATCCCCAGCATCAGCGGGAGGATCCGCAGACCCGACACCGTCGGGCTCACGCCCTTGACGTTCTGCAAGAACAACGGGAGGAAGGTCAACGCGCCGAACATGGCGAAGCCCATCACGAATCCGATTGCGCTGGCGGAGGTGAACACGCGGATGCGGAAGAGCTTGAGCGGGATCACCGGCTCCTGGGCGACGCGTTCGACCAACACGAACGCCACGGCCAACAGGACGCCCAACAGCGCGGAGAGGATGCTCGGCACCGAGCCCCACGCCCACGAGATGCCGCCGAGGCTCAAGAAGATGATCAGGGCCGTCGCCGACCCGGCGAGGAGCAGGGTGCCGGCGTAGTCGATGCTGTGGTGCACCTTGCGCAAGTGGCCGGGGAGCACCGTGCCGGTCACGAAGAGCGCCAGGATGCCCAGCGGCAAGTTGATGTAGAAGACCCATTGCCACGTGAGGTACGTCACGCACAGGCCGCCGATGAGCGGCCCGATCACGGTCGCAACGGCGAACATGCCGCCGAAGAGCCCCATGTACCGCCCGCGGTCGCGCGGCGAGACGACGTCGCCGATGATCGTCTGCGCGCCCACCATGAGCCCGCCACCCCCGAGGCCCTGCACGGCGCGGAAGATGATCAGCTCGGTCATCGTCTGGCTGAGACCGGACAGCGCGGAGCCGATGACGAAGATGACGATCGAGATCTGGAAGAAGATCTTGCGCCCGTACTGGTCGCCGAGCTTGCCCCACAGGGGTGTGGAGACGGTCGAGGACAACAGGTACGCCGTGACCACCCAGGCCAGGTGCGAACCCCCGTGCAGGTCGCCGACGATCGTGGGCAGGGCGGTCGAGACGATGGTCTGGTCGAGCGCGGCCAGGAGCATGCCCAACAGGAGTGCGCCGAGGATCAACCAGAGCCGGCGGCCGGTGATCTTCTCGGCGGTCGGCGGGGGGATTGTGGCAGCGACGCTCACGCCCACCTCCCGTCCTTGCTCACGATCGATTCAGAGTAGGAACGCCCTGCTCACAATTGCAACCACTGGCTCCGCGCTACGGTCCCCCGCGGCTCGCACGAGTCGACAACACACTCGCAAAAGAGCAAGGGAACAAGGAACGACAGCTGATGCGCACTCGTCTTACTGAACTGCTCGGGATCGAGCACCCGGTCATGCTGGCCGGGATGGGCGGCGTGTCGTACGCCGCGCTCGCGTCCGCCGTGTCCGGCGCCGGGGGCTTCGGCTGCCTCGGGGCGTCGACCATGAGCAACGAGACGATGGTCGAGGAGATGGCCGCCGTGCGCGCCGCGACCGACAAGCCCTTCGGGGTCGACCTCCTGACCGCGATGCCCGGGGGGATGACCGAGCAGGTCACGATGATCATCGAGGCCGGCGCCCGCGCGTTCGTCGCCGGACTGGGTGTGCCGACCGAGGTGATCGAGCTCTGCCACCGTCACGGTGTCGTGGTCGTGTCGATGTGCGGCAAGGTCGAGCACGCGCGGCGCGCGGTCGAGGCCGGCTGCGACCTGGTCGTGGCGCAGGGCACCGAGGCGGGCGGCCACACCGGGCAGGTGGCCGCGCTCCCCCTCGTGCCCCAGGTCGTCGACGCCGTGGGCGACCGCGTCCCGGTCGTCGCCGCCGGCGGCATCTTCGACGGCCGCGGCCTGGCGGCGGCATTGTCGCTGGGTGCCGACGGCATCTGGGTCGGGACCCGCTTCATCGCCACGCCCGAGGCGCGCAGCGTCCTCGGATACAAGGACACCCTCCTCGCCGCGCACGAGGACCAGACGACCGTGAGCCGCGCCTATTCGGGAAAGACGATGCGCGTCGTGCGCAACGACTACACCGACTACTACGACACACACCCCCAGGAGCTCAAGAAGTTCCCCGAGCAGCTCGCCGTGGCGTACGGCAACGGTGCGATGCATCTCGGCGGCGACTCGTTCAGCGAGGGCGTCGACGTCGACAAGGAGTGCTACCCCTCCGGCCAAGGCGTCGGGGGGATCACCGAGCTGGTGCCCGCAGCGGAGCTCGTGGCGCGCTTCGTGGCCGAAGCCGAGGTTGCGCTCGACCGCCTCGCCACGTTGCGCTGAGCCCCTGAGCCCCTGGAGCGCCGGGCGCCGCGAGCCGGACCGGCGCGGGAGGTCCCCGAACCCGGCCGGGCGAGCGGGGTAAGAAGGACGTCGTGACGACGGCGCCGAACGGAGACAGCCGCGTGGCTCTCGTGACGGGCGCCAACCACGGGATCGGCGCGGCCACGGCCAAAGCGCTGGCGGCGCAGGGCACAGCCGTGTTGTGCACCTTCTACCGCAACGAGCGGCTCGGCGGCGTCGACGACCCCTCGTTGCCTGCGGCCTACCGGGCCACCCGCATGGCACGCGCCGACTTCGTGGTCGAGTCGATCCGGGCGGGCGGTGGCCGCGCGTTCGCCGTCGAAACGGACCTGACCGACGAGGCTGCTGTCCCTTCTCTCTTCGACACGGCGGAGGCAGAGCTCGGACCGGTCGAGATCCTCGTCAACAACGCGTCCGGGTGGGTCGCCGACACCTTCCTCCCCGCGGCCACCGACCGTTTCGGACGCGCCCAGACCCAGGTCAACGCGCGCACGATCGACCAGGTGCTGGCCGTCGACGCCCGCGCGCCCGCCTTGCTCATCGCGGAGTTCGCCCGTCGTCACGTCGGCCGCGGCGCCGACTGGGGCCGCATCGTCGCACTGAGCTCCGGCGGGCCCGACGGATTTCCCGAAGAGGTCAGTTACGGCGCGGCCAAAGCGGCGCAGGTCAACCTCACGCTGAGCGCGGCGACCGAGCTCGCCCGCCACGGGATCACCGCCAACGTGGTCTATCCGCCCATCACCGATACCGGCTGGGTCAGCCCCGCGGTGGCGTCCCACGCCCAGTCGTCGGGCCACCGCGTCGCCACGCCCAAGGAGGTGGCGGAGGTGATCGCCTACCTGGCGTCGGAGGCGGCTGGACTCATCACCGGCAGCGTGATCCGGCTCCGCTGAGCACCCTTCTAACCCTCTGACCTGCAGAAACGGAATTTCTTGGTTTATTGTGTCACGTTCTGTAAGTTAGCGATATATCATTAGTCATACGAACGCAGCGGCGTCGAAGAGCCCGAGTGAGGAGGAGACAGTGTCCCAGCCGACGGCAACCCCAGGGGAGCCCGCCTCCTTCGGCGACGAGCCCGTGCCCGCGTCGGCCTCCCGGCGGACCGATCCCGCAAAGGTGCGGGCGGCGCGGGCCAATCCCAACCGTCCGGGCGAGAAGTGCCGGGCGGAGCCGGGACGCTTCGTGCCGGTCGTCGACCTCACGCGGTGCGAGGGGAAACGGGACTGCACAGACGTCTGTCCTTACGACGTCTTCGACGTCACCCGCATCGCCGACTCGGACTTCGCCGCGCTCAGCACGTTCGGAAAGCTGCGCAGCATCGCGCACAAGCGTCAGGCGGCCTACGCCGTCCGCGCCGAGGACTGCCACGCATGCGGTCTGTGCGTCGTCGCCTGCCCCGAGGCCGCGATCACTCTGCGCGCCACGACCTGACGTTCGCCGCCGCGCGACGGACGCCGACACGATTCGAAAGCACACGATGAAAGGAAACCCACCAATGGGACGAGGACACTCTCGACACGAACACGAACACGATCACGAACACGGACACGACCACGGGCACGACCGCGACGAACTGCGCGAGCGCCTGCACGAGCACCTCCACGACCACCTGCACGGCCACTACGGCGGCCCGGGCATGCGAGGCGGCCGAGGCCGCTGGGGCGGTCGGGGCGGCTGGGGCGGCGGGCGGCGGATGCGCCGCGGCGACGTCCGCACCGCGATGCTGGTCGCCCTCCGCGAAGAGCCGGCCAACG
The DNA here is from genome assembly GCA_035503015.1 of Acidimicrobiales bacterium. Classification (GTDB taxonomy): domain Bacteria; phylum Actinomycetota; class Acidimicrobiia; order Acidimicrobiales; family RAAP-2; genus Bog-473. Next base: position 48,940 of record DATJTU010000269.1, on the reverse strand, counting down.
GCTACGAGGTCATCAGGCGACTCGAAGAGATGAGCGGGGGGTTGTGGCGGCCGAGCCCCGGATCGGTGTACCCGCACCTCCAGATGCTCGAGGACGAAGGCCTCGTGCGGTCGTCGGACGTCAACGGCAGCCGGACCTACAGCCTGACCGACGCCGGGCGCACCGAGGCCGAGGGAGCAACACTCCCCTTCGGTTCGGGCGATGAGCTCGACGACCAGGTCCGGACGCTCCGCCAGGCCGTGGGCCAGCTCATGTCGGCTGCGAAGCAGCTCGCCGGAGCGGCCGAGGGCACACAGCTCGACCGCGGGATCGAGGTGATCCAGCGGGCTCGCAAGGAGCTGTACCAGATCCTCGCCGAGGATTGACCGGCCGACGGTCACGGTGGAGGTCACCCGGTACTGTGCTGAGAGAGCCATGAGCACGTCGACCGCCACCACGTCGCTCGATGGCGGCACCCCCGACAGCGGCGCGCCGATCATCGAGACGGTTGGGCTCACCAAGACGTACCCCGGGACCGACTTCCGCGCCGTCGACGGCCTGAACCTGAGTGTCGGCGCCGGCGAGGTGTTCGGTCTGCTCGGGCCGAACGGCGCCGGCAAGACGACGACGGTCGGGGTCCTCACGACCCGGGTGATCCCCACCGGCGGGCAGGCGCTCGTCGGTGGGATCGACGTCACCGCGCACCCGACGCTCGTTAAGCAGCTGATCGGCGTGGTGTCACAGCAGAACACCCTCGACCGCCAGCTGACCCCGTGGGAGAACCTCTACTTCCACGGGCGCCTCTTCGGGATGAGCTCCAAGGAGTCCAAGCAGACGGCCGACGAGCTCCTCGACCGGTTCCAGCTGTCCCGCTTTGCCAAAGCCTCGGTCTACGCGCTCTCCGGCGGTATGGCGCAGCGCTTGATGGTGGCGCGAGCGATCTTTCACCGGCCCGCCGTGCTGTTCCTCGACGAGCCGACGGCGGGCCTCGACCCCCAGGGACGCCTGGCGCTGTGGGAGCTCCTGCAAGGGCTCAACGCCGAGGGCCAGACCATCATGCTCACGACGCACTACATGGAAGAAGCGGACCGGTTGTGCGACCGCGTCGCGATCATGGACCACGGACGGATCCTCGCCCTCGACACGCCCGCCGAGCTGAAGCGAAGCGTGGGTGTGGACACGATCGTGACCGTCAAGGCGGCGGGCGACCCGGAGAAGCTGGCGCAGGCCTTCGAGGGGAAGATCGACGGCCTCACGCGCACGCGGGCGATCGCCGACGGTGTCGAGCTGCAGGTCCGGGGAACCGAGCGTCTGGTCCCCCGCGTCGTCGAGGTGGCGGAGGAGTCCGGGTTCTCACTGGCCGACCTCTCGGTGGCCGAGCCGACGCTCGAGACCGTGTTCATCGGCCTGACGGGGAAGGATCTACGCGACTGATGGCCACCACGACAACGCCGGCCGCGACACCGACGACGTTCGGCACGCCGGGGCGCCGGGTCGAACTGCAGCCGACACGCTCGGCAACCACCGCGAGCTGGACGTCGCTCGGCGCGTTGATCCTCCGCGACATGGTCGTCTTGTGGAAGCACAAGGTCGAGTTCACGGTCCGTACGCTCGTCCAGCCGTTCCTGCTCTGCTTCGTCTTTCTCTACGTGTTCCCGAAGATCGGCCAGGGCATCGGCGCCAGCGGGATCCCCGGCGCCGAGTCCGCCTTCGCCACCGTCCTGGTGCCCGGCGTGGTGGGACTGTCCATCATGTTCCAGGGCATCCAGGCCGTCGCCATGCCGCTGGCGCAGGAGTTCGGCTTCACCCGCGAGATCGAAGACCGCGTCCAGGCTCCCTGCCCGATCTGGCTGGTGGCCATCTCGAAGGTGATCTCGGGCGCCGCCCAGGGGCTGATCTCCGCGGCCATCGTGCTCCCCATCGCGTCCGTCGTGCACGCGAGCGGCGTCGAGGCGCAGATCAACCTGCACTGGTTGCTCATCGTCACCCTGGTCCCGCTCTCGTGCATCTGCATGGCGTCCCTCGGCCTGTTGCTCGGGACGTCGTTCGAGCCGCGCAACCTCGGGCTGATGTTCGGCTTCATCGTGTTGCCGATCACGTTCCTCGGGGGCACCTACTACCAGTGGACCCGCCTCGCACCGGTCAAGGTCGGACCGATCCACTGGCTGCAGATCGTCGTGCTCGTCAACCCGCTGATCTACATCAACGACGGCATGCGTGCCGCGTTCACGGACGCCGCCCACCTCCACCTCTACATCATCTATCCCGCGATCGCGGCCTTCGCCGTGATCTTTCTCACCCTCGGGCTTCGCAATTTCCGGAGGAAAGTGCTCGCCTGACCCAGGCGTGGGCACCGGTGCGTGTCGCACCCGGACGGCCCGCGACCAGGGGTTCTGCGGCAGGCCCGAAGTGAGCGGCGCGCGCGCCTGATCGCAGGCGCATCTGGGTAGGGTGATCCGCAACCGTGCAGGCCCGCATGCGACCGCTCCCGGGTGGGGTGGCGAAGGGACGGATCCGATGGACATGAGCGGTCGAACAACGCCGTCCGGCCTTGTCGAGGCCTACGCCGCCGTACGGGCGACCACCGAGCGCCTTGCCTCCGTGCTCAGCGCCGAGGACCAGACGGTGCAGAGCATGCCCGACGTCAGTCCCACCAAGTGGCACCGGGCACACGTCACATGGTTCTTCGAGACGTTCGTGCTCGGCGAGTACATGCCCGGCTACCGGCCCTACGACGATGCGTTCGCGTACATCTTCAACTCGTACTACGAGGCCGTCGGCGCGCGTCACCCCCGGCCCGAGCGTGGTCTGCTCTCGCGGCCGGGCATCGACGAGATCGGGCGTTACCGCGCCGCGGTCGACGAGGCGATGGACGCGCTCCTGCGCGATCCCGACCAGCCCGGCTTGGCCGACCTGATCGTCTTGGGCCTGCACCATGAGCAACAGCACCAGGAACTGTTGCTCATGGACATCAAACACGTGCTGTCGAAGAACCCGCTGCACCCGGCGTACCTGCCGCCGGCGGCCGCCGGCGCGGCGTCGCACCCGCCGAAGGCGGGCTGGCTCGAACACGACGGCGGCCTGGTCGAGCTCGGACACCGGGGGTCGGGATTCGGCTTCGACAACGAGTACCCGCGCCACACCGTCAACCTCGTCCCCTTCGGCCTCGCCGACCGGCCCGTGACCTGCGGCGATTGGCTGTCCTTCATGGAGGACGACGGCTACCGCCGGCCCGAATTCTGGCTCAGCGACGGGTGGGCCGTCGTGAACGCCCAATCCTGGGAGGCCCCGCTCTACTGGCAGCGCGACCCGGACCAGCCCGGCCGCTGGCTCCAGTTCACGCTGTCGGGGTTGCGACCTGTGGATCCCGACGAGCCCGTCTGCCACGTGAGCTACTACGAGGCGGACGCGTTCGCCCACTGGACCGGCATGCGACTGCCCACCGAGTCGGAATGGGAGACGATCGCCGACGCGCACGGAGATGGCGACAACTTCTTGTCCGAGCGCGTCCTCGAGGGGGGCGCACCGCATCCCCGCCCCGCGGTGACCGCGAACGCGATGTTCGGGGACACGTGGGAATGGACCTCCAACGCGTACTCGCCCTACCCGGGGTTCCGCGCCGCGCCCGGCGCGGTCGGCGAGTACAACGGCAAGTTCATGGTCAGCCAGTACGTGCTGCGCGGTGGCTCGTGCGTCACGCCCGAGGGTCACGTCCGCGCGACGTACCGGAACTTCTTCCCTCCGGGAGCACGGTGGGCGTTCGGCGGCGTGCGCCTCGCCCGCGACCCCTGAGCCATGGCGTACACGATCGACGTCCACCTCTCCCCCGAGGACGTGCGCAGCCAGATGCGCGCGGACGCGCTGCGGGGCCTGCAGGCGGCACAGAAGTCGATTCCCCCGGTGTGGTTCTACGACGAGCGGGGCAGCCGCCTCTTCGAGGAGATCACCCAGCTCCCCGAGTACTACCCCACGCGGGCGGAGCGGGCGCTGCTCGAAGAGCACGGTCCGGCCATCGCCGGGCTGGCCAAGGCGGACACGCTGGTCGAGCTCGGCGCGGGGGCCTGCGACAAGACCAGGGTGCTGCTCACCGCGCTACAGGACGCGGGCGTCCTCGATCGCTACGTCCCCTTCGACGTGAGCGACGAGTTCCTCCGTGCTGCCGCCACCACGCTGTCGCACGAATTCGAGACCGTCGGCATGCATCTCGTCATCGGTGACTTCCACCATCACCTGGCGGAGATACCGGCGGACGGCCGGAGGATGGTCGCTTTCTTGGGCGGGACGATCGGCAACCTCGACCCCCGGCAGCGGGCGCGGTTCCTCTTCGACCTCAACTGCACGATGTCGAGCGACGACTCGCTCTTGCTCGGCACGGATCTGGTCAAGGACAGGTCCCGCCTCGTGGCCGCCTACGACGACGCGGCCGGGGTGACGGCCGACTTCAACCGCAACGTGCTCCACGTCCTCAACGAGCAGCTGGGCGGCGACTTCGAGCCGGACCGCTATCGCCACGTGGCCCGCTGGAACGAGGACGAGCAGTGGATCGAGATGCGCCTCCGCGCCGAAGAGGCGGCCGAGGTGCACCTCTCGGGCGCCGGACTCACGGTGCACTTCGACGAGGGCGAGGAGCTGCTCACCGAGATCAGCTCGAAGTTCACCCCCGCGCGCGTCGAAGACGAGCTCACACAGGCCAGCTTCGTCGTCGAAGGCATGTGGGGAGCCGACGAGGGCGAGTTCTTGTTGACGCTGGCCCGCCCGTACTGCTGAAGAGCGGCGGCTCGGCGCGCCGGGAGACGCTTCAGCTCACCTTGGCCGGGACGGGCGGAACCGGCTCGCGCACGGGCTCGATCACGTCGGCGTGACCCGACGGCCGCCGCCGCCGGCGCGACCACAGCCAGCCCCCGAGCAGCGCCACCAGGAAGGCCACCGCACCGATGCTGAGCACGCTCCCGGCCAGCAAGTGCGGCGGGCGGTAATGGAACGTCACGACGTCGCGCCCGGCCGGGACCCGCACGCCCTGCACGAGGTCGACGTCGTGCACCGGCACGCTGGTCGCCGGTGCGCCGTCGACCGAGACCGTCGCCTTCCACCCCGAGTCCCACGCCACCGACCGCACCACCGTGGTCGGGCCGGTTGCCTCCAGCGTGACCTGCTCGGACTTCGTCGTGCTCGACACCACGGTGACGGGCACGTGACGGCCGCCTGTCGAGGTCGCCGAGACGGGGAGCGGGGGCCGGCGCAGCGTGAAGACGGCGTAGCCCTGGGAGAAGCCCGCGACCTGCCAGGGGCCCGGCACGACGGCGGAGGACAGGGATCCGCCGAGCTCGTAGGGCGTCCCGCCGGCGTTGACGACGACTCGTTGGGACGGCAGCACGGCGCCGACGGCCTGCACGGAGAGGCCCACGGCCGGACCCGGCGGGAGCGACACCGACGCACTGGTCGCGCCGGTCGGCACCGTCACCACGCCACCCCAGTCGGTGCCGCCCGAGGCGGTGAGCGACCCGACGCGTAACGACGTGCCCGGCGCCGCGGCCCGCCCGAGCAGCACCGTGGCCGAGTCGGCCTCGAGAGACTCCCCGTAGAACCACGACGCGGTCTTCCCGGCAGCGAGCGCAGCGCGCGGCGCGGGGTAGAAGGGATATGCCGTCTCGTTGAAGTACGCGCCGTAGCCCCGGTGCAAGATCGGATCGCTCCCGAGCGGCTCGGAGACCTGGGTGGCGGCGTCGATGGAGCTCGGCACGGCGGCGAGCGGCACCAAGAAGTACTCGGGCACGGTGACGACCTCGCGCAGGTCGAGCTGGTCGAGGGCACCCGAGGCGAGCTGGCCGATGTCGAGGTCGTCCTGCTCGTGGGTGTGCGTCACCGACTCGTAGTTGCCGTTGACGATCGACGCGTACCCCGAGATCGACGGCAGCGCAGGGATGATGTTGAGGTCCGGGATCCCCTGCGGGCTGCCCGGGTAGCTGGCGTACGTCTGCGGGTCGTAATTGACCATGCGCCCGCCGGGAACGAGGTGGGCCGCCACCAGCTGCTCGATGGGCGTCGTGCCGGCGAGGAGGTCGTTCGACGGCGTCAGCGACAGCTGGCTCGTCACGCCGACCAGTCCGAGGTCGAGCGCGACGAACACGGCGGCGAGCCAGGCCCAGCGGACGCCCGCCAGCCGCGGGCGCAGCCAGACCAACACCGCGGCGACGGCACAGAACGCCAAGGCGATGAGCGTCGCCTGGCGTACGGTCGACGTGACGGCGTTCGTGGCGGTCACCTGTGCGAAGACCTTGACGAGGGACCCGGTCGCCGTCAGCGCCCACAGCGCGAGCGCTCCCACCACGACGAAGGGCACGAGACCGGTGATGCGGTCGAACCATCGCAAGTCGTCGCGGCTGGCCGCGCGCGCGGTCTCGGTGCGGTCGATCCAGGCGGCGAAGAGCACGCACAGCGCCGTCGCCACCGTGATCATGTTGCGGCTCTGCAGGCGCTGGTGCCCGTAGAGCGGCAGCGCGTTGAAGACGTGCTCGAGCGGGGTGGCGGAGCCGATGGCGAGGAGGTACCCGACGAGGCCGACGCCGTACCAGGTGTAGCGGTCCCGGGCCGCCAGCTTGCTGGGCCATCGAGGGTGCCACACCGTGAGCGCCGCGATGATCGGCAGCACGCCGAGATAGATCCCGACCTCGGGCAGGTTGTAGTGGCTGAAGAACTGCGCCTCGCCCAGGTTCCCGTAGCCGCCGTCCATGTAGGGCACGAGCGAGAAGATGCTGAAGGGCGTCGGGAAACCGCCGGCGGACGCCAAGACGCCGGCGCCGCGTTGCGAGTTGCGGATCGCCTCGAGGCCCGGGAGCCATTGGATGGCCGCGAGTGAGAGGGCGAGCGCGGCGCCCGCCGCCCCGCGACTCAGCACGCGCCACCAGCGGGCGCGGTCCAGTCCCGCTGAGAACGCGGCGAAGGCGATCACGAGCAGGGCCTCGTCGAGCATGGCCTCGGGGGCGCCCCCGAGGATCACCGTGGCGAACGCCACGCCGAGCAGGATTGACCAGCGCCACCGGCCGTCGCGCACGATGTGCAGGACCGCCAACAGCATCCAGGGGATCGCCACGTACCCCTCGGTCATGTCGACGTGGTTGACCTCGCTGAGCACCGGGCCCGCGAACGCGAAGGTGGCTGCCGCGAGGACACACGCCACCGTCGAGAGCTTGAGCGCCCGCAAGAACGCGTACATCCCGACCGCGATCGCCGAGAACAGGATCGCCTCGGTCGCGATCCACGCCGCGCGGTCCGGCAAGATCACGAAGAGCCCCGTCAGCGGATAGAACGCACCGGCGTTGAAGTCGGCCATCAGGGGTGTGCCGCTGAAGATGTACTGGTTCCAGAACGGCAATTGCCCGTGGCGCAGCATGGAGCCCACCAACACGTGCAGCGGGTAGTTCTGCTGGAGGTTGTCGCCCGTGATCAGGAGACGGCTGTCGATGAGGTCGGGCAGCACGAAGACCGCCGTGGGGATGGCGATCAGCACCACGTAGGGCCACAGGGGGCCGATGTGTGCGCGGAGTCGGTTCACGGACGAAGACGGCGAAGTGCTGGTTCCCAGGGCGACGGGGCGGACGCCCGGCGCCGTATCGGTGCGGCGCAACCGGGGAACGCTAGCCCGTCACCGCCGGTGCGCCCGTGACAGCTCAGCGCGAGGGTTCCGGGGAGGAGCCTTCGGCCTGGGACCGTCCGGTGCGGGTCACGGTGCTCGAGGTGGACCGCCAAAGGACGCTCGGCTCGAGCGCGTCACGCTCGAGGCGCTCGATGTGCGCCCGTGCGATCGAGAGCAGATCGGCCAGGAGCTCGTCGCCGAGCAGGAAGGGCATCAGGCCCAGGTCGAGCAACTTCGTGTGCGCCGCCCGGTAGTAGTGCTCCTCGAGCTCGACCCGTGGGTCGTCGAGGTGCACGATCTCGGCACCGCCAGCGGCGTCGGCCACCTTCTCGGCCAGCTCGCCGACCGAGAACGACTCCGTGAATTGGTTGAAGACGCGGAACTCACCGGCTTTGGCCGGCGTGCGGATAGCCAGCTCGACGCACGCCAGCGTGTCGCGAATATCGAGGAAGCCCCGGGTCTGGCCCCCCTTCCCGTAGACGGTCAGCGGCTCGCCCGCCGCGGCCTGGATCACGAAACGGTTGAGCACGGTGCCGAAGACGGCGTCGTAGTCGAAGCGCGTGGCGAGGTCCGGGTGCAACGTGGTCTCGGGTGTCGACTGGCCGTACACGACGCCCTGGTTGAGGTCGGTGGAACGGAGGCCCCAGGCACGGCAGCAGAACGCGATGTTGTGGCTGTCGTGCACTTTGGAGAGGTGGTAGAAGCTCCCGGGCTGCTTGGGGAAGGGCAGGAGGTCGGTCCGGCCGCGGTGGGTGATCTCGATGTAGCCCTCTTCGATGTCGATGTTGGGGGTGCCGTACTCCCCCATCGTCCCCAGCTTGACCAGGTGGATCGAGGGGTCCACGTCCGCGATGGCGTAGAGGAGGTTGAGCGTGCCCACCACGTTGTTCACCTGGGTGTAGACCGCGTGCTTGCGATCGAGCATGGAGTAGGGGGCGCTCCGCTGCTCGGCGAAGTGGACGATGGCGTCGGGGTGGAAGCTGCCGACCATGTCGTAGACGAACTGCTCCTCGGTCAGGTCGCCGACGAAGACGTCGAGGCGCTTGCCCGACACCTCCTCCCACCGCTCGACGCGACGGTGCAGGGGTGCGATCGGGACGAGCGAGTCGACGCCCATTTCGAGGTCGTAGCCGCGGCGGGCGAAGTTGTCCGCGACGCCGACGTCGTAGCCCGCCCGGGACAGGTGCAGCGCCGTCGGCCAACCCAGATACCCGTCGCCCCCGAGGATCAGCACTCGCATCTGACACCTTCCGTTTCCGTGACAGCCAGATTTCGTCCGCGTGACGGCGAGAGTTTTCCGCTCTAAGCTGGGACTTTCCTGAGAATCCTGTTAAGGAAGGTTTCGGGTTCCCAAATCTGAACCTGGCTGTGACAGAATCACTGCAGTTTGATGAAGATTCAGCCGCCCGCGGTGGATGACCCCGGGACGGAAACTAAGGAATCCTCAATGGAGCTCGACCCCCCGGGCGCAACCACCACCTCCCTCACATCCGACCCTCTTCCCGAGGCCGTCCCCGTCGCGCCCGCGCAGGCACGTCTGAGCGTGGCGCGCACCGCGGGATTGGGGTTCGCCGGCACCGCCGCGATCCTCGTTGGCGCAGTGATGGGAGGCCAGTCCTTCGAGACCCACCTGGCCGGCGCGTGGTACTTCGGCATGCCGGGCGGCCTTTTCGGCTCCTACGGCACCGGCAACACGCTGCCCCCGGTCGCGTCGCTGGCACTCGTCTTCGGCGGGCTCATCCTGCTCACGCGGGTCTGGCTCGGGTTCCTCCGCTACCTGCGCGACAACCCGGGCTTCCCGGTGCGGCGGGTCGTCTTCGTGGCCTTCGTGTGGGCGATCCCGCTCCTGCTGGCCCCGCCGTTGTTCAGCCGTGACGTCTACACCTACGCCGCCCAGGGCGAGATGATGAGCCACCACATCGATCCGTACGCTTACGGGCCGAGCGTGCTCGGCGGCACGTCGTTCAACGAGATGGCCGACACCGTGTGGTCCGGCACCGAGTCGCCGTACGGACCGACGTTCCTGGCCGCCGACGGGTCGCTCGACCAGGCCTCGGGCCACCAGCTGCTGCCCGATCTCGTCCTGCTCCGGCTCTTGGAGGTGGGCGGCGTGGCCTTGATGGTGGCCGCCACGCCGACGCTGGCCCGGTCGCTCAAACGCGATCCCGCGCACGCGGTCCTGCTCGGCGCCGGCTCACCGCTCGTCTTGTTGTCCTTGGTCGCGGGCGCGCACAACGACGCACTGATGATCGGCCTCTTGATGGCCGGGCTGGCGGTGGCCAAACGCGTGGGCACCGTGCCCGGGATCATCTTGTGCGCGCTGGCGATGGGGGTGAAATCGCCCGCCGCGCTCGGGGTGCTCTTCCTCGGCTGGGTCTGGGCCGGGCCCGATGCGTCAACGCGCCGCCGCATCGGACAGACGGCGCTGGCCGGGTTGATCGCGCTGGCGACACTCGAGGTGATGTCGCTCGTTGCGGGCGTCGGGTGGGGCTGGATCCGCACGACGACCACGGCGGACGCGTCCTTCACCGGCATCACGCCGATCAACCTCGTCGCGCGCGCGGTCTCCATCGGTAGCCACGTCCTCCAGGTCCCGATCTCGACGATGGACGCCCGCCCGGTGTTCAGCGTGCTCGGCCTGCTGATCGCCGCCTACGTGGGCTACCGGCTCCTCATGCGCGCCCCGCAGGACGGTGTCGTGCGCTGCCTCGGGCTCACGCTTCTCGTGCTGGCCCTCCTCGGTCCCATCGTGTGGGCCTGGTACGTCACGTGGGGCGTGGTCGTGCTGGCGCCCGCCGCCGTCGGGAGGTTGCGCACTGCCCTGGTCGTGATCAGCACGTTCTGGGCCTTCGTCGGCATGACCTCGGTGCACAACATCTACATGCGCTTGCTGCACACCTTCGTGCTGACCGACCTCTTGCTGGTGGCCCTGCTGGCGGCCATCGTCATCACGCCGCTCGGCCTCTTCCGGGGCGACGGGCGGGCACGCCTCCCCCGGCTCACCCCGGGGGTGCTCACCGGCCCCACTGCCGGCGCGACGACCTGACCCAGGGCAGCCCTCGTCAGCGGGGTGTCCCCCCGTGCGCGCTGAAGACTTCGAGCCAGCCGGTCACCATCGGCCCGAACGCGGCGGGGTTGTACGCGTCCTCCTCGTAGGAGAACCGCATGTCGCCTGCGTAGTGCAGGACGGTGATGTTGTGCGCCTGGTGCACGGAGCCGTCCCCGGGGTCTTCCATCCGGTTCTCGATGCGGCAGATCCACCACCCGCGTTCCTCGTCGCAGACGCACCACGAGTGCGGGAAGGAGTTCATCGCCCGGTTGGGCCACTCCGCCATGAGGGGCGCGATCCAGTCGTAGATCTCGTCGGGGCCGTGGAAGGTGCCGAAGGTGTGCTCGAGGTAGACGGCGTCGTCGGTGAACAGGTCGGCCCAGTCGCGCCACTCCCCGCTCGCCGCGCAGCGGTTCGCCGTCTTCTTGTAGTGCTCGTGCGCCCGCTCCAACTCGTCGCGGCTCCACTTGTTCGTCATGACTTCAGGATCCATTCGCTCATCGTGACACTGCGCAACGTGGTGAGGTCCACGAACGCCGTGATCTCCTCCAGCATCTGCTTCACATTGGCCTCCAGCCGCGCCGGGTCGCCGTCCGCGCAGTAGAACAGCATGTGGTCGGTGACGTGCTCGAGTGACGGCCACGCCTCCTCCACGATGCCGCCGAGCGGCGGCGCGTCGTCGGTGACTGCGCGGAAGACGGCGTTGCGCACGTAGCGACAGCGCGGTTGGATCGATTCGGTGATCGGCGAGATCCGCGTGTGCCACCGCCGCACCCACTCCTCGAAGGACTGCTCGGGGTGCCGCTGGAGGAGCGCCACGGTCAGGACGCCCGGCGAGCGCTGACCGTCGGGCCAGTCGCGGGGCGCGCACCACCGGTTGCCGCCGTAATCACGGTAGAGGGACTCGACGACCGAATAGCCGGCGAGCCGTGTCGCGGCGGCAGCCAGCGCGCGCTCGAAGGGCTCCCGGTCCTCGACGGTGTCGACCCACAGCGAGACCAGGCCGTGCAGCGGCGTCTCGCCCTCGGGCGTGGGCACCGGCGCCGGGATGTCGCTCGCCGGGTCCCAGACGTCGAGGGTCAGCGCCCGCGGCCCCAACGCCAGGAGCGACTCGCGCACCGGGCCGAGCAGCTCGGCTGCCACCTCGCCCCGGGTGCGGTCGGGCTCGAGCCAGACGAGGTACATCAGCTTCTCCACTGCACACCAGCCTCCTCAGCCGCTCGTCTCGGGCACGAGGCCCGTCAGCTGCTCGCTGACCTCCCACAGCCGCCGCGCCGCCTCGGGATCCTGCGCCCACCGGCGGGGCGACCGCGGTCTGCACTTGACGAAGTACTCCCCGCTCACGCCGTCGACCTCGGGCGACGATGCCAGATAGACCGACGTCCGCGCCCCCTTGGCCGGCGACAGGAAGAAGGGGCTGGCGAGCTTGATCCCGAAGGAGAGGAAGCCACGGGCGTCACCGTCGGCGCCGTAACCCGTCCGCACGGTCCCGGGGTGCAGCGAGTTCGCGGTCACGCCCGTCCCCTCGAGCCGGCGCGCCAGTTCGAGGGTGAACAAGATGTTGGCGAGCTTCGATTGCCCGTAGACGCGCATGGCGCGGTAGTGACGCTCCGACTGGAGATCGTCGAACGCGATCCCGTGGCGGGCCGACGCGTGCGCGGTCGACGCCACGGTCACGACGCGTGACGGCGCGGACGCCTCGAGGCGCCCGAGGAGCAGGTTGGTCAAGAGGAACGGGCCGAGGTGATTGGTGGCGAACGTCGCTTCGTTCCCGTCGACCGTCTCGGCGCGGACGCTGCGCACGACGCCGGCGTTGTTGACGAGGACGTCGAGGCGCGGTGCCTGCTCGAGGATCTCGTCCGCCCCGCGCCGCACCGAGCTGAGGTCGGCGAGGTCGAAGACGACGAGCTGGGCGCTGCCCGTGCCCCCGGCCCGCGCCGTGACGGCCGCCACGGCGGTCCGGCCCTTGTCGGCGTTGCGCGCCGTCACGAGCACGCGGGCACCCATGGCGGCGAGCTCGGCCGCGGTCTCGAGCCCGATCCCCGAGTTGGCGCCGGTGACGACGACGGTCTTGCCTTCCATGTCGGGCACCGGGGGCAGCATCGCACATCGCCCCGTCGCGCAGAGGGGCCCGCGTCGCTAGCGCCAGGTGTCGCGCGCCTCGACCAGCCCGCGTTCGGGGTCGAGGAAGCTGCCGCTCAGCGTCCGTTCGGCCGTGCGCATGCGCCACTGGAGCAGCTCCTGGGTCGCCCGCCATGCGACCTCGGCCACCGCCGGCCCGTCCGAGGCGAGGAGGTTCTGTGTCTGCCCGGGGTCGTCGTCGAGGTCGAAGAGCAGGGGTGCGAAGGCGGCGTCGTCGGCGGCGAACTGGACGTACTTGTAGCGGGGTCCGCGCGAGACGGCGAGGGCGCAGTGGCTCATCGGGACGCCGAACGCGCGCTCGGAGAGCTGGTTCACCGGATCCGAGAAGCTCCACTCGAAGTGTGCCGTGTCGCGCCAGTGCGCGGGAGATGGCTCGCCGCGGAGGTACGGCGACAGCGGCCAGCCGTCGGCCTGGACGGGGACGTCGACCCCGAGGAACTCGCAAATGGTCGGCAGGACGTCGACCGACTCGGTCACCGCGTCGACGAAGCGCCCGCGCCCGGGATCGGCCTCTGCTCTCGGGTCGACCACGATCAGCGGCACGTGGTAGCTCTCGTCCCAGTAGCCGAGCTTCTCGAGCAGCCAGTGGTCGCCGCCCATCTCCCCGTGGTCGCTCGTGAGCACGACCAGCGTCGAGGCGGCCAGGCCGCTCCGTTCGAGGTACTCGAAGAGCGGTGCCAGTCCGTCGTCGACTTCGCGCTGGGCGCCGTAGTACGTCGCACGCAGCTGGCGGCGCTCTCGCTCGTCCTCGGGCGCGCCGACGACCGGCATGTGCACCGCACCGGCGGCCAGCGTGTGCATCGCCGCCTCTTCCTCACGGGTGGCGCAGCCGGTGAAGGGACCCACGGCCTCGGCCGCGTAGAGGTCGTGGTAGCCGAGGGGGTTGCGTCGCGGCGGGTGGGGCCGGATGAACGAGGCATGGATGAAGAAGGGCGCGTCCGCGTTGGCTTCGAGCCAGTCGACGACGGCCTCACGGATGAACACGGTCTGCGACAGCTCCGCCGGGAAGCGCGCCGGCGCCCAGGTCGACCCGTGCTCCCCCGCGCCAGGGAACCCTTCGAGCGGTTGGTAGAGATCGTGCGGATTGGCGGGGACGTCGACGCCGTGCGCGGCCAGCCACCGGCCCCAGGCGGGACTCCCCTGCTCCCAGGGGTCCTCGATCACCGCGCGGAAGCCCGGAAGGACCCCCTCGTAGCTGTGCAGCCTCGGGTCACCCGGCGCCACCGTGCGCGGATCGACCGACGTGTCGGTGTAGCCGAAGAGCACAGGGTCGTACCCGTTGGCGCGGGCGAGCAGCGCGACGTTCGTGAAGCGGGCGTCGAGGGGCGTCCCGTTGAGGATCGACCGATTGCGGTGCTGGTACGTGCCCGTGTAGAGGCACGCCCGCGACGGCCCGCACGGAGCGGCGTTCGCCCAGTGGTTGGCGAAAAGGACGCCGCGCGCCGCCAGCGCGTCGAGGGTCGGCGTCTCGAGAACCGGATGGCCGAGCGCGGAGAGACAGTCACCCCGCCATTGGTCGAGCGTGATGAACAGGACGTTGCGCGCTGGGGGCATGCGTCACTGTTGCCGATCTCGCGCTGCGCGGTCGGCTTCTGACCGCGCAGCTGAGGATCAGCTGAACAGCGTCACCTCACGAAGGCCGGACCGCTGCTCCACCGAGGCGGGTCCCGAACGAGATCAGCCACGAGCCCAGCCGGGGTGCCACGGCGCGGTGCACTGCTCGACCGCCGGGAACCGGGAGCCCGGCGGCCGAGCGCTGCGCCGTACCCGGCTGCGAGCCCTTGGTGACGTGCCGGGTCGCACGCACCGACCCAGCCGAGGCGGCGAGATCCCGCCGGCGCGCTTCTGCCTGCGACTGCGCTGCCCTCACTTGGATCATGGGGTCACCAAACATCTGCTCATCTCCCACTCACAACTGCTGCCCAACAGTAGACACATTATATGACGTTTGACAGCTAATCAAGAATATTTTAATATAGGCCCATGCCTATGCTCATGGATGAATCGACCGGCCGGACTCCGTGGTCGGTGAGGTCCATGCCTTCGCTGGCGTGCGATCTGTCCTGGCTGCTCTCCGTGGCGGCTCGGCCCACCATGCAAACCCGGTACCCGCAGCTGGCCGAGATGTTCAACGGCCGGGAGGACCTCGCGGATTGCGTCCGCGGCTTTTGGGGCGAGGGCTCCGAAGAGGCCTGCTTCACCGAGATGCAAGTCCTGGCCCACCACGCCGGCGCGCTGGCCGAGACCGATCCCGACGCGTTGTGGGACGCCATCGAGCGCGCGGTCGCGACGGTGCCCGCTGACCTCGAACTCCCGTCGGAGTCCCCCGAAGACCGGGCCACGTACCTCGAACGATTCCGCATGCTCAAGGAGTCCCCTGAACTCGTGGCGTCCTACATCCAGTTGCTGAAGGACGTCTGGGCGCCCGTGAACGACATGTGGCAACAGGCCCTGCCGCTCCTGGGAGAGGCCGGTCGCCACGTCGTGGCTCAGTTCGAGCGTGACCATGCACTGGACCCAGGTCTACAGAGGGGGTGTGACATCCTCCGGGCCCGCGTCCCCTCGCTCATGGCGGACATCGGGTCGGGTCGGGCCGAGCTGGTGTTCGTCCCGTGCCTCTTCTTCGGATCCTCCATGTATCTCGAATTCGACGGGCTGGTCGTCCTCGGAACCGGAGTGAGCCAACGCGACGGCGAGGCACGCGCCAGGACCGAGTCGGTGGCGCGCCGCCTGAAGGCGGTGGCCGATCCCACCCGCCTCGCCCTCTTGCACTCGCTGGCCACGGCACCGAGCACGGTGGGCGAGCTGGCGGTGCTCTTCCGCCTCGCCCAGCCCACCGTGAGCACGCACGTCAAGGTCCTGCGCCAGAACGGACTGGTGCGCTCGGAGCGCCAGGGAGGCCGTCTGCGGCTGAGCGCCGACCCGGTCGCCGTCGAGGCGCTCCTCGGCGAGCTGCGCGAGGCCGTGCTCGCGGGCGCCGGTATGGAGCCGGGCGAGACGGGGGCTCAGTCCGCCGCGAGGACGACGGGCAGCGAGCGGATGCCGGCCACGGTGGTCGAGCGCACCCGCTCGGCAGCCCCGGTCACCGCGTAACGCGGGTAGCGCGCCAGTAACTCCTCGAAGAAGATCCGCGCCTCCGCGCGGGCGAGGCTGGCGCCGAGGCACACGTGCTCGCCGAAGCCGAACGCGAGATGGACGGGGTTGACCGCCCGGCGAACGTCGAAGACTGACGCGTCGTCACCGAAGATCCGCTCGTCGCGATTGGCCGAGGCGTACAGCATGCAGAGGTAGTCGCCCGCGCGCACCGGCGTCCCGGCCACCACGGCGTCCTCGGTCGCGGTGCGGCAGAACGCGTGCACCGGGGTGACCCAGCGCAGGCACTCTTCGACCGCGCCCGCGAGCAGCGACGGGTCGTCCGCGAGCAGCGCACGTTGGCCAGGGTGTTCGTCGAGCACCAACGCGGAACCCGACAGGAGGGTACGCGTCGTCTCGTTGCCGGCGACGAGCAGGGTCAGGAGGAACATGAAGAGCTCCTCCTTGCTCAACGGGCAGCCACCGACCTCGCTCCCCACCAGGAGCGACACCAGGTCCTCCCCGGGGTGCTCCCGCTTGGCCCGGATGTGCTCGACGATGAAAGTCGAGAGCTCCCCGAGCGCCGTCGCCGTCTCCGCCGGCGGCAGGTCCGGCGACTCGATGGCCGCGTCGGACCACCGCCGGAAGTTCTCGCGGTCCGCCTCGTCGATGCCGAGCAGCTCGGCGATCACAATGAGCGGGAACGGCGCCGCCAGCTCGGACACGAAGTCGATCTCCTCGCGCGCCGCGACCCCCTCGACCAGGCGCCTGGCGCTGGCGCGGATGGACTCGGTCAGGCCGGTGAGCGCGCGGGGCGAGAAGCGCCGGTTCACGAGCCGCCGGAAGTCGGCGTGCTCCGGGGGGTCCATGTGCAGGATCGAGGGCGCGGCCATCGGCGCCGTGGCCGAGCGCAGCGGGTCGTTGACCAGCGCACCCCGGCCCGAGCAGAAGCGTTCGGGATCGCGGCTCAGGTCGCGGATGTCCCCGTACCGGCTGAGCACCCAGAAGCCGGGCGCGCACTCGAACACCGGCGTCTCCGCGCGCAGGTGCGCCAGGACGTCGTAGTAGTCAGGTCGCGCGAAGAAGGCCGCGTCCGTCGGGTCGATGCCCTCCCCGCGCTCGAGGAGACTCGTCTGCTGGTCCCCGGCCACGCTGCGAGCGTACTGTGCAGCGCGATGCGAACCCGCTCCGACAGGCTCGTTGCCCCGTGACGTCGTCGACGCCCTCGTCGTCGCCGTACCCGGCGTCGCCCGAGCACGCGCCCATGAGCGGGCTCGACGAGTTCCTCGTGCACAATGCGCCGTATCCGATCCGGGTGATGTGGACGCCCGACGCGCAGGCATACGAACGGGTGTGGTTCACCTGTGAGGACAAGGTCGGCGAGCTTCTCGTCGTGATCGGGCTCGCGTTCTACCCGAACCTCGGCACGGCTGAGGCGTTCGCCATCGTGAACGTGCGCGGCAGCCACACCACCGTCCGGGCGCACCGCGCGCTCGGCACCGACCGCATGGACATGACGCTCGGCCCGTTCGACTTCGAGGTCGTCGAGCCCTTCCGCCGCTGGCGCCTCCGGCTCGACCGCGACGAGGTGCGGCGCGCCACCGGTCGCGACGTCGGCTACGACGTCACCTGGATCGACACCAAGCGCCCCGTGTTCCGCCAACTGGGCGCAGGCGTGATCGTCGGTGGACGGGCCATGAGCCCCATCGCCGGCTACGACGGCTTCGGCCGCCAGGAGGGCTGGGTGGAGGTGGACGGCGAGCGCTTCACCCTCGGGACCGACACGTACCTCGGGACGCGCGACCATCACTGGGGCACCCGCGACGGTGTCGGCGGCCCGGGACGGTACATGGGCATGCAGCACCCCCACAGCGGCGAGTGGGTCGAGTTCGAGGACTTCGGCATCTGGGGTGACCACGTCCTCTACAACCTCGGCGACGCGCGCAAGCGCAGCGCCACGTTGGCCCGGCGCGTGCACCGGATGCGCTTCGAGCCCGACACGAATCTGCTCGTGAGCGGGGAGGTCGACCTGGTCTTCGCCGACGGCACGGTCAAGACGATGGCGTTCGAGCGCCTGGGCAACCAGATCGCGTTCTTGCGCTGCGGGATGTACGGCGGGCCCAACGGCGGCACGCCCGACGGCGACCTGTGGCACGGCATGGCGGTGGCGCATGGTGACGAGGTCGTCGTGCACGCCGAGACGTTCGACGTGACCGACCCCGCCGTGCGCAGCCGCCTGGCCGGCCAGGACCAGCACCACTGCCGCGTCAGCTGCGACGGCGAGGTCACCTACGGCCTGGTCGAGCCCTACGACACGCTCTGCTACGAGGTGGCCAAGGCGGGCGTCATGGGCTTCTCCCTCCTCGACGGCTGAGGCGGCGCACAAGCGCTTCGGACGCGCAGGGCGCGGCGCGGCCCGGCGGTGCGGCCGGTCAGCTCTCGTCGGCGGCGGACTCGAGACGCGCCAGGAGGACCGGCCCCATCGGGTTCTCGGTGCGGCGCGGGTCGCCGGCGATGCGCTGGTGGCGGTCGTTGATCGCCAGCGCGCGGACCAGCGCGAAGACTTCGTGCCAGGCCATGTCCCGCGCCTCGTACCCAGTCAACCGCTCGTAACGGCCGAGCGCGTCGGCAGGGCCGGGGAAGCCGGGCACGCGCCGGCCGAACAGGGTCTCCATCATGAACTCGAGGCCGAGGTGCCAGCCGAGATCCATCTCGCGCGGGCCGATCGAGGCCAGGTCCCAGTCGAGGACGCCGGTCACGCGCCGCTCGCCGTCGAGCACGAGGTTCCCCAGGCGGACGTCGCCCCACAGCAGCACGGGCTCGCGCTCTGCCGGGACGTGACGTTCGCACCAGTCGAGCGCCGCACTGAGCGCCGGGAGCGGCGCACCGTCGGACGCCCACGCCACGTACGCCGCCCACCGCTCGACCGCGTCGTGCAGCCGCGGCCCAGAAAGGACGTCGCCGAGTCCGGCGGGCTGCCAGGGCACGGCGTGGACCGCGGCCACGGTGTCGAGCAGGCCGTCGGCCAGGAGCCGCTGGCCCACCGGGCCCGCCGCGTCGACATAGGGGTCGAAGGCCGGCGCCGGGCCGGGGATGTCGCCCGCCAGCAGCGGCATGGCGAGGAAGGGCGAGCCGATCCAGCGCTCGTCGTCGACCACGACAGCCGGGGACGGCGCCGGCACGCCCGCAGCGGCCACCGCGTTCTGCACGAGCGCCTGCGGCGCCAGCTCGTAGTCGGGGAACGTGGGCTCGAGCGGCGGGAGGCGCACCACGAACCCCCCGGGAGCCGGCCCGGTCTCGACGACGACGGTCTCGTTGGCCATGCCGCCCTCCGCGTGGCGCACCCCGACGACCTCGGGTGCCGGTGCTGGCGCCGGACCGCCCGCGCCGGCGTCCGCGCGCAGGTCCGGGACCGGCACGAGGCCGGGGTGCGCGGCCACCCAGCGCGCCAGCCCGTCGCGCAGTGCGGCGGCGTCACGCGTGCCCCCGGTGCTCATCCGATCACCCGGTGACCAGGCACCCAGTCACCCAGTCACCTGGTCACGCCGGGAGGTAGACGACGGCGCGCCACTGGCCGGTCATGTCGGTGCGGCACAACTCGGTGCCGGCGCGCACGCTCCACTCGATGATGTCGGCCTCCGTCGCCGCGGGCGTTGTGCGCACGAGCAGGCCGCGGCGTGCATGGTCCTGCTGCACCATCCAGCCGTCGGGGATCGTGACGCCGGCCTCGGCGAGGCGTGCGACGGCCTTGCCGCCGGTCGGGTGCATGATCCCGACGGTCACGCCCTCCTGGTCGCGACGCTCCTTCGCGGCGGGCATCAGCGTCGCCATCGAGACGGGCGGGGCCCGGTTGCCGAAGAACGCGAAGAGGCCGGCGGCGGGCTCGGGCTCGGCGGCCTCCTCGTCGACGCCGGGGAGCAGGTTGACCCAGCCGCTCCCGGCCTGGCGCAGCGACGCCAGCGCGGCGGGCACGTCGGCCAGCTCGGGTGGCCAGAACTCGATGGTCTTGGTCTCGCGCCGCCGCCTCACGGCCGGACGGCCGACGCCAGCCACTTCACGACGTCGCCGACGGGCCGCGACGTCGCGGCGTGGAAGCCGGTCCCGGCGTAGAGGCTCATGTGCGCGGCGTCGCCCGCCTGTGCGGCCGCCGCGCGCAGCGGGGCGGTCGCGTTGTTGATCTCGGGGTAGGCCGCCGGCGCGCCCTCGTGCTGGCGCACCATGATGTTGGCCAGGGCGCGCGCCCGCCGGCCGCTGAACGCGCGCGTGATCGTCGTCCAGTTGCTGGCGCCCGGCATGCCCGCCTGGGTGACGGTGGACGGGTCCGACAAGGCGGCCTTGTAGCGCGGGTGGGCGCCGCTCTCGGGACAGCGGAGGAAGGCGGTCCCGGCCTGCACCAAGGTGGCGCCGCGGGCGAGCAGGTCGGCCACGTCGTCGGGGCCCATCACCCCGCCGGCCGCCACGAGCGGGACCAGCGAGCGCCGGCGCACGGCAGCGAGCAGCGGCCGCAACGACCGGTCCTGGTCCGGGCGGTTGTCGTTGACGAGGCTGGCGCGGTGCGCGCCCGCCTCGACCCCCTGGAGGCACAGCCCGTCGGGGTCCACGCGCAGCGCCTCGAGCGCCTCCTCCGGGGTGGTGACCGAGCACAGGACCAGCGTCCCCGCGGCCTGGAGCGAGCGCACGACCTCGGGCGCGGGGATGCCGAAGGTGAAGCTCACGACCGGCGGCGCCGACGCCGTGAGTACCTCGAGCTTGGCGTCGTAGTCGTCGTCGTCCCAGACCGCGTCGCCGAGGGTGGCCCCGAGGGCGCGCGCGTCGGGTTCGAGGGACGTGACGTAGGCGGCGGTCGCGTCAGGCACTGCAGTCGGCTTCCCGGGGACGAAGATGTTCACGCCGAACGCCGTGACGCCCGCGGCGCGCACTGCGGCAATTTCGCTGTCCAGCGCGTCAGCGCGTTTGTAGCCCCCGGCCACGAACCCGCACGCGCCGGCCGCGCACGCGCCGATCACCAACTCCGGGGTCGAGACACCGCCCGCCATCGGCGAGACGACCAGCGGGAGCATCGCCACGGTGCGGAGCCGATCCCGTCTGGAGCGGTAGGGGTCGTCGGCACGCTCCGTCACGGCCCACACTTGACCACTGACCGCTACGGTGGGCAACTCGTGGACCTCGATCTCGTCGCGACGCTGCGCAGCACCGGCGCTGCGCGCCAGTTCCACCCCGAGCCGGTTCCCGACGAGGTCCTGGCCCGCCTGCTCGACACCGCCCGCTTCGCCCCGAGCGGCGGCAACCGGCAGGGCTGGCGCGTCATCGTCGTCAAGGACCCGGCCGCCCGCGCCGCGCTGCGCGACATCTATCTCGAGGGCTGGTACGAGTACCTCGCGATCGGGTCGGCCGGCCTCGTGCCGTGGGCTGCGGTGACCGACCGGGCCGCCGAAGCGCGGGCGGCGGCCCACGCGCCGGAGTTCGCCGCGGCCGGCGCCGCGTCGCCCGGGTTCGCCGAGACGCTCGAGACCGCCCCGGCGTTGCTCCTCGTGCTGGCCGACCTCGCGGCGCTCGCCAGTGTCGACCGCGACCTGCCGCGCTACACGCTCGTGGGCGGCGCCTCCATCTACCCCTTCGTGTGGAGCCTCCTGCTGGCGGCCCGGGCCGAGGGGCTGGGCGGCGTGACGACCACCGTCGCCATCCGCCACGAGGCTGCGCTGCGCGCGCTCTTCGGCATCCCCGACAGGGTCGCCGTCGCCGCGCTCGTCGTCCTCGGCCGCCCGGTCTCCCAACCGACCCGGTTGCGACGCGCGCCGGTCAGCGCCTTCACCTGGATCGACCGCTACGAGGGCACACCGCTCGCCTCGCCCTGACGCGCCGCCGACGCGCGGTGCGCGCGCCGGAACCCCGGGGCAACCGTGCTCAAATGGGACATGGCCCAGAACGTCCTCGGCGACGAGCTCGAACCGTGCAACCTCGATCCCCTGACCGGCTTCTACCGCGACGGGTGCTGCAACACCGGCGCCGAGGACGTCGGCGTCCACACGGTGTGCACCCGGGTGACCGAGGAGTTCTTGGCCTACTCGGCGTCGGTCGGCAACGACCTGTCGACCCCGCACCCCGAGTTCGGCTTCAGCGGTCTCAAGCCGGGTGACCAGTGGTGCCTGTGCGCGTCGCGCTGGCAACAGGCCTTCGAGGCCGGGGTGGCACCGCCGGTCGTGCTCGCCGCGACCCACGCCGCCACGCTCGAGTGGGTGCAGCTGAGCGACCTGGTCGCCCACGCCATCTAGGCCCCCAAAGCCGGGCCCCGGCCGGGCGGGCGTCGTAGTCTCCTGCGGCAGCCCGCCGGGCAGAGCGCCGGACGGGCCGCCGGGCAGGCCGGCACGAAAGCAGAGGTCGCATCATGGAGCGCAACGCGGAAGGGACCGTCGTCAGCGTCGAGCGGGTCATCAATGCCCCCGCCGGCTCGATCTTCGCCGTCATCTCCGACGCGAACCGCCATCCCGAGATCGACGGGTCGGGCTCGGTCGTCAAGGCGAAGCCCGACACGCCGCACCAGCTCTCGCTCGGCTCGACCTTCGGCATGTCGATGAAGCTCGGCGTGCCGTACTCGATGGTCAACACCGTCATCGAGTACGACCCCGACCGCAGCATCGCCTGGCAGACGGTTCTCGCGGGGCCGCTCGGCAAGGTCATCGGCGGGCGCATCTGGCGCTACCAGCTCGAGGACGCGCCCGGCGGCACCAAGGTGACCGAGACGTGGGACATCCGCCAGGACAAGCAGCGCTTCTTGCTCCGCCACGGGCCCGTCGGCACCCAGACGGCCGGCGCCATGGAGAAGTCGCTCGCGAACCTCGCCGCGCTGACCGAATCGTGAGCCGCTCGTGAGTGACTCGTGAGCCGATTGTGAGGGCCGGCGGGACCGGCGCGGGCGGGACGAGCCCGAGCGGCATCGACGCGGCCTGGATCGACGCCGCCTGGGAGGAGCGCGTCCTCCCCGCGCTGAGCGAGTACACGCGCATCCCCTGCCTCTCCCCCGCGTTCGACCCCGACTGGGAGGCCCGCGGCGCGCTCACCGAGGCCGCCCAGCTCTTGGAGACCTGGGTGCGCGCGCAGGGCCTCGCGCTCAGCACCGAGATCGTCACGCTCCCGGGGCGCACGCCGCTGCTCCTGATCGACAACGGCGGCAGCGGCGACCCCGTCGTGGTGTACGGCCACATGGACAAGCAGCCCCCGCTCGGCGAATGGCGTTCCGGGCTCGGGCCCTACGAGCCGGTGCGCGAGGGCGACATCCTCTACGGGCGCGGCACGGCCGACGACGGGTACTCGACGTTCGCCGCCGTGACGGGCCTGGCGGCGGCGGGCGGCGGCCAGGGCCGCGTCCTCGTCCTCATCGAGGCGAGCGAGGAGAGCGGCAGCCCCGACCTCTTGGCCTACCTCGGGCACCTCGAGGCGCGCATCGGCCGTCCCCGCCTCGTCGTCTGCCTCGATTCGGGCGGCCTCAGCTACGACCGGCTCTGGCTGACGACGTCGTTGCGCGGCATGCTCATCGTCACGGTCACCGTCGAGGTGCTGACCGAGGGCATCCACAGCGGGCAAGGCGGCGGTGTCGTGCCGTCGTCGTTCCGCATCTTGCGCCGGATGCTCTCCGCGATCGAGGACGAGGCGACCGGCCGCATCCTCCTGCCGGAGCTGCGCGGGGCGGGGATACCCGCCGCCCACCGGGCCAACCTCGAGGTGCTCGCGGCGGAGTTCCCCGGCACGGCGGCCCCGGTCGTCGACGGCCTGCGCCTCCTCGCCGACGACCCGGCCGACCGCCTCGCCGCGCGCACCTGGGGCGCCGCCCTCGAGGTCGTCGGCGCCGACGGCCTGCCCGCGCCGCTCGAGGCGGGCAACGTGCTCCGCCCCTTCACGACGCTCAAACTGGCGGTCCGCCTGCCCCCCGACGTCGACGCGCAGCGGGCGTGCGACGCCCTGATCTCGGCCCTGCGTACCGACGAGGGCGCGCACGTCACCATCGACGTCGGCGGCGTCGCCCAGGGCTGGATCGCCCCGCCGCTCGACCCCGCCGTGGCCGCCACGCTGGACCAGGTCTCGACCGAACGATTCGGCCGCGCCCCCGGCGCCGTCGGCGAGGGCGGCTCGATCCCGTTCTTGGCCGACCTCCAGCGCGGCTTCCCGGGCACCCAGTTCGTCGCCACGGGGGTGCTCGGCCCGCACTCGAACGCGCACGGGCCCAACGAGGCGCTGCACATCGGCATGGCCAAGGCCGTCACCCACGCGGTCGCAGCCCTGCTGCGCTCCCGATAGGTTCCCGGTCCATGGTGGATTCGGTCGCTTCGGCGGGTTCGGTCGGCTCGCATGGCTGAGGACGGCGTGCTCGCGGGCAAGGTGGCGCTCGTCACCGGCGGCAGCCGCGGCCTCGGGCGCGCCATGGTGCTCGGCTTCGCCGAGGCGGGCGCCGACGTGGTGATCGCCAGCCGCAAGCTCGACAACTGCAAGGAGGTGGCGGCCGACGTCGAGGCCATGGGGCGGCGCGCCCTGCCGGTCTCCTTCCACGTCGGGCACTGGGACGAGATCGAGGGGCTGGTCGAGGAGGCCTACGGCACCTTCGGCCACGTCGACGTGCTCGTGAACAACGCGGGGATGTCGCCCCTCTACGGCGGCGACGTGACGGCGGTGACCGAGGACCTGTGGGACAAGGTGATCGCCGTGAACCTCAAGGGGCCCTTCCGCCTCACGAGCCTCGTCGGCACGCGCATGGTGGCCGGCGACGGCGGCTCCATCATCAACGTCTCGACCACGGGCTCGTTGCGCCCCGCCCCCGACATGCTCCCCTACGACGCGGCGAAGTCAGGCCTCAACACCTTGACCGAGGGCTTCGCCAAGGCGTTCGGCCCGAGCGTGCGGGTCAACACGATCATGGCCGGGCCGTTCCTCACCGACATCGCCGAGAACTCGTGGGGGCCGGCGGCGCGCGAGCACGGCATGCCCCGCCATGCGCTGGGCCGGGCCGGCGAGCCCCCCGAGATCGTCGGCGCCGCGCTCTACTTCGCGTCCGATGCGTCGTCCTTCACCACCGGCGCCACCCTGCGCGTGGACGGGGGGATCCCGTGAGCCCCGCGAAGGCGACGGGCAAGGCCGCGGCCGGCGCCGGGGCCGGCGTTGGTGACAAGGACACGGCGGACTTCTGGTTCGACCCCCTCTGCCCCTGGGCCTGGATCACCTCGCGCTGGATGCTCGAGGTCGAGACCGTGCGCGACATCCACACCCGCTGGCACGTGATGTCGCTCGCCATCCTCAACGCCGGGCGGGCGGAGCTCGACGAGAAGTACAAGGAGCGCATGGCGCGGGCCAAGGGCCCGGTGCGCGTGTGCATCGCGGCCGAGCAGCTCCGCGGCAGCGAGATCCTCCTGCCGCTCTATACGGCACTGGGGACGCGCATCCACATCGAGGGGCGCGGGCGCCAGGAAGGCGAGGGCGAGAAGATCGTGGCCGAGGCGCTCGACGAGCTCGGCCTGCCCGCCTCGCTGGCCGACGCCGCGCGGTCCGAGGACTACGACGAGGCGCTGGCGGCGTCGCACTACGCCGGGATGGAACCCGTCGGCGACGACGTCGGCACACCCGTCATCCACTACAACGGCAAGGCCATCTTCGGCCCCGTCGTGACGCCCGCGCCCAAGGGCGAGGCGGCCGGGCGTCTCTGGGACGGCGTGCTGCTGTGCACGGGGACCGAGGGCTTCTACGAGCTGAAGCGCACGCGGGACCAGCGGCCCACCTTCGAGTAGCCGGCGGCAGGCCGGCCGGGCGGGCTCGCCGGCTGCGGTCAGCGGTCAGGCCACGTCGTAGTGGGTCACCTCGAAGCTCTCGACGCGCGACGGCGCCGGCATCCCGACGTCGGCCAGCGCGGGCGCCGTGGCCTCGGCGAACCGCTGGGCGTCGGCCGCCGTGGCCCAGACCTCGACCACGCGCGCGCCACGCTCGTCGATCCCGACGATGCGCGCGAGCCGGCCCTCGGGCGTCACGGTTCCGTCGGACGCGGCCGCCACGGCAGCCTCGAAGCGGGCGCGCGCGCCGGTGTCACCCCACTCGAACTCGACGATGGTGCACTGGGCCATGTCCCCTCCTCACTCCTCGTTGCGCGTTGCCCGCTGCGCTCTCACTGCGAGGCGAGGATCGCGGCCACCTCGGCGACCGGGTCCCGCACGACCGGTCCGGTGGGCCGGACCTCGGCCCGCACGATCGTGCCGTTGAAGGCGAACGGGGCGTCGTAGTCACCGCCCACCGAGGGACCCCACTCGTACCCGCAGGTCAGCCCGACCATGACCTCGTTGAAGGCGACCGGGGTGAAGCGCTCCACCTCGCCCGTCCCGACCACGACGCCGTCTTGGACGAGCGTGGCGCGCCCGCCGAGCAGCTCGTCCTTGTCGAAGCGGAACTCGATCTCGTGGCGCCCCGGGCCGAGGTCCACCTCCGCGCGCACCTCGTAGAGACGCTGGCCGTGGAGGTTGTGCACGTAGCGCAGCCGGCCGCCCAGCACGTGGAGCGACCAGCCGCCGAGGGCGCACCCGAGCGCGAGCAGCGTGCCCACCGGCTCGCTGCCCGCCGGGACGTCGAGCGAGACGGCGATGTCGTGGGAGCGGTTGCGCACGTCGACCGCCACCCATTCGGGGACCGGCGACCCGCCTTGGAAGTAGCGATAGGTGTCTTGGTAGCGACGGTGGTCGTGCTTGTGCGCGATGACCTCGAGGACGCGGTTGTCGAGCGGCAGCACGTCGTTGCGCCGGGCCTCCTCCCACCACAACGCGACGAGCTCGGCCAGCTTGTCGGGGAACTCGGCGGCGCGGTCGCGTGACT
This sequence comes from Acidimicrobiales bacterium, assembly GCA_035503015.1. Classification (GTDB taxonomy): domain Bacteria; phylum Actinomycetota; class Acidimicrobiia; order Acidimicrobiales; family RAAP-2; genus Bog-473. The sequence goes on along the minus strand of DATJTU010000269.1, from coordinate 22,226 downwards.
CGGACACGTCCTCGGCCACGTGGTAGAGCTCCCAGATGTCGTCGTCCCACGGCGCGTTGGACCGCAGACCGTCGTCGTAGATGGGGCCGACGGGGTGATAGGTCACCGCCTTCCACCCGTCGTGGTAGATGGCGCGCGACCCGAGCATCTCGAAGTGCTGGGTGAGGTGCCGCCCTGCTTCGTGCTCCCCTCCTGCGCCCAGCACGTAGGCGAAGCTCGTGCCGTCGAGGTGCGACTGCTCGATCCCGTCGATCTCGGCCGGCGGCGCGACGCCCGCCAGCTCGAGCACGGTGGGCGTGATGTCGACGGCGTGAGCGAACTGCCGGCGCACGCCACCGGCCGGCGCGCCGCGCATGCCGGGCGGCACGCGCACGATGCAGGGGTCGGCGACGCCGCCCTCGTGGACCTCGCGTTTCCAGCGCTTGAACGGCGTGTTGCCCGCCATCGTCCAGCCCCACGGGTAGTTGTTGTGGCTGAGCGGCCCGCCGATCTCGTCGATGCGCCGGTACATCTCCCCCACCCCCGCGCCCTCGAAGTTCGACATGCGCCCCTCGTTGATGGTGCCCTCCTTGCCGCCCTCCGAGCTGGCGCCGTTGTCCGACACCAGCAGCACGACAGTGTTGTCGGCGTCGCCCAGCTCGTCGACGAACGCCAGCAGCCGGCCGATCTGCTCGTCGGTGTAGGACAAGAACGCGGCGAAGCACTCCATGAAGCGCTCGGCGAGGGTGCGCTCGCGCTCGCCGAGGCTGTCCCAGCTCGGCACCCACGGCGGCCGGGGCGTGAGGACGGTGCCTTCGGGGACCACCCCCATGGCCAGCTGGCGGGCGAAGGTCTCCTCGCGCCAGGCGTCCCAGCCCTTGGCGAAGTGGCCCTTGTAGCGCTCGATCCACTCGGCCGGCGCGTGGTGGGGCGAGTGGCAGGCGCCGGTCGCGAAGTACAAGAAGAAGGGCAGCTGGTCGTCGACGGCGCGCAGGTCGGCCAGGAACTCGATCGCCCGGTCGGCCAGGTCGGCGCTCAGGTGGTAGCCCTCCTCGACGGTGCGCGGCGGGCGGACCGCGTGGTTGTCGTGGTAGAGCGCCGGCACGAACTGGTGGGTCTCACCGCCGTGGAAGCCGTACCAGCGGTCGAAGCCGCGTCCGAGCGGCCAGGTGGCGCGCGAGTTCGCCATGTTGGTCTCGCCCTCGGGGCTGAGGTGCCACTTGCCGACGGCGTAGGTGGCGTACCCGGTGGCCTGGAGGATCTCGGAGACGAACCCGTTCTCGCGCGGCGGCCGGCCCCAATAGCCCGGATACCCGCTCGCCAGGTCGGCCACGCGGCCCATGCCGCTGCGGTGGTGGTTGCGCCCCGTGAGCAGGCAGGCCCTCGTCGGCGAGCACAACGCAGTGGTGTGGAAGTTGGTCAGGCGGACGCCCTCGGCGGCCAGGGCGTCGATGTTCGGGGTCTCGATGTCGGACCCGTAACAGCCGAGCTGGGCGAACCCGACGTCGTCGAGCACGATGAGCACGACGTTGGGCGCGCCGTCCGGCGGGGCGGGCGGCGGCGGCCACCACGGCTCCGAGTCGCGCCAGTCGTTGCCGATCTTCCCCTGGAACTCGATACGTGCCACGCCAAACCCCCGATGCTGTGTGCGTGCCCGAGAGCATCGCATTCAGGAGCGGCGAGCCGCACATGCGCCGGCCGCGCGGAACGGGTGGGCGGGGCGTTCCTCAGGCGTGGGTGTCGTCGGGTGGGTCGAGGTAGTGCGCACGTCCCGCGTCGTCCATGCGCACCGATCCGCCGGGGACGATGCAGAACTCGTTCCCCTCGGGATCGGCCATGACGAGGAACCCGCCGTCGTCGTATCCAGCGGCACGCGAACCGCCCAGCGCGACGACGCGCGCCTCGACGGCACGCACGTCGGGGCCGGATACGTCGACGTGGACGCGGTTCTTGCCCGCCTTGTCCCCGCCGGCGCGCTGGAATCCCATGCCCAGGGCGCCGCCGCTGCGGTCCAGCCAGACGTAGGGACCCTTGCGGCCCCCGACCGGCCGTCCGAGCAGCGCGCTCCAGAACGCCGCCACCAGCTCGACGTCCACGCAGTCGACGATGACGTCGACGATCTCGACGGGATCGAGGGGCTCCGACGCGCTCACCGGGGCCAAAGGTAGTTTCTCGGCCGTGCGGGCACGTCGAGGTGGCGAGGAGCGCGTCGCCTGATCGCCGCCATCACCTTCAACGAATTGCGCCGCCGGGTCCGTGACCGTTCCGCGGTCATCACGTGCCTCGTCGCCCCGCTCGCCATCGCGGCCGTGCTCGGGTTCGCGTTCGCCGGCAACGCGGGAACCGGGCCGCTGCCGATCGGGGTCACCGGCGCGACGGCCGGGCTCGTCCGCGCCGGCGAGCACGCGAGCCAGCTCCCCGACAACGTCACCGTGCACATCTACCGCGACGAGTCGGTGCTCAAGCAGGCCGTCGCCGACGGCTCGCTCGACGGCGGCGTGGTGATCTCGCGCACGCGCAAGAGCCTCTCCAACCTCCTCGTCCCGATGGTGGCGCCCGGCGCGACGCCCTCGCCGGGCTTCGACATCGTCGACCGCGCCAACGCGGTGATCGGCCAGGAGATGGCCGAGTCGTTGGCGGCCGGGCTGGCCAGCAGGATGTACGCCGGCCGCCTGGAACGCGGGACGGCCACCGACGCGGCGGCCCTCTCCGTCTCGGCCGACACCCTCGGCAACGGCGGGAAGGCCGTGCTGAATTACTTCGCGCCGTCGATCGCCGTGGTGTTCCTCTTCATCGGGAGCGGCCTCGGCATGCGCTCGCTCCTCATGGAGCGGGCCACCGGCACGCTGGCGCGCCTCGCCGCGGCGCCCATCCGGCCGAGCACCATCGTCTGGGGCAAGCTGCTCGCCATCGCCCTGACCGGGCTCAGCTCGATCCTCATCGTGTGGGGCGTGACGGTGGGGGTCTTCGGCGCCGACTGGGGCAACCCGCTCGGGGTGTTCCTCATGTGCGTGGGCGCGACGGCGGCCATGTGCGGGCTCGGCGCGTTCTTGACGTCGTTCGCCCGCACACCCCAGGAGGCCTTCGCCGCCTCCCTGGTCGTCGGGCTCGTGCTCGCCCTGCTCGGGGGCAACCTGCTCCCGCCCGGCGCCCTGCCCGAGGCGCTCCAGATCCTCAGCCTCGGCACGCCCAACGGGTGGTCGCTCGTCGGCTTCGGCCGTCTCGCCCTCCTCGGCGACCCCGCCTCCGCCGTCGTCGGGCCCTTCCTCGTGCTGTGCCTCATCGCCATCGTCACCGGCGGGCTGGCCATGGTGCGCGTGCGCAGGATGGTGACCCCGTGATCCCGATCGTCCGCGTCAACCTGCGCCGCGCCGTCGGCGACCGGCGCTACCTCTTCGTCGCCACCATATTCCCGGTGCTGTTCATCTTGGTCACCGGGCTCCTCGCCGGCAGCCCGAAGGAGCCGGTCGGGCTGGTCCATCCGTCGCCCCGCCTCCTCCAGCTCGTCGAGCACACCGACGACATGAAGGTCCGCATCGAGCCGGACCGCAGCCAGCTGAGCGACGACATCCTGCGCGGCCGGGTCGTGGCCGGCCTCGTCACGCTGCCGTCGGGGGCAGGGTCCCAGCGCGTCGACTTCGTGAGCGAGTCGGCGAGCACGAGCGCGGTGCAGGCGCGCACCGACGTCGTGGCGCTGCTCGACCTGATGGCGGCCGAGGGCACGCACACGACGGTGACCGACACGACGCTGGCGCACACCGACGTCCCCGCCGCGCTCAGCCCCTTCTCCTATGTCGCGCCGGCCGACACCGTGCTCTTTCTCGGCATCACCGTCCTGCTCCTGGCCTCGGGCGTGGTCGAGACGCGCCGCATCGGGATGATGCGCCGCCTCGCCGCCGCGCCGGTGCGCCCGCGCGCGGTCATCGCAGCCATGGTGGCGACCAGCCTGTGCGTGGCGGCGGCGCAGAGTGCCGGGCTTCTGCTGGTCGGGCGGCTGATCTTCGGCGTGCACTGGGGCAACCCCGCCGGCGTGTTCCTCGTGCTCGCCACGCTCTCGCTCGCCTACGCCGGCGCCGCGGCGCTGGTGAGCATGCGGTCACGCAGCGAGGAGCAGGCCATCTCGCTCGCCGTGGTGCTCGGGATCGTCTGCGGCATGCTCGGCGGCTGCATGTACCCCCTCGACGTCGTCGGGCCCGTGGTGCGCGCCGTCGGGCACGTCGTGCCCCAGGCCTGGGCGATGGACGCCTTCGTGAAGCTCATCTACGACCACGTCGGGCTGGCGGCGGTGCTCCCCGAGGTCGGCGTGCTGGCGCTGTTCGCCGCCGTGCTCGTCGCGCTCGCGCTGCGGGCCTACGCGCGGACGGTGTACTCCCCCGGGTGAAAGCGCCGGGTCAGCCGGCGGAACTTCCAGGTGTGGTCGGGCCACAGCGTCGTGTTGCGGCCGCGATGGTCGAGGTACCAGCTGCCGCAGCCGCCCTCGGTCCAGACCGAGTGCTCCAGGCGCTTCTGCAGCCACGCGTTGTAGCGCTGCTGCACCGACGGCCGTACCTCGACCGTGTGCACGCCCGGGTGCGCCATGAAGGCGAGGGCGCTCGCGATGTAGTTGATGTGCGACTCGATCATGTAGATCATCGAGTTGTGGGCCAGCGTCGCGTTGGGCCCGATCATCAAGAACAGGTTGGGGAACCCGGCGACCGTCGACCCCGCGTAGGCCTCGACGCCGTTGGCCTTCCACAGCTCGGAGAGCCGCACGCCCTCGCGCCCCACGATGTGCTCCGCGTAGGGCGGCTCCGCGGCCTCGAACCCCGTCCCCATGATCACGACGTCGATCGGCCGTGCGATGCCGTCCTGCCCGACCACCTCGTGCGCCGTGAAAGACGCCACCGGCGAGTCCACGACCTCGACGTTGGGACGCATGAGGGCGGGGTAGTAGTCGTCGGAGAGCAACATGCGCTTGCACCCCGGCTCGTAGTCCGGTGTGAGCACGCGCCGCAGCGCCTCGTCGGGCACCTGCTTGGCCAGGTGGTCGAGCGCTGTCTTGCGCACCGCCGCCTTGCGCCGCTCCCCGCGCCCGACGAAGACGCCGAGGAGAGACTCGAAGATGGCGTAGATGCGCAGGCGCGACACCCGCTGGAGGGCGGGCACCTTGCGGTACAGCGCGCGGCGCAGGCCCGATACCGGCCGGTCGCGCCGCGGCACGATCCACGGTGGCGTGCGCTGATGGAGGTAGAGGTATTCGACCTCCGGCGCGATCTGCGGCACGAACTGGACGGCCGACGCGCCCGTGCCGACGACGCAGACCCGCTTCCCCTTCAAGTCGTAGCCGTGCTCCCAGTGCGCCGAGTGGAAGACCTTGCCCCGGAAGTCGGACAGGCCCGGGAACTCGGGGACCGTCGGCTCGCTCAGCGGGCCGGTCGCCCAGATGAGGACCCGGGCGCGGTAGTCCTGGCCGGCCGCCTGCACCACCCAGCGCTCCGACGCCTCGTCCCAGCGGGCCTCGTCGACGGCGTGGTCGTAGCGCAGGTGCTCCCCCACCCCGAAACGGTCCACGCAGTCGCGCATGTAGTCCCAGATCTCGCCCTGGGAGGGGAACGACCGCGACCAGTCGGGATTGAGCGCGAACGAGAAGGAGTACAGGTTCGAGGGCACGTCGCAGCAGCACCCCGGATAGGAATTGTCACGCCAGGTCCCGCCGAGGTCGTTGCCCCGGTCGAGCACCACGAAGTCCTCGATGCCCATCTCGCGCAAGCGGGCGGCCATCCCGATGCCCGAGAAGCCGGCACCGACCACGACGACCTCGTGGTCGTGCGTCACGACGTCGATCCGTAGAAGTCCACCACCACCTGCGCCAGCTCCTCGCCGCAATCCTCCTGGAGGAAGTGCCCGCCGCCGACGATGGTCGTGTGGGGCTGTCCCTTGGCCCCTGCGACGTTCTCCTTCAGGTTGCGGTCGGCGCCCTTGGTGATCGGGTCGCTGTCGCTGAACGCGCACAGGAACGGCCGGTCGAAGGCGGCGAGCCCGACCCACGCCGCCACGTTGTCGTCATGGGCCGGGTCGTCGGGCCGCGACGGCACCAGCATCGGGAATTGCCGCGCACCCGCCTTGTGGGTCTCGTCGGGGAAGGGCGCGTCATACGCCGCCTCGACGCCGGGGCCGAGCGGCTGGATGCAGCCACCGCGGACGATCCCGCCGGTGGGGAAGACGTCGACCTCCTGGGAGAAACGCTGCCAGGCGAAGAACGCGTCGCCGGGGTTCGTGTCGCCGGTCGGGAGGAAGGTGTTGGCCGCCACCACCCGCGCGAAGCGGTCCGGGTGCTCCCCCACCAGGCGCAAACCGATCAGCCCGCCCCAGTCCTGACAGACCAGCGTCACGTCGTGCAGGTCGAGCCGGTCGAAGAACAGCTCGCGCATCCACTCGACGTGGCGGGCGAACGTGTAGTCCGTCCGCTCGCTGGGCTTGTCCGAACGGCCGAAGCCGACGAGGTCCGGCGCGACGGCCTGGAGGCCCGCTGCCGTGATGATGGGGATCATCTTGCGGTAGAGGTACGACCAAGACGGCTCGCCGTGCATGAGCAGCACGACGGGCGCGTCGCGGGCTCCCTCTTGCAGGTAGTGCACCCGCAGCGTGCCGCCGTCACCGTCGGCGACCTCGGCGTAGTGGGGTGCGAAGTCATAACCGGGCAGGCCGGCAAAGCGCTCGTCTGGTGTTCGCAGTGTCTTCATCCTGGCCGGAGCCTACGCCCGCCCGCGGCGCACGGGCGGCGGCGGCGGCCTCTAACCTGACGTCAGCGTCACCCAGCACACCGACACCGACCAGGGGGAGGGCCGCGCCATGACGACGTCCGACGCGAAGGAGTACGACCCGTTCAGCGCCTTCGACGACGTGGTGGCCGGCACCACCAGGGACCCGTGGCCCGCGCTCCGCGAGCGGCGCCTTGACGCACCGGTGTCGGTCGGGCACGCGATCTCACCCGACGTCCTCCCCGAGGGGATCGAGGCCGAGGCGGGGTGGATCGCCTACCGCTATGACGACTGCTCGCGCATCTTGCGCGACGCGAAGACGTTCACGTCCACCGCGTACGACTCGAGCATCGGCATGGTCATGGGGCACGTGATCCTCGGCATGGACGACCCCGAGCACCGCACGCACCGCAACCTCGTGGCCAACGCGTTCCGCGAGAAGTCGCTCGCACGCTGGGAACCCGAGTTCATCGCGCCGATCATCGACGAGCAGATCGACCGCTTCATCGCCGACGGCCAGGCCGACCTGGTCCGCCAGCTCACCTTCGAGTTCCCCGTCCGTGTCATCGCCCGGCTCCTCGGGCTCCCCGAAGAGGACTTCCCCCAGTTCCACCGCTGGGGCATCGAGCTGATCGGCCTGGTCGCCGACATCGACCGGGGCCTGGCCGCGTCCGAGTCGCTGGGCCAGTACTTCGCGGGCATCGTGGCCGAACGCCGGTCCCAGCCCGCCGACGACGTCATCAGCGACCTGGTGTCGGCCGAGGTCGACGGCGAGCAGCTGAGCGACGAAGCGATCTACTCGTTCCTGCGGCTCCTGCTGCCGGCGGGCGCGGAGACGACCTACCGCTCGTCGGGCAACCTGCTCTACCTCCTGCTCACGCACCCCGAGCAGCTCGAGGCGGTGCGGGCGGACCGTTCGCTGCTGCCGCAGGCGATCGAGGAGGGGCTGCGCTGCGAGCCGCCGTTGCTCACGATCAACCGCACGACGACCATGGAGGTCGAGCTGTCCGGCGTCACGATCGGGCCGGGCCAGAGCATCACGCCCCACATCGGCTCGGCCAATCACGACGACGCGCGCTGGGACGACGCCGACGCGTTCGACATCTTCCGTCCCGCCCTCCCCCACATCGCGTTCGCGCACGGGCCGCACATGTGCCTCGGGATGCACCTGGCGCGCCTCGAGACGCGCGTGCTGCTCTCCCGGGTGCTCGACCGCCTCCCCGACCTCGCCTTCGATCCCGGGACGGACGACCCCCACATCCGTGGCGACGTGTTCCGCTCCCCCACCTCGCTGCCGGTGACGTTCACGCCCGCTGCCTGAGGACCGGCCGGCCGGCGGGCCGGTCGTGCAGGTGTTCAGCAGATCAACTGCGCGGAACTTCCTTCCAGGGCAGTTCCTTGTCGGTGCGCACGTCGCCCGGCAGGCCGAGGACACGCTCGCCCAGGATGTTGCGCATGACCTCGGAGGTACCGCCCTCGATGGAGTTGGCGCGCACGCGCAAGAAGAGCTTGTGCACGTCCGGCGAGCTGAGGCCCACCAGGTCGGGCCGGGTCATCGGATACCCCGCCGGGAACAGCATGCCGTCGCTGCCGAGCAGGTCGACGCAGAGGTCCAGGACCCGCTTGTTCTCCTCGGCGAAGGCGAGCTTGGACACCGAGCCCTCGGGGCCCGGCGTGCCGGCCTTGCGGGTGGCCGCGGCGCGCATGTTGGTCATGCTGAGGGTCTCCATCCGGATGTAGCTCGAGACCAGGCGGTCCCGGAGCGCCATCGCCCGCTGGGAGGTGTCACCCTGCCAGCGCTCCTTCCAGATCTTGATGGCTTCGGCGACGGGTCCGCCGGCACGGCGGGTCACCGCGCCCCCGATGGAGACCCGCTCGTTCATCAACGTCGTGACCGCGACCTGCCACCCCTCCCCCACGTCGCCGAGGCGCGCGCTGTCGGGCATATGCACGTCGCTGAAGAAGACCTCGTTGAACTCCGCTTCGCCCGTGATCTGAAAGAGCGGCCGGACCTCGACGCCGGGCGCCTTCATGTCGACGAGGAACGCGGTCAGCCCCTTGTGCTTGGGGACGTCGGGGTTGGTCCGGGCGATGATCAAGCCGAAGGACGAGATGTGCGCCAGCGTGGTCCAGACCTTCTGGCCGTTCAGCACCCATTCGTCACCGTCGCGCTCGGCGCGGGTGGCGAGGCCCGCCACGTCGGACCCGGCACCGGGCTCGCTGAAGAGCTGGCACCAGATCTCCTCGTTCGTGAACAGCGGGCGGAGATAGCGCTCCTTCTGCTCGGGTGTGCCGTGCGTGACGATGGTCGGCGCGCACATGCCGTAGCCGATCGGATTGCGCACGCCCGCAGGGGGCGCACCGCCGGCGTTCAGGCGCTGCAGTGCGCGTTGTTGGTCCTTGGGCGTGAGGCCCAGCCCGCCCGAACCCACCGGGTACTGCACCCAGGCCAGTCCACGGTCGTACTGCTCTCCCAGGAACTGCTGCGCCGGCGTCGTCGCAGGCGGGAAGTCCGCCAACAAGCCGTCAACCAGTTCGTCGACGTTCGCACTCATGCCCGCACCCTATAGCGTGCACTCGTGCTGAAGGCAGGGACGGCGCACGCGTGACGGACTCGGTCACCCTGCCCGACGGCAGGGAGCTGGCGTTCGAACAGTACGGCGACCCCGCCGGTTTCCCCGTGTTGAGCTTCCACGGCGGCTTGAGCTCGCGACTCGATGCCGCGCCCGCGGCCGAGAGCGCGCTCGCGATGGGCATCCGCCTGGTGTCGCCGGACCGGCCGGGCATCGGCCTGTCGACGTTCCAACGCGGACGCCGCCTCGTGGACTGGCCGGCGGACGTCGAGCACCTCACACGAGCACTCGGGATCGACCGCTTCGCGGTGATGGGTTGGTCGGCCGGCGGCCCGTACGCCGCAGTGTGCGCCGCCAGAATGCCCGGACGCGTCACCGCAGCCGCACTCCTCTCGAGCTCGGTGCCGCTGGACCTCTACGGCACGACACGCGGCCTGGCCGTCGAGGACCGCGTCCTGCTCCTGCTGGCGCGGCACACGCCACGGCTGGCATCGGGCGTCATGCAGGTGAGCATCGTGCACGCGAGCAACACCCGGCTGTTGCGGGCTGCGCTGCGCACCTTCCCGCCGGCGGACCGGACCTTCCTCACCCAGTGGGGCCCTCCCGACCTCGCCCTGGCCTTCGTGCGCGAGGCCATGCGCCAGGGCACCGAGGGATGCGTCCTCGACTACAAGATCTTCGGCGACCCCTGGGGCTTCTCGCTCGAGGAGATCGAGGTGCCGGTTCAGATCTGGGAGGGCTCAGAGGACCAGACGGGACCGCCCGACTACCGGGAGTTCCTGCGGCGCCACATCCCGCACGCGACGGTGACCGTCGTCCCCGGCGAAGGTCATCTCTCCCTCCTGCCGCATCAGGCGCCGTCGATCTTCGCCGCCTTGCGCGGCGACGACCACAACGCCGACTCGACGGCGCGGTGGAACGTGGGATAGGCGAAGATCATCCCGCGAATGGTGTCGACGGGCACCCGCGCGTGCAGGGCGAGCGCGAGAAGCCCGAGCACCTCACCACCGCTCGGGCCCACCGACGTGGCGCCCACCAGTTGGCCCTCTTGGACGACGAGCTTGACGAGTCCCTCGCCGCGGTGGATCCAGCCGCGCGCCGACTCGGGGATCGGCTCGGAGTAGATCTCGACTGCGCCGTTCGCCCGCGCCTGGAGCTCGGTCAGACCGACGCTGCCGATCTCGGGGTCGGTGAAGGTGACCCGCGGCAGCGCGCGGTAGTCGGCCTCGGGCAACGGGTGGCCGAGGATGTCGGCGGCGCACAGCCGGGCCTGGTAGGCCGCGACGTGGGTGAAGGCCCCCTTGCCCGTGACGTCGCCCACGGCCCAGACACCCGGGGCCACGCGCATGCGGCCGTCGACCGGTATGGCGGGTGCGCCCTCGTCGAGCCCGAGCGCACCCACGCCCAGGCCGGCGAGGTCGCTGCGCCGTCCCGTCGCCACGAGCATGCGCTCCGCCCGCAGCGCGGGGCCGCCCTCGAGGTGCACGGTGGCGCCGGTCGAGCCGAACGCCTCGACGCGTTCGACCGTGGCGCCGGTGTGGACGTCGACCCCTTCGCGCCCGAGCACGTCGGCGATGAGCTCGGACGCCTCGGGCTCTTCGTGCGCGACGAGCCGTTCGGCCGTCTCGACGATCGTCACCGAGGTGCCGAAGCGCGCCATGGCCTGCCCGAGCTCGAGGCCGATGGCACCGCCGCCGATGACGAGTAGCGAGGCGGGCAGCGTCTCGACCGCCACCGCCTCGCGGTTGGTCCAGTGCGGCACGGCGTCGAAGAGGGGCGGCACGAACGCCCGCTGACCTGTCGCGAGCACGAGGGCCCGGCGGGCCGTCACGCGCTCGCCGTTCACGACGACGGCGTCGGGCGCCACCACGCGCGCCCGCCCGCGCACGAAGCGCCCACCCTTGCCCTCGAGGCGCTCCACGGCGACGGTGTCGTCCCACGAGTCGCTCGCCTCGTCGCGAATGCGCCGGGCGACCGGACCCCAGTCCGGCGTGACCACCGACGTGCCGGCCAGGCCGGCGATGCGGCGGCCCTCGGCCAAGACGTCGGCGGCCCGCACGATCATCTTGGAGGGGACGCAGCCCCAATACGGGCACTCGCCGCCGACCAGCTCGGCCTCGATGCCGACGACGTCGACGCCGGCACTGGCCAGCTCCTCCGCTACTTGCTCACCGCCCGGGCCGAGGCCGACAACGACGGCGTCGGCCTCCACGGCCTACAGACCGCCCCAGTTGGTCACCTTGACCGGCGCCACGATCGGCGTGCCCACGTCGAGCTGGATCTCGTAGTGGTCGCCCAATGGCAGGTTCCGCGGGTCGCCGGTGTAGATGCCCGTCTTCGAATCCGGCGACGTGAAGAAGACAGTGACCGGTCCCTTGGCCGGCCCGACCTCCGTCTTGCTGAGCGGGATGCCCCACTCGTCGAAGAACTGGCCGAGGGTGAAGCTCTGCGTCGTGCTCGGCGACTCGATGTGGATGACGCCGTCGTACGCGTGGACGTGCAGCCAGTAGAAACAGCTTCCGGTCTCGACGAAGGGCCCCTGGGGCGAGCTGACGGCGCCGGCGCCCGGAATGCCGATGCCGTAGGGGATCACCCGCGCCCGCCCGTTCACGAAGATCGTTAGGTGCGAGTGCACGTGGATCTGCGTCTGCTCGCCCGCCTGGCACTGGATGCCGTCGACGGTCTGCCCGGTCGCGGCGTTGATGAGCGATGCCAGCTTCGGCCCACTCGGCACGCCGACCGTCTCGGGCCCCGGAGTCTCCGCCGGGGGCTGCACCCAGGTGGAGGACATCGACGACGGAATGGCCTCGACGGGCACATGGGGGTTCTTGAACTGAGGCGGCACACTGTTGGACCCGCCGCTCGTCACGAGCACGATGATGACGACGACGAGCGCCACCACCGCGATGGCGCCACCCACCCGGATGCCGATCCGCATGCGCTGCTGGCGCAGCTCGGCAGCGCGGCGCTCGGCGGCGCGGCGCTGGTTCTCGGCCCTGCGCTGGGCCTTTGACTTGCTTCCACTGGTCATTGGGGCGTCAGCGTAGCGAACCAATCCCACCGAAAGGCATCAACTCGTTCGAGCGGCCCGGCCCATTCGGGCACGATCCCGCCCGCCGTGGCCGATGCACCGAGCACGGACGCCGCCTGCCAGAGATCGCCGTCGACGAACGCGACAGAGATGTGACGATCGTTCGACGCGTCGGTGAACTGCCAGGCGCCGGCCACGCCGTGCTGCTCCACCGTCGCCTCGCCGTCGACCGGCGGACCGACGACGACGTACACCCCGTTGGAAGGTCGGAAGGGCACCGCGCCCGCCGACACCGCCACCCGCGGCGCAGCCCACTGCCCCGAGATCTCGAAGGGTCCCGAGAGGAGGGCCCGGCGCTCGGAGAAGAAGCGGTCCTCCGCGTAGAGACGCTTCGCCAGGTCGAAGAACTCCGGTATCAGGCTCTCGTCGCGCATGAGGTAGAGGGTCATGTAGTGGAACGACCCGAGGAGCGAGCCGCTCGCGGCCTCCGCCGCCTCGCAGCGGGGCGAGCGCACCCATCGCTGGCCGAACGTGATGCCCTCGATCGTGAACTGCTCGGGCATGTGGTCGAACTGGTGCCACATGTTGTACGCCTCGTGGGCCGACGGATCGGTGATCTCGGTGAACGAGAAGAATCCCAGCACTCGTGCAGGGTATCCGGCCCCCGCGATGCAAGACTCTCGGTCCATGAACGCAGCCACGTTCCTGGCCGGCATCCGGGTGCTCGACCTGAGCATCTGGCGACCGGGCCCCTACGCGACGTCGCTCCTGGTCGCGCTCGGCGCGGACGTGCTCAAGGTGGAGCCACCCGGCGGCGACCCCATGCGCCACTACACCGGGCTCTTCGACGTGATCAACGCCGGGAAGCGCAGCGTCGAGCTCGACCTCAAGGACGACGCCGGACGCGAGCGGGCGGGCGAGCTCGCGGCGGCGGCAGACGTGATCGTCGAGGGCTTCCGGCCGGGCGTGCTGGCGCGCTTCGGTCTCGACTACGAGTCCGTGCGCACCGGCAATCCCGGGGTCGTGTACTGCTCGATCTCTGGCTACGGGCAATCAGACCCGCGAGCACCGTTGCCGGGTCACGACGTCAACTACCAGGCGTGGGCGGGAGCGCTGGCGCCCGAAGGCGGGGCCGCCCACGTGTCACCGCTGCCGATCGCCGACCTGGCCTCCGGGCAGACGGGTGCGTTCGGGATCTGCGCCGCCCTGCTCGGGCGCGCCACGACGGGTGAGGGGACCTACCTCGACGTGTCCATGACCGACGTGCTCTCGACGTGGACAGGACCTTCGGGAGGGTCGGGCGGATCGGGCGGGTCCGGCGCGTCCGACCACGAGGTCCCGGCGCAAGCCCTGCCGGGCTACGGGCTGTTCACCACCGCCGAGGGCCGCCAGATCGCGCTCGGCGTCGTGAACGAGGAGCATTTCTGGCAGCGCCTGTGCGCGGCGCTCGGCCTCGACGAGCTGGCGGATCTGACGTTCGCCGAGCGCAGCGGGCGCGGCGACGAGCTGCAGCTCGCCGTGCGCGACGCAGTGATCGTGCACGAGCGTGACGCCCTCGTCGCCACCCTGACCGCCGCCGGCGTTCCCGCCTCCCCGGTCCTCGACCGCTGGGAGATGCTGGACGCGGCGCCGTACCCCGGGTTCCCGATCCGACTCCCGATGCCCGTCCGCACCGGAGCGGTTCCGCTCCTCGACCAGCACCGCGGGGAGGGCTTCGCATGAGCGAGACGGCTGAGACGGGCGAGAGCACAGGGATGACCGAGATCGCCGACCTCCTCGCCGCCAACCGCGGCTACGCCGACGCGCGCGCCAACATCGACGACCCGCGCCCGAGCCGCCGGCTCGCCGTGGTGACGTGCATGGACGCGCGGATCGACGTCTTCGCGGTGCTCGGCCTCCACCTCGGCGAGGCCCATGTCATCCGCAACGCAGGCGGGCGTGTGACCGACGACGTCCTCCGGAGCCTGGCCCTGTCGACCGGCGTGCTCGGCGTCGACACCGCGGTGGTGATGCAGCACACCCGGTGCGGCCTGGCCGGCGTCACCGACGACGAGCTGCGGACCCTGACCGGCGCGGATCTCGGCTTTCTCCCCATCGACGACCACGCGGCAGCGTTGCGCGAGGACGTGGACGTTCTCGCGCGGACGCCGTACCTCTCGCGTCTCCGCCTGGTGGCCGGGGTCGTGTACGACGTCGAGTCGGGCCGGCTCGAGGACGTGGTCCGCTGGACACGACCCGGCTGAGGAATGTGGGTACGGAACACGTGCGGGAATCAGGCTGAGCGGCTCGGCCATGCGGGTACCCCAGGCGTCGTCGCTGTCCTATCCGCCGTGTGACCTGCACCGACACCCGTTACAGTGCAGCGACCCATCGACTCGAGGAGCGACCATGGCGGCCGACGACAACCAGCGCGACCGAGTTGAGCCCGGAGGCACCCTTCGCAGCGGGCGCCGGCGCATCCGGACCCTCGTCGCCGGCCTCGTCGCGTGCGTGACGTTCACTCCCGCTCTCATCGCGCTCTCGCCGGGCATCGCCGCGGCCGCCTATCCCGACAATCCCGCACAGCCGGTCAACTTCGGGACCGCCGGCTTCTTCGGGCCTTCGGGTGGCCTGCAGCTGAACGCGCCGCCGGTCGCAATGGCCTCGACCCCGTCGGGCCAGGGCTACTGGATCGCCGCCGCTGACGGCGGCATCTTCGACTACGGCGATGCAGGCTTCTTCGGGTCGGCCGGCGGGATCGCCCTCAACGCGCCCATCGTGGGGATGGCACCGACGCACGACGGGCAGGGGTACTGGCTCGTCGCGGCCGACGGCGGCATCTTCTCCTACGGCGACGCCCAGTTCTACGGCTCGACCGGCGGGATGCACCTGAACCAGCCGATCGTCGGCATGGCGGCGACGCCGGACGGTGGCGGGTATTGGCTCGTCGCGTCGGACGGCGGCATCTTCTCCTACGGCGACGCCCAGTTCTACGGCTCCACCGGCTCGATCCACCTCAACCAGCCGGTCGTCGGCATGGCGGCCGCGCCCGGTGGCACCGGCTACTGGCTGGTCGCCTCGGACGGCGGGATCTTCGCGTACGGGACGGCGCCCTTCCTCGGCTCCATGGGCGGCACGCCGCTCAACGCTCCGATCGTCGGCATCGCCGCCTCGCAGAGCGGGTACTGGATGGCGGCCCGCGACGGTGGCGTGTTCACCTTCGGGGTCCCCTTCCTCGGATCCATGGGCGGCCAGTCCAACCCGAACCCGATCCGAGGCATCGCGGCGACCCCCGACGGCCAGGGCTACTGGCTCCTCCCGACGACGCCCCCGCCGCTGCCTCCCACCATCGGGCCGGGCGCGACCGGCGCCGCCGTGTCCTCGCTCCAACAGCAGCTGCTCGCGCTGCACTACTGGGTCGACACGACGGCGGGGAACTTCGACGACAGCACCGAGCAGGCGGTCTGGGCGCTGCAGAAGGCGGCCGGTCTCCCCCGCGACGGCGTCGTGGGACCGGCCACGTGGGCCGCGCTCTCGGCCGGCGTCGTACCGCATCCGAGAACCACCTCGGGGTACGTCATCGAGATCGACCTCGAAGACGACCTCTTGATGGTCGTCAGCAACGGCCAGCTCGACTGGACCCTCAACACGTCGACCGGTGGGGGCTACACGTACACCGAGGACGGGTCGACGTCGGTCGCCGTCACGCCCACCGGCATGTTCCAGACGTTCCGGGTGGTCGACGGCCTCGTGGTCGACTCCCTCGGATCCTTGTGGCGGCCGCGCTTCTTCGACGCGGGCTTCGCGATCCACGGCGACCCGGACGTCCCGCCCGAACCGGTGTCGCACGGGTGCGCGCGAGTGAGCAACGAGGCGATCGACTGGATCTGGGCCAACAACATCGACCCCATCGGGACCCAGGTCTACGTCTACTGAGCCGAGCCACGTGATCTACGGAGCGCATCTTGTTCTCTTCAGCGAGGACGCAGACGCGGACCGCGCGTTCTTGGCAGAGGTCCTCGGCTTCGAGTCCGTCGATGCCGGCGGTGGCTGGTTGATCTTCGGGCTGCCGCCGGCCGAAGCCGCCGTGCACCCCGCGGGCGCGCCGGGAGCCGAGCTCTACCTGATGTGCGACAACCTCGCTGCGGAGATGGCCATGCTGGCCGAGCGAGGTGTCGAGTGTAGCGAAGTCGAAGAGGCGCGCTGGGGTTCGGTCACGACGTTCGTGTTGCCGGGCGGCGGGCGGGTCGGCCTCTACAAGCCACGGCACCCGCTAGCGATCGAGCGGCGCGACTGAGCGTCGCACGCCGCGCGGGAGGCCGGCCGCCGGCCTCGATGTCGTCCTAGAGCATGAACTCTGAGAGTCGTTCGTGGGGGCTCATAAGAGGCCGCCACGCATCCACGAGTAAGAGTCCTCCCGCCACAGACCAGAGGACATTCTCGCCTGAAAGCCAAAGCTTTCTCTTGCCGCAGAGTCGCTAACCGACTATTCAATCGTCTACTTGGCGAAAGGGTGGTGTCGCAATGGTCGGGTTCCGTGATGGGGGTCTTCGTTCAATCGGAGTCTCGATTTTGGCCACTTTGGGTTTGGCGGCCCTGCTGGTGATGCTCCCTCTGGGGAGCGTGACCCCGGCGCGAGCTCAGATTCCACCGCCCGGACAAACACAAGGGACGACGGCCCACAACCCGACACCGCAGGCGACGGTGAACAATCCGATTGGGCAGGGGTCCACACCATTGAACTCAGCCGTGTACGCCAACTTCCTGAATGGTGGCTACGCCGCGGCCGGCACGGCGATGCGAAACCTCGGGTATGGGACTATCAGCCTCGCTGCGATTCCGGCTGGAGCAACTGTGCAAGACGCCTTCCTCCTGTGGGACGTGCTGGATAATTCCCAATCATTTGCCGATGGCGAGGGCACCTTCGACGGCACCAATATTCAGGGTCGTCTCGTCGGTACGGGCGCTTCACCGTGTTGGCCTGCGAACGGGAATTACGCATACGCGGCAAACGTCACCGATCTTGTCTCCGGAAACGGAACATACAATTTGTCCGGGTTTTCCAGCGGCAGTACAGCTGGTGAGGACCCTTGGAACACTGATTCTCCGACTCCAGAGCTCGAAGGCGCGTCGCTGGTCGTGGTCTATTCCGATCCTGCCGACCCGATGACATACGTGGATCTGTCAGCGGGGTCGGATATGACCGAAGGGGCCCTGCTCCAGCAGACGCTCTCGGGATTTACGGTCTCCGATTCTCCGAGCGCGTCGACGACATTCATAGTCGCGGACGGGCAAGGGGCCGGAAGTACGGGATCGTTCGATGGAACTACCCTTGTCGACCCCTTCGCAGGATCTGACCCACAAGCTGTTCCCAACTATTCGCTAGGGAACCTCTGGGACACTGCGACGTACGACGCCAGTTCACTCGTGAGTGCTGGAGACACGTCTGAGTCGGCTTCGGTTCAAGGCGACGGTGATTGCCTGGTTTGGGTTGGGCAGGCACTCAGTGTCACTGCGACACCGACCTCGGCAACGACCTATACGACCCCTGGCCCGACGAAGAATCGCACAATTGTTCCGACATCGACTGCTCTGAGCCCTGTGTCTGACGGCAGCAATACCATCACACTGCTTCCCCAGTCTTTGCAACAGAACCTTGTGGGATTTGGCGCAACGCTCACCAATTCGTCCGCGGCAGTCTTGGACGCGCTGCCCTCTGCCACCTTGAGCAAAATCCTCAATGACCTCTTCAACACCCAGAGTGGCGCAGGAATCTCACTTCTACGGCTCTCAATCGGCGCAAACGATTTCTCGGCATACGGCTGCTCGGCATGGGTCGCGAAGTGCTCGGGGAACTACACCTACGAAGCGTCGCGCACCTCGAACTTCAACATCCTTCCTTTCGACAAGAAAATAGTGAAGATCCTCCAGGCCATCCGAGCCATCAATCCCAACATCACAATCATCGCTTCTCCGTGGACCGCGCCTCCCTGGATGAAACAGGTCGATTCAGTCACGGCCGAGGGCGGTACCAACAGTTTGAGATCGAAGTACTACAGCGCCTATGCGCAGTACCTCGTGGACTACGTGGAGGCGTACGCCAGTCAGGGCATAACCATCAACTACTTGACTCCACAGAACGAACCGGGTGCTCAGGCAACGAATTATCCGGGAATGGCATTTACTCCTTCTCAGGAGGCCAATTTCGTCGACAACTATCTCAGTCCCAACTTGTCGAGCGCGTCTCTCAACACACAGATCCTCGACTACGACTGGAACTGGAACAACACAGCGTGCACGAGCAACAGCTGCTGGAGCCAGTCAGACCTCGAATCCCTCTTGACCGGCGCACCGGCAAACGTTGTGGGACTGGCATGGCATTGCTACACCTGGCCGCAGGGAACGCCCGCCTCCGAGTCATCGTTTTCCGGCTACGTGAATGTCGCCACTGAATGCACCGGCCAGACGACAGGCACCTTTGCCGGCGACCTCTCCTGGGAGTCGCAAAATTTGATCGTCGGTGGCTTGCAGAACGGAGGATCGGGTGCTCAGTTCTACAACTTGGCACTGAACGCAAGTAACGGTCCCCAGAACGGCGGTGGATGCAAGAACCAGTGTCGAGCGGTTATCACGGTCCAGCAGGACGGCGAATTCACGACTAACCCCGAATACTGGACTCTGACGCACGCAACCAAGTCCTTTGAACCGGGTGCAGCAGTCATAGCGAATAGCTCGTCAGCATCTGCGTGCGCGGCCGGAACGGGACTCTGCGCCGTTGCCGCGGTCAATCCAGACGGGACGACAGGTCTCTACGTCAGCAATCCGACTTCGTCGACTCAGTCCTTCTCTGTGGACGATCAAGGCTTCGGCTTCAGCACCTCTCTTCCTGCGGGTGCGGTCGTCAACTACTCATGGTGAGCGAAGCCACGCGGGCCGGGTAACGAGCAGACTGGCGTCGGCCGGGCTCTCGGCTGCATTGCCTTAAACGCAGCCGGGACAAGCGCCCCTGCTCGGCGCTGTACAGCTACGAGGTCGAGTGAACGGGGTGCGCCACCGATCAAGAGAGGTGCAGGTGAGGCCTTCGGACTCCTAGATGTCGTAGTAGAGCATGAACTCCCACGGGTGCGGACGCAGCCGCACCGCGTCGATCTCACTGGTGCGCTTGTACTCGATCCACGTGTCGATCAGGTCCTGGGTGAACACGCCGCCCGTCTTGAGGTAGTCCTGGTCGGCCTCGAGCGACTCCATCGCTTCCTCGAGCGACGACGGGACTTGGCCGATCTTGGCCAGCTCGTCCGCCGGCATGTCGAAGAGGTCCTCGTCGACCGGTGGCGGCGGCTCGATCTTGTTCGCCACGCCGTCGAGCCCCGCCATCAAGATGGCCGAGAACGCGAGGTACGGATTGCAGCTCGGGTCCGGGCATCGGAACTCGACGCGCTTGGCCTTCGGGCTCGGCGAGTACACGGGGATACGGCACGCCGCGGACCGGTTCCGCTGCGAGTAGACCAGGTTGACCGGCGCCTCGAACCCGGGCACGAGACGCTTATACGAGTTGGTGGTGGGAGCGGCGAAGGCCAGCACGGACCGCGCGTGCTTGATGATGCCCCCGATGTACCAGCGGCCGATATCGGAGAGACCCGCGTACGTCCCCTCCTGGTGGAACAGCGGCTCGCCGCCGTTCCACAGCGAGGAGTGCACGTGCATCCCCGACCCGTTGTCGTCGAAGAGCGGCTTCGGCATGAACGTCGCCGTGTGTCCCGCCAGCGTCGCAACGCTCTTCACCACGTACTTGTAGAGCATCAACTTGTCCGCCATCTTCAACAACGTGTCGAAGCGCATGTCGATCTCGGCCTGCCCCGCGGTGCCCACCTCGTGGTGCTGCACCTCGATCTCGATGCCGAGCCGCTCCATCGTCAGGATCATCTCTGACCGCAGGTCCTGGAAGTGGTCCATCGGGGGGACCGGGAAGTAGCCCTCCTTGTACCGCGGCTTGTAGCCGAGGTTCGGCCCTTCGTCGCGCGCGGAGTTCCAGATGCCTTCGACCGAGTCGACCTGGTAGAAGGCCGAATGCTGGTCCTGGGCGAAGCGCACGTCGTCGAAGACGAAGAACTCGGCCTCCGGGCCGAAGTACGACGTGTCGGCGACGCCGGTCGTCTTCACGTGTTCCTCCGCTTTGCGCGCGACGTAGCGCGGATCGCGGCTGTAGGGCTCGAGGGTGAGCGGGTCGTGGACGAAGCAGTTCAGGTTGAGCGTCTTGTGCTGACGGAACGGATCGACGACGGCCGTCGACGGATCCGGCAGCAGGATCATGTCGGACTCGTGGATCTGCTGGAAGCCGCGGATGGACGAGCCGTCGAACCCGTACCCGTCGCTGAACCCCTCTTCGGTCAGTCCGTGCGCCGGCACCGAGAAGTGCTGCATCAGACCGGGCAGGTCGCAGAACCGGAGGTCGACGACCTCGATCCCCTCGTCCTTCACGAGGCGAACGACCTCGGCTGGGCTGCGCTCTTGCATCTCGCTTCTCCCTTGCGAATCCGTCGACCCGGCGCGGGCGCCGGTCGGTGCCAAATCGGAGTTCGCCTGTTGTTAGCACAGGGGTAGTGCAAATGCGCAGCTGAGAGGCCAAGTTCATCAATTATTCACACTGCGGGACGCGGCCCGTTGCCAGTTCTCCGTCCCGCCATCGGGCGACGCCGCGGACCCCCGTCGCCACACGACCGTGCCGGGGGTACGTTGCGAGCCGTGCGAGCGTTCCCTCGCCGATGACGTACACTAAGGGCCTCCAGGAGATCGGCGACGGCCTGTGGGCCTACCTCCAACCCGACGGTGGCTGGGGCTGGTCGAACGCCGGGCTCGTCACGAGCGGAGAACAGTCGCTCCTGATCGACACGCTCTTCGATCTCCGGCTGACCGGCGAGATGCTGGACGCCATGCGCCGGGCCACCAGTGCCGCGGACCGTGTCGACGTCGTGGTCAACACGCACGCAAACGGGGACCACTGTTACGGGAACGCACTCGTGCGCGACGCGGAGATCGTGTCGTCGGCCCGCGCCGCTGAAGAGATGACGGCGGTCCCGCCCGCAACCATGGCCGCCATGATGGAGGCGGCGCCGGCGCTGGGCCCAGCCGGTGCCTTCGTGGCCCGCGTCTTCTCGCCCTTCACGTTCGACGACATCGAGCTCACGCTACCCACGACCACGTTCGAGGGACGTCTCGATCTCCGGATCGGCGACCGGGCCGTGTCGCTCGAAGAAGTGGGGCCCGCCCATACCGCTGGCGACGTCATCGCGCATCTCCCCGGCGACGGCGTGGTCTTCACCGGGGACATCCTCTTTCACGGGGGGCATCCGATCGTGTGGGCCGGACCGGTCGCGAACTGGGTCGCAGCGTGCGACCGGATCCTCGAGCTCGAGCCTCGCCTCGTCGTCCCCGGACACGGCCCGCTGGCGACGGCCTCCGCGATCGCCGACCTCAAGGACTACTTCGAGCTGCTCGCACGCGAAGCGCGTCTGCGCTTCGACGACGGGTTGACACCGCTGGAGGCCGCACGAGACATCGACCTCGGCCCGTACGCGGCATGGGGAGAGCCCGAGCGCGTAGTGGCAAACGTGCGCGCGCTCTATCGGGACTTCGGCGACGACGAGGGTCCCGCCGACGCCCTGAGCCTGCTCGGCGAGATGGCGGCCTACGCCGGCTGAGGGGCGCGCGATCACATGGAACAGCCAACAGCGTGAAGCGCCACCTCGTCGCCCCGACCAGCACCATGAGTGGCTGGCATCAGGAGGGGTACGAACCAGGGATGCAATCGCGCACGGCGGCGTGGGTCGTCAACGGCCGCTATCGCATCGACGGCCTGTTGGGCGAGGGCGGAATGGCGCGGGTGTTCGACGCCTACGACGAGCGACTCGGGCGACAGGTGGCCGT
>DATJTU010000268.1:0-17548 GCA_035503015.1 Acidimicrobiales bacterium | reverse complement strand
AGGTATGGCGTCGGCGTCTGCGTGGTGCCCGCAGTGCACGGGGCACTTCCGGTGATCTGCAACGGGCCGGTGCCGGCGGCGGCAGCGTCGCCGGCCGTGCAGACGGCGGTGCGCTGATGCCACTGGACAAGGGCGCCGTAGGGCATCGACGGTGGGGAGACCGACCGGGGCGAGATGTACATGGCCGCCGCGAGGACTTCCTGCCCGCCGGGCGTCGCCGCATAGACGAGGCCGTCGATCGAGGTCGGGTCGAGTGCGCGTTGTGCCTCTTCGTTCGCGGCCGCGATGGTGGGATTGACGTAGTAGGTCACGGGATAGTCAGCAGGGGAGACCAGTACGTATCCGCCGGCGGTTGCATCACTCGGCATTGGATACTTTGCGGCCGCGGCACTCGTCTGCGCCACGTAGTCGAGGGCCCCGATCTCCTGACCGAAGGTCGGCTCTTGCGCGCAGCCGGACGCAGCCATATGGATCTCGCTCGGGCCGTTGGCTCCCTCGGCAAGAAGCTGATTGGCCTCGGCCGCGGGAAGCGCTGGTCCGGTGTAGGACCAGTCGGGTGTCGTGGCGTTCAGACCGGCGGCGGCGGTTGCGTCGGCTCCGTTCATGTTCATCGTGGCGCCCGGCTGCGAGCCCATGGACATGTTCGGCGAATTCGTGATGTCCAGACCGTTGTGCGGAACGCCGTTGTTACCGCGGCTGCAGTGCGCTGTCCCTGCCGTCTGCGTGCTTGGGGACATGCCCGCCATCGACATCGAGCCACCCGTTGAGGAGTCCGACATCGACATCCCCGACATCCCTGACATGCCACCTCCGGACGCCGCTGCTGCGACGGGGTAGGTCGCGGCGAGGATGCACGCGCAGGCAAACCCCACGGCACCAGCGCCCACCAGCGCCGGACGCCGGCGCAGGATCGCTCCCAGCGGGGAACTCCACGTGGCCGGGTCCGCGACGCGGGTCGGCACCATGGCCAACGCCAAGACTGCGATCAGAGGTGCCGTATTCGGATCGGTTCCCGACCCGGTCAGGACGCCCCCCACACCTTGTGCAGTAACCCAGAACAGCACAGAGAGGACCAGCCCGGCCGCCAGGAACCCTTCGTAGCGTCGGGTCACCAACGGGCCGAGCCCGATGATGACGGAGACCACGGCGAGTATCCACGTTTGCGTCGTCCCTGCCGAGCCGAACCAGTTCCCCACGTGGGTCAAGAAGGTCGCATACCACGAGGGTTGTCCGTCGGCCATCGACGTGATGGCGCCGGAGACGGAGTTGCCGACCCGGTTGGCGGGCAGAAGGAACAGGATCGCAGCGAGGAACCAGAAGCCCGACCACACCGCCAAGGGGGTGACGATGCCGCCGACGCCATGTGCGGCCCCCGAAGAGGCGACGCCGTCGGCGGGCTCGGCGAGCTCAGCATCGCTTTCCCCTCGCGGCCTTCGGGGCCAGGCCATCACGCCCAAGCATCCGTACAAGAAGACGGAGCCCGGGGCCCCCGACAGAGCACTCGCGGTACCGGTAAGCAGACCTCCGAAGCCTTCGCCGAACATCCACACACCGAACGCCCAGATGAACATCGTCACGAGCGCCGGTCGCACCGTTGGCCGGTACAGCAACCCGATGCCGATGAGCAGTTGAATCGTGGCGAAAAATGTGTTCCACACGGCGACATCAGGCGAAATGAAGTGTCCGGCCGTCGTGATGAGCCAGCTGATCGGTTCGGGCTGTCCTGATGCGTTGGCGGTGATGTAGGAGGGTACGAACTGGTTCCCGAACATGAACGGCTGGTACTGCAAGGCGGCGTCGAAGATCCAGAAAAGGCCGAGGACGATCTGTAGCGCACGCTGTGTCCCGATCGGCGTCGGCCATGCGCGCCCGGCACCAGGAACCGCGGGTGGCGTCGGCGTCCGGTCCTCTGCGTCGTCGACTTCGGGACGCGTCGTTGCATCGTCTTGGCTGGTGGCGACGTGATCGGCGCCGGCGCCAGCGCCAGTACCGGCGTCGTCGCCAGTGGGCAGGTCAGTCGACGTGCTCTGGCTCACTGTTCGTTCCTTTCGGTCCCTCTTGTCGGGGTGGGTCGGCGTCCTCTTGGAAGGATCTCAGGCCTGCCACCCTTGTCGAAGCAGCCTCGCGAGATCGCTCGCCTCTTGCGATGGTGAGATCTCGGCCGGGAACTCGAGATGGGCGCGGTCGTCCTGTGTGTAAACGATGATGTAGCCCGCGTGGACGACCGTGTAGCTGCCTCCGGGTTCGGAGGTGTGCTCCGCTATCGAGAGAGGGATGCCGGCACTTGTCTCGGCCTCCCTGATTTGCTGCACGGTCCCGGTCAGCCCGATGAATTGGTCGTCGAAATGGTCGAGCCAGGTCCGGATGACGCTCGGTGAATCGCGGTCCGGGTCCGTGGTGATGAAGACGACGGTGACCTTCGACCGGTCCGCCTGGGGAAGTCGTCCGATGGCGGTGGCCGCAGTGAACATGTTGAGCGGGCACAAGTCCGGGCAGTGGGTGTAGCCGAAGTACACCAGGGTGAGTCGGTGGCCGGTGTCGGCGGCGACGTTGTAGGGCGCACCCGCGGTGTCCTCGAGCGACACGTTCGGCTTTTGGTAGGTCTTGGGAAACAGCAACGCGCCGGGATAGTTCCCGCTCGTCTCCGGCGGCCCGCCGACTTGGGCGACGACGGCGTTCCCGCTGCCGGATCCGCTGCCGGACCCGCCGCACGCGGCCAGACTCGCCGAGAAGGCCAGCGCGGACGTCACTGCGATGAGTCGCCAATGAGGGCGGGACCCGATCCGACTACGCACGGGGTCGGCCTGCGACGATCTGTCCAGCGGGGGACAAGAGATACCAATCCGATCCGATGCCCTCACCGCGGACGTCGCCCGGGTGCAGGTCGCCGGCGAAGGTGTAGAGCGGGTGACCAGCGAGAGCGACCTGGCGCACCCCCCCAGCCCCGTCGATCACCGCGAGTGCACCGGTTATGCCCTTGCTGGCGGTCGGAGATGCCGACGTTTGCAGCGGCGGCCAATCGACAAGGCACCACTGGGCCTGGCAAGCGCTGTGCGTCGGCGTGTCGTCGGTGTACTCGTAAAGCACCTGCCCTCGACTGTTGGCTGCGACGGGTCCGAACTTGGTTTGCACGACCGTCAACGTCGTCGCGGCGGGGCTGCCGTAGGTCTGGGGGTTCGCGGCATACGACGTCGCCGAAAGCCCGCTCGGTGTCATGGCCCACCACACGTTGCCCACCCCGTTGCCGCGGAGCTCTCCGGGCAGGTCGCCGGAGAACGTGTAGAGGGGACGTCCGTCGATCGTCAGCTGCCGCCCGTCGCCGAAACGATCGACCGTGCTCACGTGGCCGGTGACATTCGAAGCGACGCGCAGTCTTCCGTGCACAAGGGCGGGGGGCCAGTCGTTGGCGCAGTCTCCGATGCACGCGCTCGCCTCATTGGTGAGGAGATCGTCGACGAAGACGTACAGGGTCTTGCCCGCCTCAGTGGCGATGACTGGGCCCGAGGGAGTCTGCACAACTTTCACAACGGTCGTCGCCTGCTGGCGGTGGGCCGACGCTGCCGCGACTGCGGACAGGCAAAACGCGGCCACTGCCGCAGAGGCAACGGTGGCCGCGAGCGCGAGCAACGCCGATCTGCGACACCGCCGAGCACCGGCGGGCGCCGTGCGACGCAACGACCCGTCGACTCTCGTTCGGCGGGGTACCTGACGAGCGGTCATTACTACACAACGTAGTAAGAGCCCGGCGCGCTCCACCGCTCGCGGCATACGACCCAGGCCCTTAGCTGTACATGGCCACGAGCGCCACGGCCATCGTGACTCCCATGGCGATCTGGGTGCTTGTAGCAAGGGTGAACGACCGTCGAGTCTGCACCACGCCCGCTCCCGCGACCCAGCGGGCCTGGCGTGGGGCCGGTTCTGCCAGAGCGGTCGCAGGCATCCCCATGAGGGTAAAGATGAGGCACGCCGCCCCTACGATGAGCGGCACTCCCAAACTGAGGCCCAGCACCGTCAGCGGCGTGGTCAGGGAGCCGGACCCGGCACTCATGCCGAGCATTCGGGCCCCGCAGATGATCTCGCTCATCTCGGCCATGTTCGTGTTCTGCGGAACGACGACCAGCATGTACATCATTGCCCCGCACCCACCAAGGTTCAGCATCGTCTGGCCAACCAGCTCTCTCGACACGGTGTACCGCGCAGCCGATCCGAACCGCCACCCGGACCAGGCCGCCCCGACACCGAAGAACGCGATCCAAAGCGGCACTGGCAGGAGAGTGAACCTGCCCTCGAGCATGCCGGCCATTGACGCCGCCATGCCCAGGTGCATGAGCTCGCCGTCCCAGGCCACGGCCGTTCGTCGCACCAAGCGACGGACGATCCTCGACATTGACACGCCGATCATCAGAACCATGACGACGCCGCACGCTGCCGTGAGCCACGGCACCATCACCGGTCCACCCCGTTCCACGACAGAGCGGGATCGACGAAATGCCTCAACCGTGCGCTGTTCCACACGACGAAGGCCGAGGACAGCGACATGGCCGCGGCGGCGATCACTGGGTCGAGAAGCCCGACCGCGGCGAGAGGAATGGCCACGATGTTGTACGAGAACGCCCAGAGGAGGTTCGCGCGGATCGTCGCGTGCGCCCGCCGCGCCAACATGATGGCGGCGGGGACCGCGCGCAACTCGTCTCGGACGATGAGGATGTCGGCGGAGTGGCGCGCCACGTCGGTGCCTGACCCGAGGGCCAGGCCCAGGTGGGCCTGTGCGAGCGCAGGCCCATCGTTGATGCCGTCACCGACCATGGCAACCGAATGACCGGCGTGCTGCATCCGCGCCACCACCGCGACCTTGTCTCGCGGCGAGACACCCGCGATGAAGTCGTCGAACCCGCAGCTGGCGGCGACACGACCGCCGGCACGCTCGTTGTCTCCCGTGAGCAGCACGCACCGCAACCCGAGCCGGTGCAGAGTCTCGAGGCACTCACCGGCACCAGGGCGGAGCGAGTGGGCCAAGGCGATCACGCCGATGACCTGATCGTCCTCGCTCACCGTCAGAACCGTTCGTCCCCCATCGACCCAGGACTCGGCGTGCGACTCGACACGCTCGTCCATCGCTGGTGCCCCTGTGAGGCAACCGCCCGCACAGCTTCCGAAGGGACGGACGGAGACCGAACGGCCGCGGATCGTCCCTTCGACTCCCATCCCCGGCAAGGCACGGTACGTGTCGGCCTGGGACAGTCCCCCCAGCGTTTGGGCCAGCAGCACGAGCGCTCTTCCGATCGGGTGTTCCGACGCGTATTCGAGCGATCCGGCGACGTGGATCACCTCGTCCTCGCTGCGTCCCGCTGCCGCGACCACGCCTGTCACCGACAGCCGTCCGTCGGTGACCGTACCCGTCTTGTCGAACAAGACGACATCGATCACTCCGGATTGTTCGAGGGCCTCGTACCCCTTGAAGAAGATGCCTGATCGCGCACCCCGATCGGAGGCCACCAACAGAGTCATCGGGGTTGCAAGGCCGAGCGCACAGGGGCACGCGATGATCACGACCGAGAGCGCCGCGTTGGTGGCGAACCCTGGGCTCGCCCCAGCCAGGATCCACGAAAGGAGCGTGACAACCGACGCCGCGAGGACTGCCGGGACGAAGTAGCCCGCGATCCGATCAGCCAGTCGTTGTGCGGCCGCCTTTTCGTTCTGCGCATTGGCAACGAGCTGTCGCATCTGGGCGAGTTGCGTCGCGCGTCCGACCGCCTCGGCTCGGACAACGAGGTGACCACCCAGCGCGATCGTCCCCCCCACAACGCGGTCGCCCGGACCAACTTCCGTGGGTGTGGCTTCTCCGGTCATGGCGCTTCGGTCGAGTACGGCCCGACCGCTCGTCACGAGTCCGTCGGCAGCGACTGTCTCACCCGCTCGGAGGATGAAAATGTCTCCGTGTGCGAGCTCTTCGACCGGCACCCGTCGTTCGGTTCCGTGCTCGTCGAGCACGGTGACCTCCTTGGCGCCCACCGCAGCCAAGGCGCCGAGCGCGGCCACGGCCCTTCGCCTGCACCGGGCTTCGAAATAGCGTCCGGCGAGAAGGAATGTCGTGACGCCGGCCGCCACGTCGAGGTACACGGCGCCCGGACCTCGCCAGGCGAAGGAACCGAAAGTGACCGACCGGGTGCCGAGGTCGGAGGCGAACATGCCATATGCGGACCAGGCGCAGGCAGCAAGGATGCCGAGGGAGGCCAGCGTGTCCATCGACATGACGCCGCGGCGAGCTTGGCGGAACGCAGCCGAGTAGAAAGGCCAGGCGCACCAGGTCACGACGGGCAGCGAGAGCGCCACTACGAGCCACTGCCATCCGGGGACGCGCAGCGACGGAACGAGCGAGAAGGCGATCGACACGTCGCACAACGGCATGAACAACAAGCCGGCCACGATGAGCCGTCGTCCGAGTGAACGGACGCGGCGATCAGCATCGGCCCGGATTTCGTCCGGGGTGTTTTCGTCCCATCCCGCAACAGGACGCGCCGTGAAGCCGGCTTCCTCGACCTGGTGGAGCAGCGACTCGGTCGGAACGGATGTGCGCACATGCGCCCGTCCGGTCGCGTAGTTGACCGTCGCGTCGAAGACGCCGTTGAGCTCGTGCAGCCTGCCCTCCAGGCGCGCGGCACAGCTCCCACAGCTCATGCCGCCCACCGAAAGCCAGACGTCGCGTTCGCGCGCTCGTTTGGAGCGTGCAGGACTCGCGGCAAGCACGTCGGTCATGGCCTCCTTCGGTGCCACCCCGCCTGAGGGGAGTGTCCTGCTCGGTATACTACGGGTCGTAGTAGACAGCAAGAAGCCAAGAAGGGCGGTCTCCGGACCCGAAACGACGGGATCTGGTCGGGGCCGGGCAGGAGGGCGATGCAGCGGCCGGCGAATCACTGCTGGAGAGGCTCCCGCTATCGCGTGCGACGGGCGAGGGCGGCCGTTGTCGCGCTTGCGACCGTCGTGACGGTGGGGGTCGTCGGCGCCGTTGCCACCGTGCCGGCTGGGGCGAGCTATCACGGCGCACCGGACCAGCCGCCCGTGGGCACGCAGATCGGCTCGCTGCACGTTGTCGACGCCTTCTTGCCACAGCCGGCGAGCTCCAGCGTGGCGGCGATCTACCTGACGGTGAAGAACTCGGGGTCGCATGCCGACGAATTGATCAGCGTGTCCAGTGCAGCTGCGGCGAGCTCCATGCTCATGACCGAAAACAAGAACGGGACCATGGGCATGTTGCGCGCGCTCGAGGTGCCCGCCCACTCACAGGCGTCGCTCGTCCCCGGCAAGGACCACCTGATGCTCGAACAACCGCGTCAGACCCTTGCCCTCGGCCAGCACGTCCTCGTGACGCTCCGCTTCAAGCGTGCGGGTTCGCTGACCATCTCCGTCCCTGTCGTGCCCCTGAGCAGGATTCTGGGCGGACGCCACTGAGCTGCGGGCGGGGCGGTCTCGTTCAGGCCGAACGGGCGGTGAAAGCCGTCCGGCCTCCCCCGCGCCTCAGCTCAGACGGCCAGCAAGATGGCGAGCGGCAGCGCGAGCAGAGCGAGCGCGGCACCACTGGCGGCCAGGACGGTGCGCGCCGACGACGTCGAGGGCCGGACGAGGCGCTCGACGCGTCGCGACACCGAGCCGCCCGTGAGTGCGAACGAACACGCCGGGAGTGCGCCAGCCGTCGCCATCGAGACCAGAGCGGAGACCAGCGCGTTGCGGTCCTGGCGGCGGACGGCATAGTCGTCCGCCGCCATCTCGAGGAGCGCAGCCACGGCCGGAGGTGCCAAGCGAGCGTAGGGAACGAAGCCGAAGACCTTGCTGATGCCGACGAGCGGCAGCATCACCAGCCCGTGCCGCTCGTGGGCGTGCCCCCGCTCGTGAGCCAGAACGGCGTCGACTTCCGTTTTGTCGAGCAGATCCAGCGCGCCTTCGCTGACCACGATGCGGGGCTTGATCCCGGGAATGCAGTAGGCCACCGCAGCGCGCACGTCGAGCACCGCGGCACCGCTGTCATGTCTGCGCCGGGACAGAAGGTCGACTAGGTGTCGATGGCGTGCCCGGGTCCGAACCGTGCGAATCGTCACCGCGCCGAGCAGGCAGACCAAGACCACGGCGAGGTCGGCTGCAAGCGTGAGACCGAGTGCGTCGGGAAGGCCGAGACCCTCAAGCGGGCGACCCGAGGTCAGGCCCTCGAAGAGTCGTCCGAGTCCTCCCACAAATCCGGCGTGGTAGCGCTCCGTCGCCACGCAGAGCCCGCTGCCGGCTCCAGAGAGAAGCGCGCTGATGCCGATCGTCTGCCAGAGGCCGACTGCGGCGCGCGGCGCGGTCTCGACCCACCGGGCGCGTGCCAGCAGGGCACTGGCCGGGCCAAGGAGCACGACGGCCGTCGCGGCGAGCAGCGCGGCGGGCACATAGAGGGTCATGGTGCACGCTTTTTCGACGCGCCGAGCGCTCTCCGGAGCGTGACCGCCTCCTCCGGCGACACGGTCTGTGCGAAGCGCACCAGCACCGCGTCGCGGTCAGGTGCGCTGCCGAGCTCATCGAGCATGAGGGAGGCGGTGTACGACTCCCGGCTGGCCGCAGCTCGGTAGGTGTGCACCTTCCCAGAGCTCGACCGCACGAGCAATCGCTTCCTGCGCAGCCGTTCGAGGATGGTCATGACGGTCGTATACGCGCGGTCGGGCAGCTGCTCCGCGACTTGCCGACCGGACAGGGACTCATCCGACGCGTCCCAGAGGATGTCCATGACCCTGCGTTCCAGCTGCCCCAGCCCCACGCCCGTGCACCCACCTTTCTGGACTCGATTACATTACTACTCAGTGTAGAGAAGTCGGCGCGCCAGTCCCACCTCGATGCTGAAGGAAACGTCACGAGACGGCCACCTCGGGTGGAGGATAAGACAAAGAGGCGTAGACCGTCGTGCCGAAGAGCACCACGGTCAGTACATGCACCGACGTGCACCAGAGGCAGATCGCGTCGATGGCGAAGAGTTCCGCGTAGAGGAGGTAGACCACGGTCCCGACGCCGGCCGTGGCCCACACGAGCCTGGCGACGCGCACCCACCGCTCCGGCCTCTGCCACATGGCGGGGACCTGGAGGGCGAGCATGACGACGAAGAAGACGAGGCCAAGCACTGCAACGGGCACGCCGGCCACTGACGAATACGAGCTGGTTGTCACCTTCAAGCAGTTGATCGCGCCGTTGTCCGAACACGCGAGCGAGCTCGACGAGGTGTAGTGCTCGAACGTCAGATAGCCGGCGACCCCGAGTCCGAGGACACACACAATCGTCCCTGCGATGCCGGGCCAGCGCGGGAAGTCCTCCGACATCGGCTTAGGAGGAGCAGACGGCGGCCGGCTGGCCGTGCGACATGGACCCGCAGATCGTCTTTATGAGCGCCGCTGCGCTTGCATCGATGTCGGCGCCGATCGCCGTCGAGTTGTTCCCGACCTGTGACGCCACCGCGTCGAAGGAGAGGTTTGACAGGCTTTGGAACGAATACTGGGCTGCGCCGAGGACCTGTTTTCCACCGAAGTCAATGAATGGGAACCCGCCCTGGTTGACGCTTTGCCACAGTCGCGCCTGCGCTGCAGTCGGAGTCTGCAGTGGCACGTAGCCATTCCCAGACACATGGTTCGTATAGACCTCGACGGGCACGAAGCTCAAGTAAGGGCTCGAATAATTGGTCCCGTAGAAGGTGAACGTCGGCACATTGCCGTCATCGACCGCTGAGTGGATCCGACCCGGCTGCGGACTGAATGTCCCGAACTTGGACAGCGCGATGTAGAGAGGCCATCGCTGGGCTCCGCAATAGGGACAGTACTCTGCGCCGATGTAGAGAAGTTCCGGCTTCCCGCCCGCGTTTAGCGAGGGATTGTTCACCGATTGTGGCGACGTCAACACACCGCTCGTCGACGCGCTCTTCAGCGTCGAAAGCGGCACCGAGGCCACCTTGGTCAGCGTCGCCTGGGGTATCGGAGTCCCCGCAGGTGGGGAGACGGAGCTTGCTTGACTCGATCCCCCTCCGCTTCCTGCCACCTTCACAATGACCAGGACGCCGATGATCGCGACGACGAGGGCGATCACGAGCAACCCATAGCGTTGATTGCGCGACCGGCGCGCGTCTCGGGCCGCTTCCTTCTTTCGCGCCTGGCGCTCTGCGTACCTCTTGCTGGCCGCACCACTCTTCTTTGTTGCAGCGCTCTTCTTCGCCGCCGGGCCGCTTCCTCGCCCGCGTTGGCTGGGTTTGTTCGAACTGGCTGACATGGTCCTTCTCCTCCGTCGATTTCCGTTGTCGAGCGGTGCCGTCGCGGACAGGCGAGTGATCGCACCGCGGATCTGATTGCGGTCGTGGCAGACGTGAGGGCCGGCGTTCGCCGGTCACTCGACTCCTACATAGACGGAGCGACCTGAGGCGGGTGGAGAAGGGTTTGCAGAACACCAGTTGCGAGCACCATCGCCCGGGCGTGGCGCCGGCGTGCGCGACGCACTGAAGGCACAGCCGAGCAGCCGATCGCCAGTGTTCCTGCCAGGGCGATCGTCGGCACGCCACCGGAGGCGAATGCCGACCCGCGATTGCACGAAGCCACCGCGCACCCGCTCGGAGCCGAACTGGCCGACACGGCTTCAATGCTGGCCAGGCGCTCGCCCGCCATCGCCCGAGTCAGCATTGACCCGGGCACGAAGCAGGTCACGGCGAGCGCCGCAAGGGCAACCACCAACCAGCGCCAGCGGGTCACATCTGAAGGTTAGATCGTCGCCCGCGACTCCAGATGGCGGCGGTGCTCAGGCGGAGAGCGTCCGGTGACCCGGTTTCTTGAGCAAATCACGCCGGGCGGGATGGCAAAGAAGTCGCCCGTTGTCCGTCTTCATTCGTTCGGGGCGCCGACGCGGCCGAGCCTTAGGGGGCGCAGTGCTCGAAACGTTCAGCCGGGCACTTGCCCTCCCCGACACTCGACGGCTGTATCGGATTCACCTGCTAACCGGAGTTAGCACGTCTCCCAGCCGGGCTCTAGTCCGTTCTTGTCATGGCGACCCGAATCGTTTCAGCTCTGTTCATGAAGACGCAGAAGCCTCCACCCGGCGTTGATCGGGTCGGATGCAGACCGTTTCGCCGGCTCATTGGGATCTGTCCCCGTTCTCAGGGGCGAAACGGACCCCGAAATGCTTTGCGCCTGCCCACCCTCTGTCGGTGGCCGTGGCTTCATAGATCGCGCTGCTGGCGACAGGGACCGGGTTGCGAGAGCAAGTACCGCGGGTCAACCCACGCAGATCGTCGGGGTGCCTCTCCTCTCAGCGAGTCCTTGGACCGAAGAGAGGAACCCAGGAGCAAGTCCTACGGAACCTCGCAGACCGATAACCCGTTCACCGCATCGGTGCACCGCGAACGGTGCATGCCGGGGTGTGCCGGTGCGCAGCCAGTGCAGTTTGATGACGTCGGCTGCCAGTTGACGCCTCCAACCACGAACATCATGGCGCCGATGCCGAAACCCACTACGAACAGCAGCCCTTTTTTCATCGGCTTCTCCACGTCTGCGTCAACCCGATCACATGAACGAGGTGTTCGCGCCGCCGGAGCAACAGATTCGAGATCTGACCCACTTTCACCTACCGCCTTCACGCCTTACCCTGTTGACTTGCAAAAATCATGACAGTGCAACCCAGAGGGAGGACTAGAGCCGATCGGACGGACTTGTGCACAACGCGACGACAATCCGAACGCCACTCTCTCGTCGCGCAGACGAACGTGCAGCGGTAGGCGGCTCGCAGCTCTCTCGGGTCGGACTCCCTTGGAGTGCGAGCGATCTTGGCGCGGAACCGCGACTACGGAGGCCCGACGAGCCTCATTCGCGATGTCCCAACTCAGAGCATTCCACCAAGCGCGGACCGTTGATTGAACCTACAGTGATCCGGCCGGTGTGCGCGAGCGAAATGGACAGGGGCCGGCACACGAGAGGAGAGGAGTTCGCGTGATCGCCATCTACATCGTGACCAAGAACATGACCGCCGAGCAGCACGCCAAGGGTCGTCAGAAGCTCGCCGACGCCGGAGCGCCGGAGCGCGCAATGAAGCTCCATTCGTGCTTCGGTGAGGATGGGCAACTTCAGGTGTTCGACATCTGGGAGAGTCAGGAGGCTTTCGATGACTTCCTCACGTACCTGGGGCCCGTGATGGAGGAGCTTGGAATCGAGTTGGCGCAACCTCCCGTGGTCATGCCGCTCGTGGATCTCGTTCAGCAGTAACGGCGAAGCAGTGCGGTATCTCCCGCGGCAGTGACTCCCGGTCCGGGCGATACGAGACACCTTGGGTCATGCGGCGCACGGCCTGTATCCTGCGCTGCAAAGGCTTTGGGCAGAAGGGCTCGGCGGTGGACGGATACGTAGTGAGGGATGCGCCGGGCTGGACGTGGAAGGCGAACGGCCGCGACAACCAAGGTCGCTTCGATTTCCTGGTTTCCGAACTCGCGTACGGGACAGGCCCGCCCTTGCACATCCACGCGATACAAGAAGACAGTTTCTATGTCGTCGAGGGCGTCCTCACAGTCCAGCTGGGCGACCAGGTCGTCGAGCTGAATCCGGGCGATTTCGGGACGGCCCCACCGGGCGTCCCCCACTCGTTCACAAATGCGCAGCTTGGTCGGGCATGCAAGGTCGTCAACCTCATGACACCCGGTATTGGCTTTGACCGTTATGTCGGCGAAATCGAGGACGTCGCGGCGTCCGGGGATGACGAGGCCCTGGAACGATTCCATGCGCAGTACGGCCTGACGGTCGTCGGCCCGAGCCTGGTCGAGCGCCTAGGACTCTCCTAGACCGACCCCACGTGGCGTGGCATGCCCCACGATTCAGGAGTCGGGGGACGCGCGACCAAGGTCGATAAGGTCCGAGCGTGCCCTCCCCACGTATTGCCATCGGCCCCGACGCTGCGGAGTTCGTTGTCGAGGCTGTCGAGACTGCGGGTGGAACGGTCGCCGATCTGACCGATGGCCCCGACGCTTTGGTGTGGCTTCATTCACACGACGTCGCGGGACTCCGTGAAGCGCTCGGCGTCGCTCCGACAATCCGCTGGATCCAGTTGCCCTCTGCGGGGGTGGAGTCCATGGCGGGAGTATTCGACTCAGAGCGAGTCTGGACGTGCGCCAAAGGTGCATTCGCCCGGCCGGTGGCCGAACACGCTCTTGCCCTCACCCTTGCCGGCCTTCGAGATCTCCCGACTCGGGTTACTGCACGGAGCTGGGGGAGGCAGAGCGGCACCAGCCTGTTCGGTCAGCGGGTGACCATCCTCGGGGGCGGAGGTATCGCAAAGGTGCTCCTGGATCTCCTCGCGCCCTTTGAGGTCGACGTGACCGTCGTCAACCGATCTGGCGGATCTGTCGCGGGCGCGGCCCGGACCCTGCCCGTGGGGGAGCTCGAGGCTGCTCTTCCGGAATCTCTCGCCGTGATCCTGGCCCTCGCTTTGACTCCGGAGTCTCGGGGAATCATCGGAGCTGATGAGCTTCGGCTCATGGACGAGTCGGCGTGGCTCGTCAACGTCGCCCGGGGTGGGCACGTTGACACCGACGCTCTCGTGAGCGCATTGGGAGAGGGCGTGATCGCCGGCGCGGCGCTCGACGTGACCGATCCCGAGCCCCTGCCTGAAGGCCATCCGCTCTGGGATCTCACCAACTGCATCATCACGCCGCACACCGCCGACACCATCGAGATGGTGCTGCCTCTCCTTGCAAAACGGATCAGCACCAATGTGGCTCGCTTTGGTGCGGGCAAGGCCTTGGAGGGACGAATCGATCCGGAGGCCGGCTACTAGGGAAGACTCATTCGCGGATTTCAAGCATCCCGCACCATTCTGCCGACTCGAGTATCCGGACTGAGCCAGCTTCACGGATAGGGATCAGGTCACTTTGAACTTCGTCGCGCTGTCGACGCTTCCTCCGGGTGTGGTGACTTCGATCAATCCCTTGGTCGCACCGCTGGGCACCTTTGCCTTGATCTTGGCCTCTGTGTCCTTGGTGATGGTCCCAGCTACCCCGTTGAAGGTCACGGAGCTCGCGTCGAGGAGACCGGTCCCTTTGATGGTGACCACTGTCCCCACCGGCCCGCTCGTCGGGCTGAAGCTGGTGATCGTCGGAGAAAAACCGATTGTCTCCGAGACCTGTTCGCCGACCTCGTCGGCGAAAACGATCTCGCAAGAGTCTCCGGCGGCAACCTGAGCGGGTGTCGGCGGGCAGGGGTTTTGGGCGGCGTCGGCGGCAGCGTGGCCTCCGCTCGAATCCGTGCCGTGCGCCGGCGGCCCGACGGTCCCCTCGGCAATGGTGAAGGGGACGGTGAAAGCGCCGGTTGCATTCGTGGCGACAACCTTTGGGAGGGGATTCGTGCACGAGACGGGTTCGGCGGAACCGCCAGCCACAGCAATCGTGGGCTGGTCGGCGACGTTGCTGCACTCCACGATGCTCCCGACCGTGTTGCTGGCAAAGCCAGAGCCCACCACTGTGGTGATCGAGCCGTTGGTGAGGCCCGAATCGGGTGTCACCTCCAACGAGCCAGCGGCTGCAGCCACACCGTCAAAAGTCAGCACACTGAGACCCGAGATCATCAACACGATCACCGCAGCCAGCGGGACCCCAAAGACACGCGTCATCCCGAGATGCCGCCTCAGTCGTCTGACTAATGGCTGACCTGCGTTCTTGACCACGTGCCGCCCCGTTCACTCAATGGCCTGCGAGACCCTAGGCGGCCGGCTGGCTCCGCGCTTTGGTAGCGACGCACGTGTCGCGCTTGGTCTTCGGGTCGTGAGCCAGGGAGATCCCTACCTGCCAAACGCCTGTCGAGCCTTCACGTAGGCTTCCCGAAACGGGATTCGAGCGGCGCAGTTATGGACCGGTTTCTGGACAAGCCGATCCGGCATATCGCGAAAGTCCTGCTGGAGAGGTGCGAGAGCGGCCGAATCGGACTCACTGCTAATCCGAGGTTTGGCGGACTCACGCATGAATCTCCTGACGCCCTAATCGTCTACCAGCCACGATTCGTGGGCTCCAGAGAGCGACGGCACCGAAAATATAGGCCTACTTATAGGCCGGACCCCTTTTCGAACCCATCGGGTTCGTGGCGCTTCCACAGCGGCGCCTCCAAGCCCTCGGCCTGGTCCTGGTAGGGCGTGATCCAATCCGGGGTAAGGGGGCAAACAGATAATATCGTTCAACTGCAAGTTTTCTTGATTATGTTATTCTTCTGGCACTTAACTGATTTCTCTGCAATGATGTCCAAATGCTCGCGCCTTCCACGGTGATCGACGAGATCGTCCCCGACGGACGCCAGGGACTGAACCGATCAGAGCGTTGGGCTGATCGCCGGCCCAGCGCCAGCCGGAGGGAGAGGCGTGGCCATTGAGGGCCCGATAAAGGGGCCGTTCACGCTGTGGACCACCGCCTTTGACCTTGAAGCTCAAGGCTATGTCGCGGACGAATATCTACTTTCGGGCTCGGCTCGATCCTTCCGTCACGTCTCCGAACCGACAGATGACGGCCACTGGCTGGTTGACGCTGTGGACAGCAAGGACTTCGTCACTCGTCTCGTTCTGAATCGACCAGCCGACATGCGTTCCTTCAGTGGCTCGGTTTGGATCGAGTGGCTCAACGTGAGTGGTGGACTCGACGCTGCACCGGGATGGCTCTACTCGCACCGCCAACTCATGCGGTCAGGTGACGTGTGGGTGGGCGCTTCTGCACAGAAGGTAGGCATAGATGGTGGCGGACTCGGTCTGGACATGCATCTCAAAGCCGTCGACCCCGAGCGATACGGTCGGTTAAAGCATCCTGGTGATGCGTATTGCTATGACATCTTTACTGAAGCGAGTGAAGCCATTCGAGACAAGTTCGGGCTGGCTGGAAGCACTTCAGGTCCGTTGCTCGCAATCGGCTCCTCACAGTCAGCAATGGCTCTCGTTACCTATGCGAATGCCATCGACCCACATGCAAAGGCTATTGATGGCTACCTAATCCATGGCCGAGGCGCAGAGGGGATGCCCCTGGACGGTGGGTACATTCCTTTTCAATACGGCGAGCATCGCGCCGGACGGCACCGCATTCGAAACGATGCCCGGGTTCCTGTGCTGACTGTGCAGAGCGAAACAGACGTCGCCCTGCTCGGGGGCGGTAGAGCACGCCAACCGGATACTGACAATGTTCGGTTGTGGGAGGTGGCGGGTGCAGCACATTTCGACGCGTACGGACTTCACGCGTCTCTGTACGACGATGGAGGGCGCACCCCTCACGAGTTAGCGGGACTCGTTGCTGCCGAGGGAATTACTAAGCCCGCTTCTGGCCGGCCATACAACCGCGGCTGGCAAATGCATTACGTCCTGCAGTCGGCGCTCGTGCATTTGGCGGACTGGGCGAGTGTGAAAAGGATGCCCTTGGGAGCGGCACCGAGGCTTATGTCGGCAGATGCTGACGCCTTGACGTTCGTGGCCGACGATCAGGGCCTCGCACGGGGGGGCGTACGCACACCGTGGGTGGATGTGCCGACGGCGGTTCACTCAGGTTTGCGCGAGCAAGGCGAAGGAACTCCATACGATGCGCTCTTTGGAGAGACGGTTGCGTTCGAACCTGGCGTACTCGAACGCCTCTATCCGCGGCATCGGGCCGAGTACTTAGAGCGTTTTGCGATCGCGCTCGAGTCAGCAGTGCAAAGCGGTTTCGTTCTGGCGGACGACGTGGCCGAGGTCATGGCTGTGGCAGACCTGGAGTGGCCAGGTCTCGGCTGAGACTTGTCTGAGCGGGATGAGGAGCAGACACAGGTCGGGCTCAGCACCACAACCGTCTATGCCACATCACACAACCACTAGGGGAGCATAAATGAGACATTTTCGGGGGGCACTTGTCGCTTTAGCGACAGTGACGTGTGCGTCTGGTCTGCTGGTCACGGGGCCGAGTGAAGTGGTCGACGCCTCGGGCTCGCCCATCACAATCGCCCTGGTGACATCTCTGACCGGACCGGCAGCTCCAGAGTTCTCGACGTCTCCGGCCGCATTCAAAGCCAGAATCGCGCTCCAGAACGCCGAGGGAGGCGTGAACGGCCACAAGCTTGTGCCTTTGGTCATTGACGACCAGACCACACAGACCACCAGCGCGGTTCAAGATGCCATCTCCAAAGGCGTCTTTGGGATCGTCTCGGACTCATCGCTCTTTTTCTCCGCCGCCAAGTACCCCCAGCAGCAAGGGATTCCGGTGACAGGTGGCGACTTCGATGGGCCCGAATGGGGCGAGCAGCCGTACACCAACATGTTCTCCTCGGACGACGGAAGCCTGAATCCGAAATATCCTGTCAACCTCAACGTCGCCCACTTTATGAAAGAACACGGCGGGACGATCCTCGGCACGTACGGGTACAGCGTCTCACCTTCGTCGGCACGAGCAGCGGTCGGGACGTCAGAGGCATTCGTGCACTACGGCGGGAAGGTGGGAGTACTCAACACGTCAGTCCCATTCGGGGGAGTCGATTTCACGGCGGATGCCCTAGTGGCCAAGCAGAAGGGCGTCAACGCC
>DATJTU010000267.1:0-24893 GCA_035503015.1 Acidimicrobiales bacterium | reverse complement strand
AAGAGGGAGGGCGCCGACGAGGCAACGCTCGATTCGGTGTTCGCCGATCGGGACCTCACCGCCACGCTTCCGTCGAAGCGGTTTCCCAAGGCCCAGATGCGCGAGGTCGACGCATACCAGGCGATCGCCGACGAGTTGTTGCTCGACGGCAACGCCCGGCAGAACCTGGCCACGTTCTGCCAGACGTGGGAGGAGCCGGAGATCCGTCGCCTGATGGACGTCTCGATCGACAAGAACCTGATCGACAAGGACGAGTACCCCCAGACGGCTGAGCTCGAGCGGCGCTGCGTCCAGATGCTGGCCGACCTCTGGCACGCGCCCGAGAAAGGGGTGCCAGTCGGATGCTCGGCGATCGGCTCGTCCGAAGCCTGCATGCTCGGTGGCATGGCGGCGAAGTGGCGGTGGCGGGCCAAGCGCCGAGCCGACGGAAAGCCCACCGACTCTCCCAACATGGTGTGCGGACCGGTGCAGGTGGTCTGGCACAAGTTCGCGCGCTACTGGGACGTCGAGATCCGCGAGATCCCGATGGCCCCGGGACGCTACGGCATGGAACCGGAGCAGATGCTCGAGCAGGTGGACGAGAACACGATCATGGTCGTCCCGACCTTCGGAGTGACCTACACCGGCGGCTACGAGCCCGTCCTCGAACTGGCCCAGGCCCTCGACACGCTGCACGAGAAGAGCGGTCTCGACGTCGACATCCACGTCGATGCGGCCAGCGGGGGCTTCCTCGCGCCCTTCTGTGCGGCGGACATCGAGTGGGACTTCCGGGTCCCGCGGGTGAAGTCCATCAGCTCGTCCGGGCACAAATTCGGGCTGGCGCCACTGGGCGTCGGCTGGGTCTTGTGGCGCGACGTCGCCGAGCTACCGGAAGATCTCGTGTTCCACGTCACGTACCTGGGCGGCGATATGCCCGTGTTCCAGATCAACTTCTCGCGGCCCGCCGGCCAGATCGTCGCGCAGTACTACAACTTCATCCGCCTCGGACGCGACGGCTACCGCAACGTGCACGGAGCGTGTTACGAGACGGGCCTGTACCTCGCCCGCGAGGTGCCCAAACTGGGTCCGTTCGAGATGCTGTGCGAGTCCAACCCGGGTACCGGCATCCCTGCGGTGACCTGGCGCATCCGAGAGGGAGAGGATCCCGGCTACACCCTCTACGACATCGCCGACCGCTTGCGCAACCGGGGCTGGCAGGTGCCGGCGTACCCGCTCACGGGATCGTTGTCCGATGTCGTCGTCCAGCGGGTCCTCGTGCGTCAAGGCGTCAGTCGGGACCTCGCCGTCCTCCTGCTCGAAGACATCGAGCAGGCGTTGAAGAACTTCGAGCGCCATCCGGTGTCGGTCCCGATGACCCAGGAGGAGTCAGGCGGCTTCAGCCACCTGTAGACCGGACCCGCACGGACCAATCGACCGGGAGGCTGCGGGTGCGGAGGAACCGCGGTCGACCGACGTGGGCCGGCCGATCCGTCGTCCACGGGGCAGGTGCGCCGTGGGAGATCCCGGCCAGGGAGCGCAGCGACCGGTCGTATGTCGAACGGATCCAGGCGAAGCGGCGCCACGCCTCGTCCTCGCGACCGGTCTCGAAGCCGATGACCGGCGCCACCGACCCCAACGCGGCGCTGTACTCCTGGCGGGTCACGGAGATCGGAGGAGGATCGTCTCCCCGGTGCGAGGTGATGTCCACCACCTTGACGGCCGGTGGCAGCGGGACGTTCGCTGCGCGCGCGATGCGGTCGATGGCGGCGGTCCCGTACACGAGCGTCATCAGCGGACCCTTCGTCTCGTCGGCGAGGACAGGACTGGCCTGCGCCTCGGAGGCCGACACCAGCAGGGCGGCGGCGTCGAGCACGGTGCCGATCGACGCGACCCACGACAGGTTCCCTTGTGCCTCTGGGAAGTAGGTGAGGATCGGGAAGGCGACGTGCGTCTGCTCGGCGTCGACGATCCAGTCGGTCTGACGCCGCCAGAATTCCTGACTGTCGAGCGCGCCGGTGCGGTAGAGCGTCTGGATGAGGCCGGGAACCGTGGGGGGGATGCCCGCAATGGGGTTCAGCATGTTGATCCCGCGCTCGCGCCCGTTGTAGGCCCCGTAGATCGTCGGCAGATAGCTGATGAGGAGCGCGACGAGCCCCAGCCCGATCGTCGCCTCGATGAAGGCGATCACGATTCGCGCCGTGGAGGAGGGTTCGGAGAACCCGAGCGTCGTCAGCGACGACGCGCTGACTTCGAACGCGTGCTGCAGGTCGAGCGACCCCGTACCCCAGAAGACGAACCAGAACGCCAGCGCAATGAGGATCATCCACACCAAGGGGAGGCTCACGAGAGCGACGGGCGCGTAGAGACTGCGGAGTGTGGAGGGTTTCGTCTCGTCCTCCCAGCGGCGCACCATGATCCGGTGCACGAACGCGAAGACGGCCTGGGAGAGACGGGTCAGGCCTTCTTGCGGGAGCACGACGGTCTTGAGGGCGGACCCCAGCACCAAGAGCACCACGGCGGCGCCGAGGACGAAGGCGAGGATGTGGAGAACGACCATGGGCGACGTCACCGCGCTGAGCGTGGGCGGCGCTCACGCTACTGCGTGCCACCCCGCAGGGTGGGAGCGTTACCCGGGCGGCCCGCCCGAGCCGCGCGTCACGACGCCGACTCGGCCGCTTCCCGTACGGCAGCATCGACGTCGTGCTTGTCGACGTCGAGCTCCTTGGCCACCTTCTTCTTTCCTTTCAGATGGGCCTTTTCGAGCGCGGCCTCGATCGTCGTCTCTCCCACGATCACGAGCGCTGCCTCACCGGCGTCGATCGCGTCGCCGAACTCCTTGACGTCGGTGCGCGACATGCCCTTCCACAGGTGCCCGCTGACGCCGCCGACCGCGGCACCGACGATGGCGCTGGCGATGATGGAGGGCGGGAAGAGGATCCCGATCAGCGCGCCGGCGGCCGCGCCGCCCCACGCACCGTGCCGCGTCGTGGTCTCGTCCTTGTTGATGTGAACCTTCCCGTGATCGTCCTTCGTGATCACGGCGGCGTCGTACGTCCCGACCGCCCCCACCGCGTGCAGATCCTTGACCACGTCGTAGTCCGAACGGGCGTCCACCTCGCTGGCGTAGGTCCCGATGTAGATGAACACGCCGTCA
Source organism: Acidimicrobiales bacterium (assembly GCA_035503015.1). GTDB lineage: Bacteria > Actinomycetota > Acidimicrobiia > Acidimicrobiales > RAAP-2 > Bog-473. The sequence goes on along the minus strand of DATJTU010000267.1, from coordinate 21,760 downwards.
GCCTTTGACATCGCACGCTCCTTCTCGATGGGGCGCCGCGCGTCGGCGCCACGCCGCGGTTCGCCGGTCACAGTGGCCGGCCAGCAGCCAGCGTAGGCGGCCGCCCGTGGCACCGGCCCGGTGCGGCGGGGCGGGAGAACCGATCCTTCTGGCATGATCGACGCGGTGCCGGTGCCCCCAGCCATAGAGATCGCGCGCCGCGCCACCTTGTTGCCGATCGCCGACATCGCGGCGGACATGGGGATCGACACGGCGCTCCTCGAGCCGTACGGCCGGCATGTCGCCAAGGTCAACCTCGAGGCGGTGGACGCGCTGGCGGACCGGCCGCGGGCCCGCTATGTCGTCGTCACCGCCATCACCCCGACCCCGCTCGGGGAGGGGAAGACGACCACGACCGTGGGGCTCGGCCAGGCCCTCGGCTGCATCGGAAAGCGCGCCACCATCGCCATCCGGCAGGCCTCGATGGGCCCGACGTTCGGGATAAAGGGGGGCGCTGCAGGCGGGGGCTACAGCCAGGTCGTCCCGTTCGAGAACCTCAATCTCCACCTGACCGGCGACCTCCACGCGGTCACCGCCGCCAACAACCTGCTCGCCGCGATGGTGGACAACCACCTCTACGGCGGGAACGAGCTCGGACTGGACCCGCACGGCATCACTTGGAAGCGGGTGCTCGACGTCAACGACCGGTCGCTGCGCAGCATCGTCAGCGGCCTCGGGTCCAAACAAGACGGCGTGCCCCGCCAGGCCGGCTTCGACATCACTGCCGCATCGGAGGTGATGGCGGTGCTCGCCCTGGCGCGCTCGCTGCGCGACCTGCGAGAGCGGATGGGCAGGATCGTCGTGGGCTACACGGACGCCGGTGAGCCGGTGACGGCCGAGCAGCTGAAAGCGGCTGGCGCGATGACCGTCATCATGCGTGACGCCATCAAGCCGAACCTGCTGCAGACGCTCGAGCACACGCCTGTCCTCGTCCACGCCGGCCCCTTCGGCAACATCGCGCACGGCAATTCCTCGGTCGTCGCCGATCTCATCGGCATCCACGCCGGTGAGTACCTCGTGACCGAGGCGGGCTTCGGTTCGGACATGGGTGCCGAGCGGTTCTTCAACATCAAGTGCCGCACCTCGGGACTGGCGCCAGACGCCGCAGTCGTGGTGGCGACGGTGCGGGCGATGAAGCTGCACTCGGGCCGCCATCGTGTGGTCGCGGGAAGGCCCCTGCCGCCGGCGATGCTCGAGGAGAACCCAGAGGAGGTGCAGCTCGGCGCCGCGAACCTCCTGGCGCATCTCGCGATCGTGCGGCGGCACGGCGTGACGCCTGTCGTCGCCATCAATGCGATGGGGGGCGACTTCGCGTCCGAGCATGCGGCGATCCGTGACGTCGCCGCGTCCGTGGGCGTCCGCGCCGCCGTGTGCACGCATTTCGAGGACGGGGGGAAGGGCGCGGTCGAGCTGGCTGAAGCAGTCGTCGCGGCAGCGGCCGAGCCGGGCAGCTTCCACATGCTCTACGGCGACGAGGGGTCTTTGCGTCACAAGATCGAGACCATCGCCACGGAGATCTATGGCGCGGACGGTGTGGACTACCACTCCGCCGCGGCCCGCCATCTCGACAACTATGAGCGGGCGGGCTACGGCGGGCTCCCGGTCTGCATCGCCAAGACGCACTTGTCGATCTCGTCGGATCCATCGCTGCTGGGCGCGCCGCGGGGCTGGCGGCTGCCGGTGCGCGAGGCGCGGGCGAACGTGGGTGCAGGCTTCGTCTACGTGGTCAGCGGTGACATGCGCACCATGCCGGGGCTCTCGCGCAGTCCGGCCGCAGAGCGCATCGACATCGACGACGACGGCAACGTCGTCGGCCTCTACTAGGCATCCCGAGGAGGGCGCATGGCAATCGACTTCACCCTCGCCCCCGAGCACGAGGAGATCAGGGCGCGCGTCCGCACCTTCATCCGCGACACGGTGCAGCCCAGGATCAAGGGCTTCGACGACGAGGGCCGCGTGACGGCACGGCGCGAATACCTCACGACCATCCTGGAGCTGCGCGAGGAGGCCAAGCTCGCCGGCCTGTGGCTCCCCCACATGCCCGAGGCCTGGGGAGGGATGGGACTCGGGCACGTCGAGCTCGCGATGGTGCAAGCCGAGGCGGGCAAGACGCGTCTCGGCCCGTGGATCCTCAACTGCATGGCTCCCGACGAGGGCAACATGCACACACTGCTGCACTGGGGCACGGAAGCGCAGAAGGACACATACCTGCGCCGGCTCTGCGAGGGCACCGCAATGTCGTGCTTCGCGATGACCGAGCCCGAGGTTGCGGGATCGGACCCGACGCTGATCCAGACCCGGGCGGAGCAGGACGGGGAGGAATGGGTCATCAACGGGCACAAGTGGTTCATCTCGAACGCGCGCCGGGCCCAGTTCGCCATCCTCATCGCGCGGACCGAGCTCGACGTCCCCGCCGGGTCCCGCGGGGCCAACACGGCCTTCATCGTGGATCTTCCCGCCGACGGGTGGAACGACGTCCGTGAGGTCGAGACGATGCACGGGTCGACCGGCCACTCCGAGATCGTGATCGAGGACCTGCGCGTGCACGAGTCGCAGATCCTCGGCGGCCGCGGCAACGGCCACCAGCTCGGGCAGGACCGGCTCGGGCCGGCGCGGCTCGCCCACTGCATGCGCTGGATCGCCCAGGCCGAGACCGCGCTGGACATGATGGTGGATCGCTCGCTCCACCGCTATTCGCACGGGTCCCTCCTGGTCGAGAAGCAGGGCATCCAGTGGCTCATCGCCGACTCGTCGATGGAGCTCTACCAGTGCAAGCTGATGGTGCTCCACGCGGCGTACAAGATCGACCGCGGCGAAGACTTCCGTACCGAAGTGTCGATGGCCAAGCACTTCGTCGCGAACAGCCTGAACCGGATCGTCGACCGCGCCGTCCAGGTGCACGGTGCGCTCGGCTATTCCACCGACACCCCCTTGGCCGGCATGCTCCAGCACGCGCGCTGGGCCCGGCTCGCCGACGGCGCGGACGAGATCCATCAGATGCGGATCGCGGAACGCACCATCGCCGCCTACAAGGACACGGGCTCGACTTGGTCCGCCACGGGCGGGCTCCCGCTCTGAGATGGGCTGCCTCTTCGGGATCGTCGCGGCCTTCTCGGCCCGGTTCGCCCTCTTCTTGCTGTGGATCTTCACCGACCGGCTGAGCATCGCGTTCCGGTCGGGCTGGGCCGGGGTGCTGGGCTTCTTGTTCCTGCCCTACACGGCGCTCTTCTACGCCCTCGTCTACGCCCCCGGACGCGGCGTCGGCGGATTCGGCTGGGTCATCGTGGCCTTGGGCCTGGTGATCGACTTCTTCTCGCACTTCGTCGAGTCGAAGTTCCCCCGGGGCCGGTCGCGGCGCGCCCCCGCCAAGGGGGCCTAGGCACCGGCAGGGTCACGCGAAGCGCAGCCGCAGATCGGGCTCCGGCCCGAAACGCTCGTCGCTCGCGCCGGCGGCCGCCAGCTTGTGCCAGCCGGCGACGCCGATCATGGCGGCGTTGTCGGTCGCCATGGCCTGCGGCGGGATCAACAGCCGTGCGCCGAACTCGTCGGCGAGCTCCTGCGCGCGGGTGCGCAGGATCGGGCTGGCTGCAACGCCCCCGACAATGGCGAGCGCCGAATCGCCGAACTCCTCGAGCGCGCGTCGCAGCTTCGCCACGAGGACGTCCATGCAGGCGGCGACGAACGACGCGGCCACGTCACTCACGGAGAAACCGGGGTCGGCGCGAACGTGATTCACCACGGCGGTCTTGAGACCGGAAAACGAGAATGCGTACCCGTCGTTGAGCATCGGCCGCGGGAAGGCGAGCACGTCGGCGCCTTCGGCTGCGAGGCGATCGAGCACGGGGCCGCCCGGGTACCCGAGCCCCAGGAAGCGGGCCACCTTGTCGTAGGCCTCGCCGATCGAGTCGTCCACGGTCTCGCCCAGGAGCTCGTAGCGCCCCGGAGCGAGCGCGCGGGTCAACATGCAGTGCCCACCCGACACCAAGAGGGCGACTTGGGGAAACGGGACGGCTCGGTCGGCCAGGTACACGCTGGCCAGATGGCCCTCCAGGTGGTTGACGTCCACCAGCGGCACATCCCAGCCGAGCGCCAGTGCCTTCGCCGTGGCGATCCCGACGAGCAGCGCGCCCACGAGTCCGGGCCCTGACGTCACAGCGATGCCGGCGAGGTCCGGCCCGGAGACATCCGCCTCTGCCAGGGCGCGCGTGACGACCGGCGTGATCGTCTCGATGTGCGCCCGGCTCGCCAGCTCGGGCACGACGCCCCCGAATGCGGCGTGCAGGTCGACTTGGCTTGCGACGACGGAGGAGCGGACGACCAGGTCTTCGTCGACCACCGCCGCCGCAGTCTCGTCACAGGACGTCTCGATCGCCAGCAGCCGGCGCGGCGGTTGCCCCGTCACCTCACGCGATCCCGTCCAGCGCGGCCGCGATCGCGGCCTGCGACACAGCACCCTCGCGCTCGACGGCGGGCTCGTCGTGGCGGACGTTGACCAGCGTCGAGGGCACGTCGGTCAAGGTCCCACCGTCGACGACGAGTGCGACGTCCTCGTGGAGACTGCGGGTCGCGTCGGCGGCGGCGAGCGGGGTGGGCGCACCGTGCCGATTCGCGCTCGTCACGAGGAGCACGCCTGTCTCCTCGAGGATCCCGCGCAGGAAGTCGTGGTCCGGCACGCGCACCGCCACCTCCTCGCGGCCGGCCAACCACTGCGGCCGCGCCTCGTCGCCGAAGCCGAACGCGAGGGTGAGGGGCCCCGGCCACCACGTCCGCGCGAGCGCGGCGGCGGCCGGCGTGAAGGCGACGCCGAGCGCCGCGACCTGGGCGACCGAGGCGGCGAGAACCGGGAGGTGCATCCCTTCGGGCCGGCCCTTGGCCATGAAGACCTGCTGGACCGCACCGGGATCGGTGGGCCGGGCGGCGATGCCGTAGACCGTGTCGGTCGGCAGGATGGCAACGCCGCCGGACGAGAGGACGGCGACCGCCGCCCGCGCGCCTGCCGCGTCGGCCGCGACCGTTCGCACCGTCGGCACGGAACGGGCGCGACTGCGGTCGGTCCGCGCGCTCAGAGCCTGAGCGGACGGATCGGTGCGGCCACGAGTGCGGGGTCCGAGCGCCAATCGACGCCGGGGACGTCGATGTAGAGCTCGATCTCGTTCCCGTCCGGGTCGAGGATGTAGACGCTGTGGGTCACGGTGTGATCCGAGGCGCCCACGATCGTCGCGCCCGCGGCCTCCACGGCCGCCACCGCCGCGCGCAGGTCGTCATCGGTCTCGCCGACGTTCAGGCCGAAGTGGTACAGACCGACACGGCGCCCGCGGGGGAGCGGCGCTGCGTCGGCGCCCACCTCGATGAGGAGCAGCTCGTGGTGCGTGCGCCCGGACGAGAAGGCGGCTGCCCCCACGGCGTCGTCTCCCGGCTCGGGCAGGATCTGGCGCCAGCCGAGCACGTCGCGGTAGAAGGCGGCGGATCGCCGGACGTCCCGGACGTAGAGCACCAGATGGCCCAGCTCGCGCACCGTCATGCGTTCACGCTACCCGTCGCCCCCGTTTCCATGGCCGCCGCACCCGGTTCGGCGCGCGCCGCCGTGGCGCGGACCCACGTCGCGGTCGGCGGCATGCCGGGGCCGAGGTGGATGGGCACGTCGAACGGCTCGGGCTCCAGGCCCGCCGCCTCCAGCATCTCGGCGAGCGCGTGCGGCACCGCGGCGGCGATGTCCCACAGCCGGGGGACCGCACGGGCGTCGGAGGCGAGGCCCCAGTAGAGGACGCCCAGGTAACTCATGATCGTGATGTTGAGGCCCATGCCGTCCATCACCGGACCGAGGGGGAACATGCCGAGGAGCTGGCTCCCGCCGAGATAGAGGGGGAAGTCGGGACCCGGCACGTTCGACACGACGAGGTTGGCGACGGGGCGGTGTCGGTCGGCCAGCTTCATGCCCGTGTACAGGCGCGCGGCGGCTGCGAAGACGTTCGGAGTCGCGTGTTCGGTCCAGTTCTGGAGGGTGTCCGCCCCGAGAGCCTTGTGCTCTTCCTTGGCGCCCTTCGTGCCCTCGTGGATGAGGTGCAACCGTTCGAGCGGGTCCTCGACCTCGCAGGGCAGCTGGACGAACATCGCCGAGAGCTTGTTGGAGCCCTTCAGCTCGGCGACGTCGGGCGTGACGGAGACCGGGACGACCGACACGAGCGGGACGTCGGGCAGCTCGTCGCCCGCCAGGAGATAGGTGCGGAGCGCGCCGGTGCACATGGCCAGCACGACGTCGTTCACCGTGGTGCCCATCGCGTTCTTGAGCTTCTTCGCGTCGGCGAGGCTGGCTGCTGCGAAGGCGACCCGCCGGCGCGCGTGGACGGCGGCGTTGATGGAGGTGCGTGGCGCGGTGAGCGGCAGCGCGGCCTTGCCGGTCAGCCCCTGGCGGATGCGCCGTACGTCCAGGATGCTCCTCGTGGTCCGCCAGACCGTCCGCCCGATCTCGAAGGGGGCCACCAGACCGGCGATCATCGCCTGGGACACCAGCTCGCAACCCGACGGGATGCGCGAGTCGAGCTGGCGCGGCGTCAGGTGCGGCGTCTCGGGAGGATCGGGTTCGAGGTCGAAGAGGACGCCCAACAGCTCCGCCCCCGAGACGCCGTCGATGGTGCTGTGGTGCATCTTGGCGACCAGGGCGATCTTGCCGTCCTCGAGTCCCTCGACGATCCACATCTCCCACAGCGGCCGGTCGCGATGCAGCTGCCGGCTGATGACGTCGGCGGCGAACTCAGCCAGCTCGCGCATGCCGCCGGGGGCCGGGAGCGCTGCCCGCCGGAGGTGGTTGTCGATGTCGAACTCCGGGTCGTCCACCCAGACGGGGTGGCCCAGCCGGAGCGGCACCTCGACCAGCCGGCGCTGGAAGACGGGGGCGAGCGGGATGCGGTCGTTGATGAGCTGCCGGACGCGTCGGAAGGAGTACCCGCCAGGCACGGTGGCGGGGTCGAAGACCGCCGTCATCGCCACGTGCATGTGCAAGGTCGGCGTCTCCATGTACAGGAAGCTCGCGTCGAGGCCCGTCAGCCGCTCGGGGGTCATGCACTCTCCTTACTTCTGGCTCCGGATCCCGCGGGTCCCGTGTGACCTGTGCATAACCTCGCGCCAACTCGGTGATGGGGCAAACCCAAACCGCCTGCGACCAGGGCGGACCCGCGGCGCGGGCGCCGGCGGGGAATGATGGGGTCCGTGCCCTACGCCTTCTTGGCCGTCACCGTCCTCGGCGCCGGTGCCGTGCTCCTCGCCTATCACCCCATCAGACGGGAGCCCTTCACCCTCGTGAGCTTCATCGCCGGCTGGATCGCGGGCGAGCTCGCCTTCCAGAACATCGTGTGGCAGATCATCGCGACCGTCCTCTTCGTGACCTACGGCGCTCTCGACGGGTGGGCAGGCTGGGTGGGCCTGGGCTTCGCAGCGCTGACGTGGGCCGGGCTGGCCGGTCTCGGCATCGCGGGCCTCCGCGCCGCCGACATCACCGCCGCGGCGCTGGCCGAGGTGCGCACCGCGGCCTTCCCCGTGCCGAGCCAGCCGACACCGCCGACGTGGGGTCGCTGGTGGCGCGTCACCCGTGCGATCCCCTTCAGGTCACGAGCCGTCGATGCCACCCTCGACGTCGACTACTGGGGTGACGGGACCCGGCGCCACGGTCTCGACGTGTACCGCTCCCGCCTCGCGCCGCCCCGGCACGCACCCGTCATGGTCTACGTCCACGGTGGGGCGTGGATGATCGGCGACAAGCGCGAGCAGGGCAAGCCGATGATGTTCGAGCTGGTGGCGCGCGGCTGGGTCTGCGTCGCCATCAACTACCGGCTGAGCCCGAACGCGACCTGGCCGGAACACATCGTCGACGTCAAGCGAGCGGTTGCCTGGGTCAAGGAGCACATCGCGGAGTACGGAGGTGACCCGGCGTTCGTGGCCATCAGCGGCGGCTCCGCCGGGGGGCACCTGTGCGCGCTGCACGCGCTCAGCGCCGGCGACGCACGGTTCCAGCCCGGGTTCGAGGACAAGGACACCTCGGTCCAGGCGTGCGCCCCCTTTTACGGCGTCATGGACCTCACCAGCTCGCCCGAGGCCTCTCTCTTCGGCTCCGGCCTCGTCGAGATGCTCGAGAAGACGGTCATGAAGGAGAAGGAGGACGAGCACCCCGACGACTTCCGTGACGCCTCGCCCACCTTCCGGGTCCGGCCGGACGCGCCGCCGTTCTTCGTCCTCCACGGCGTCAACGACACCCTGGTGCCGGTCGAGACGGCGCGCGCCTTCGTCGCCCGGCTCCGCGCGGTCTCCCGCCAGCCCGTCGCCTACGCCGAGTTGCCCCTGGCCCAACACGCGTTCGACGTGCTCGCGTCCCTGCGCTGCCAGGCCACGACCTCGGCCGTCGGGGACTTTTTGGAAGCGGCCCGGGCGGGCACAGTTCATCCAGGTGGGCAGCCCAGCGATGTCCGCACAAAAAGTTTCTGACGTAGAGTCAGATCCCGTATCGTGACCCCCCACCCCGCCCCGACGGCGGGACCCCGGCGGGGGGTGCCGGTGAACCAGAAGGGGTGGCAGTGGGGAACACGAAGACGGATGACATGACTCGCCGCGGCTCGCGCTCGCAGGCCGGGCGGGCGCTCCGGGGCCTGCTCGGGGGGTCCTTGCTGGCGGGGACGATCGTGGCCGGCAGCAGTGCCGTGGTCGCGTCCGCGCCCGCCGGCGCAGCCAGTTCCCAGAACACCTGCCCGGTGACGGCGCCGGCCACGGCGGCCCAGGACGCGGCCACCACGGGGATCACGCCGACGTCGGTGACCGTGGGCAACGTGTCGATCATCTCGGGTCCGGTCCCGGGCCTCTTCGAAGGCGCGTCCGTCGGGGTCAAGGCCTACTTCGACTACATCAATTCCAAGGGCGGGGTCGACGGCCGCACCCTCAAGGTCGACGCCAAGGACGACGCATTCAGCGGGCAGCAGAACGAGACCGAGACCCAAGAGGCTGTCAACAGTGACTTCGCGATGGTCGGCAGCTTCTCGCTCTTCGACGGCTACGGGTGCAAGGCCCTCGCCGCCGATCCCGCCGTCCCCGACGTCTCGGTGACGCTCGATCCCAACGCGGGCGCGTTGCCGAACGACTTCAGCGCCGACCCGACCGTGCTCGGCTCGAGCCTGGGCCCGTGGCAGTACTACAAGAAGCACTTCCCGAAGGACACCACGATCGGCACCATCGTCTCGGACACGACCTCGGCCGAGGACCAGCTGAACGGCGAGTTGGCCGCGGCGAAGTCGGTGGGCTACAAGGTCGCGTACGTCGATGACATCAACCCGTTGCAGAACAACTTCACGACCGACGTCATCAACATGCGGAGCAAGGGCGTGACCGCGGTCGACCTCACCGGGATCGACTGGCAGGACGCCGCGATCTTCGTCGAGAACGCCAACACCCAGAACTGGCACCCCGGTCTCATTTTCTCCGGGGGCCCGGTGTACGCGGACCAGTTCATCTCGCACGCCGGCGGGCCAGCCGCCACGAACGGGATCATGATCGGACAGGTGTTCCCCCTGTACCTCGGAGAGGACGCCTCGGTGTTGCCGGCGGACAAGCTCTTCTTGCAGTACACGAAGAAGGTCAACTCGTCGTGGGTCCCCGACCTCTACACCTTGTTCGGCTGGGCGTCGGCGCAGCTCTTCGTCCAGGCGCTCCAGGCGGCGGGGCCACATCCAACCCGCGGGGCGGTGATCACCCAACTCAAGAAGATCACCAACTTCGACGCGTCGGGCATGGTGTCGCCGACCAACCCGGCACAGAAGAAGCCGTCCGGCTGCTTCATGATGGCGACGATCAAGAACGGCAAGTACGTGCGGGTCATGCCCAAGTCGGGCTACGACTGCAACACCAAGTACTTCTACGCCTCGACGGCGGGGTCATAGGGCTGCCGGAGTGGGGAGCCGGGGGGAGACTGCCGATGAGGTGACGCGGTGAGCGTCTTCCTCTCGTTCACCGTCCTCGGCATCGTGAGCGGCGCGGTGTACGGCATCCTGGCCACCGGGCTGGTCGTCACCTACAACACCACCGGCGTCTTCAACTTCGCGCAGGGAGCGGTCGGCGCAGTCGCGGCCTTCAGCTATTGGCAGCTCTGGCAGGACTGGCACTGGCCCTTCTTGCTGGCCATCGTCGTGGTCGTCTTCATCGAGGCGCCGTTGTTGGCCGTGCTCGTCGAATTCGTGTTGTTCCGGCGCATCCACGGCGCGTCGGTGGAGCGGTCGCTGATGGTCTCGCTGGGACTGTTGGTGATCCTGCTCGGCCTGACGACCATCTTCTGGGGGAACCCCGACATCGTGCGCTCGGTTCCCTCGTACTTCACCCAGGCCGACGGCAACGTGCTGTCGGTGCGCCTCTTCGGCGCTAACGGGGTCACCCTCCAGTACCAGCAGATCCTGATCGTGATCGTGGCGGCGATCGTCTCGGTCGGCCTCGGCGTCTTCCTGCGCAGGATGCGTCTGGGCGTGGCGATGCGAGCGGTCGTCGACGACCCGGACCTGGTCGCGATGTCCGGCGCCAAGCCCTACCGGATGTCCCAGGCGGGCTGGGCCGTCGGGTTCATGCTGGCGGCACTGGCGGGCGTGCTGCTGGCCCCGATCGTCGGGCAAACCGGGCTCACCGCCGACCAGCTCACGCTGCTCGCGCTCAACGGCTTCGCTGCGGCGGTCGTCGGCCGGCTGCGCAACGTGCCGATGACGTTCGTCGGCGCGCTCATCCTCGGTCTCGTCACCCAGTACGCCGTCGGGTACCTGCCGACGCACCTCGGGCCGAGCCTGGCCGGCCTCACGTCGGTGTTGACCGAAGTCGTCCCGGTCGTGTTCCTCTTCGTCGTGCTGCTGATCATCCCGGCGGCCCGCCTCGCCCCTGCCGGCCGCCTCGCGCTGCGCCCGGTCCCCAAGGTCGTCACCGCCCGCCAGTCCGTGGCGGGGGCGATCCTGCTGATCGCCCTGTTCGCCGTGCTGGCGGCCATGGTGGGGGACACCGCGCTGGCGACGCTCTCGCAGGGGCTCGCCTTCGGGATCGTGGGCCTCTCGCTCGTCCTGCTCGTCGGCTACGCCGGGCAGGTGTCGCTGTGCCAGCTGACGTTCATGGGCATCGGTGCCTACACGATGGGCAAGACCCTGGGCGGGGACTCGTGGTGGGGGCTCATCCTCGCCGTGGTGGTCTCGGGCGCGGTGGGCGCCGTGATCGCGCTCCCGACCCTGCGCCTGCGCGGCCTGTACCTGGCGCTGGCGACCTTCGCCTTCGGCGAGGTGATGTACGAGGCGTTCTTCAACAATTCGACCGTCATCCCGGACGGCACCTCCATCAACGTCGGTCGCGTGCCGCTCCCGTTCATCCACGTGGTCGGCGACCGGGCCATGCTCGTCGAGGTGGCCGTCGCCGCGGCGTTGTGCGCGCTGGTGGTCGGTGTCGTGCGCCGCAGTTCGTTCGGGCGCCGGCTCGTGGCGATGAGCGACTCACCGGCGGCCTATGCCACCGTCGGCCTCAGCTCGGTGCGCACCAAGGTCATCGTCTTCAGCCTGTCGGCCGCGATGGCCGGCCTGGGTGGTGTCTTCTACGCCGGCCAACAGGGCGGCATCGGTGCGAACGACGTGCAATTCATCGGCAGCCTCACGCTGCTGCTCTTCGTCGCGATCTGGGGCATCCGCACCCTGACGGGCGCATTGCTCGGGGGCCTCACCGCTGCGGCGCTCCCGGTCCTGCAGACCCACCTGCCGACGTCGCTGGCCGACATCACCGGCCTCGCCGCCGGGATCGGCATCATCCTGTTGGCGCGCAGCCCCGATGGGATCCTCGGGATCCAGTGGCTCACCAGCCGAATCCACCTGCCCTTCGGCGACGAAGCAGCGCAGCCGCGCGAGCTCGTGCTCGACCACGAGGTGGCGCGTGCCGCCTGAGACCGGGACACCTGCCGCACTCGAGGTCGACGGCGTGAGCGTCCGCTTCGGCGGTGTCGCGGCGCTCACCGAGGTCTCGCTGCGCGCCGAGGCCGGCACCGTGACGGGCCTCATCGGACCGAACGGCGCCGGCAAGACGACACTCTTCAACGTCATCACGGGGCTCCAGCGGCCCGACCGCGGATCGGTGTCGATGGACGGGAAAGACGTGACGCGCAAGCGCACGTACCGGCGGGCCCGTCTCGGGCTGGCGCGCACCTTCCAGCGGCTCGAGCTCTTCTCGACGCTCAACGCCGCGGACAACGTCCGCGTCGGGCTCGAGGCATGTGGCCGCGCCTCGTCGTCAGAGGCGGTCGGCCTGCTCGACCGCGTCGGGATCGCCGAGGAGGCGTCGGCGGCGGTCTCGTCACTGCCGACGGGGTCGGCGCGGCTGGTCGAGCTGGCGCGCGCACTCTCCACTGATCCGAAGGTGTTGCTCCTCGACGAACCCTGTTCCGGGCTCGACGAACGCGAATCCGAGGCTTTGGGGGGGCTGCTGACGTCGTTGGCCGCCGAGGGCAGGGCCGTGGTGCTCGTCGAGCACGACACCGACCTGGTGCTCCAGGTCTGCGACCGCGTGCACGTGCTCGATTTCGGCCAGGTGATCGCGTCAGGCACTCCCGACGAGATCCGGCGCGACACCGCGGTGCAAGAGGCGTACCTGGGTCACAGCGCCGGGGCCGACGCCGCGGCCGGCGGGCCGTCAGGAGACGCATGAGCACCAAGGCGGACACCGACCAGCGCGGCGCGGACGCCGGAGCGGGCGCCGCAGAGAACAGGGGCGGCTCCGCGGTCTCGGTCGACGGCGTGCGCGCCGCCTACGGCAGGATCGAGGTGCTGCACGGGGTGGACCTCCACGTCCCCCGGGGGTCGGTCTTCGCGCTGCTCGGGCCCAACGGCGCGGGGAAGAGCACGCTGTTGAAGGTCATCAACGGCAGGCTGCGCCCGACCTACGGCGCGGTCGCCATCGACGACGTGCCGGCGTCGCCGTGGACGCCCGAGGCACTCGCACGCGCCGGCGTCGTCGCCATCCCCGAAGGGAGGGGCGTCTTCCCCAACCTGACCGTGCGGGACAACCTGCGCATGTGGACCTACCGCGGCGGCGTCACGACGGCCGAAGTGGAGGCGCGCGCGTACGAACAGTTCCCCCGCTTGGCGGAGCGCCGCAAGCAGCTGGCGGGCACCCTCTCGGGAGGCGAGCAGCAGATGCTCGCCATCTCGCGGGCCCTCGCCGGCGAGACGAAGGTGCTGCTGCTCGACGAGATCTCCATGGGCCTCGCCCCCATCGTCGTGGCGAGCCTCTACGAGCTCGTGGCGTCGATCGCCGCGCGTGGGGTGACGGTGGTGGTCGTCGAACAGTTCGCAGAGACCGCGCTCGGCATCGCCGACCACGCGGCGATCATGCTGCACGGCCGGATCGCGCACGAGGGCACGCCGGCGGAGATGGCCGCCGCGGCCGAGTCGGCCTATCTCTGATCAGGCCTCGTCGGCCAGCGTCACCTCGACCGTCATGTCGTCACCGGGGGTGAGGACCAGCTCGTCGACCCCGCCGGCTGCCACGAGGTCGTCCCGCGCGGCGTCCAGTGCCGCCAGCGTCGCAGGCGAGGCGTGGACCTCGAGCCGGGCGACGCGGGCGCGCATCGACCGCTTGTGCGTCGTCTTCTCCCGGCGCACCGCGCCGAGCACCTCGCCCGCCAGCCTGAGCACGGCGGTGGCACCGCCGGCGTTGCCGCCCACCTCGCCGACCTCGGGCCACCGGGCCGCGTGGACCGAGCCCGGTTGCCACCAGCTCCACACCTCTTCGGTGACGAAGGGCATGAACGGCGCGAAGAGACGGTGCAGGACCGAGAGCGCGACCGCCAGCGTCGCCCGGGCGGAGTCCGCGCCGGCGGGATCGCCCTCTCCGTAGGCGCGGGCCTTGACGAGCTCGACGTAGTCGTCGCAGAACGACCAGAAGAACGTCTCGGTGAGCTCGAGCGCGCGGGCGTAGTCGAAGCTCTCGTTGGCGGCGGTCGCGGCTTCGACGAGCAGGGCCAGCTCTGCGAGCAGCGCGCGGTCGAGCGGGGCCTGGGCAGCGCCGACTGCGGGGGGCGGGCCCTCGCCCAGGCGCCCCAGCGCGAACTTCGAGGCGTTGAGCACCTTGATGGCCAGGCGGCGGCCGATCTTCATCACGCCCTGGTCGAGCGCGGTGTCCGTGCCGGGCCGCCCGTTGCAGGCCCAGTAGCGCACGGCGTCGGACCCGAAGTCCTCGAGCAACGGCAACGGGGTCACGACGTTGTCCTTGGTCTTGGACATCTTCTTGCGGTCAGGATCGAGGATCCAGCCGTTGATCGTCGTGTGCAGCCACGGCACCGTGTGGTGCTCGAGGTGCGAACGCAACAGCGTCGAGAACAGCCAGGTCCGGATGATCTCGGGACCCTGGGGCCGCAGGTCCATCGGGAACGTCGACGCGAAGAGGTCGGGGTCGTCCACCCAGCCGCAGGCGATCTGCGGGGTGACCGAGGACGTGGCCCAGGTGTCCATGACGTCGGGGTCGCCGACGAACCCGCCCGGGACACCGCGCTGGCCCTCCTCGTAGCCGGCGGGGACGTCGGTCGTCGGGTCGACGGGGAGACGTGACTCCTCGGGGACGATCGGCGCGTCGTGGCGCGGCTGGCCGTCGTCACCGACCGGGTACCAGACGGGGATCGGCACGCCGAAGAAGCGCTGCCGGCTGATCAGCCAGTCCCCGTTGAGCCCGTTCACCCAGTCGTCGTAGCGCACCTTCATGTAGAGCGGGTGCCAGTCGATCTCGCCGGCGCGCCGCAGCAGGTCGCGCCGCAACACCTCGTCGCGGCCGCCGTTGCGGATGAACCACTGCCGGCTCGTCACGATCTCGAGCGGACGGTACCCCTTCTCGTAGAACTTGACGGGGTGCTTGATCGGCCGCGGGTCGCCGATCAGGTCGCCCGAGGCGGCCAGCTGCTCGGCGGTGATCCGCTGCGCCTGCTTGACCGTGCGCCCGGCGATGGCCCGCCACGGCTCCCCGTCGGGAACACCGGCGGGCGGGTTCTCGGTGATGTGCCCCGAACGCGTGACGATGCTGCGGGTCGGCAGAGCGAGCTCGCGCCACCACACCACGTCGGTGACGTCACCGAAGGTGCAGATCATGGCGATCCCCGTTCCCTTGTCGGGCTCGGCCAGGCGGTGCGCCAGCACCGGCACCTCCACCCCGAAGAGCGGCGTGTGGACGGTGGTCCCGAACTTCGCCGCGTAGCGGGTGTCGTCGGGGTGGGCCACCAGCGCCACGCATGCCGCCACCAGTTCGGGCCGCGTCGTCTCGATGTCGATGTCGTCGAAGCGGAGCCGGTAGTAGGCGCCGTCGAGTTCCTTGTCCTCCATCTCGGCCTGGGCGACGGCCGTCTGGAAGTCGACGTCCCACATGGTGGGTGCTTCGGACTGGTACGCCTCGTCCCTCGCCAGGTTGTGCAAGAACATGCGCTGGCTGGTGCGCCGGGCCGTGTCCCCGATGGTGGCGTAGGTCCTGGTCCAGTCGACGGAGAGCCCGACCCGGCGCCAGAGGCTCTCGAAGGCCTGCTCGTCCTGGGACGTGAGCTGGTGGCAGAGCGCGATGAAGTTCGGCCGGCTGACCGGGATGTCGGTCTTCCCCGGTGTGTCGGGTGGCACGAAGTCGGGGTCGTAGGGGAGCGACGGGTCGCACGACACGCCGTAATAGGTCTGGACGCGGCGCTCGGTCGGCAACCCGTTGTCGTCCCATCCCATCGGGTAGAAGACGTTCCACCCGCGCATCCTCCGGTAGCGCGCGATGGCGTCGGTCTGCACGTACCCGAAGACCGACCCCATGTGCAGCGAGCCCGACACGGTGGGCGGCGGGGTGTCGATGGAGAAGACCCGGTCGCGGGTCGTGTCCGCGTCGAACCGGTAGACGCCGGCATCGTCCCATGCGGCCGCCCAGCGCTCCTCCAGCCCCTCGAGCTTCGGCTTCTCGGGGACGCGGGACGTCGGGGCCACGGGGGTCGACATGATCGGGTTACCGTACCCGGGTGCTGCGCCTCCACGACACCGCGACGGGCAGTGTCCGGCCGCTCGAGCTCCGGACCGAGGGAGAGGCGTCGATGTACGTGTGCGGGCCCACGGTCTACGACCTGCCCCACATCGGCCACGGCCGCTACAACCTGGTCTTCGACGTGCTGCGGCGTTACCTCTTGTTCTGCGGTCTCGACGTGCACTACGTGTCGAACATCACCGATGTGGACGACAACATCATCAAGCGCGCCAACGAGCAGGGCAGGACCGAGCCCGAGGTGGCGGCGGAGTTCGAGGCGCGCTGGTGGGAGGCCATGGACGCGTTGGGCGTGCTGCGGCCCGACGACACACCCCACGCCACGGCGTACATCGACGACATGGTGCGCCTGGTCGGCGACCTGCTCCAGCGGGGCGTCGCCTACGAGACGTCCGACGGGGTCTATCTCGACGTCGACCGGGTGCCCGGGTACGGCCTCCTCGCCCGC
The DNA here is from genome assembly GCA_035503015.1 of Acidimicrobiales bacterium. Taxonomy (GTDB): domain Bacteria; phylum Actinomycetota; class Acidimicrobiia; order Acidimicrobiales; family RAAP-2; genus Bog-473. Next base: position 5,241 of record DATJTU010000267.1, on the reverse strand, counting down.
CAGAGCCTCGACTCGTTGCGCTCCGGGGCCAGGGTCGAGGAGAACGAGGAGAAGCGCTCTCCGCTCGACTTCGCCCTCTGGAAGAAGGCCAAGGAGGGCGAGCCGGCGTGGGACGCGCCGTGGGGCGCGGGACGGCCGGGCTGGCACACCGAGTGCGTGGTGATGTCACTCGACCTCCTGGGCGACGGCTTCGACCTGCACGGTGGCGGCCAGGACCTCGCGTTCCCGCATCACGAGAACGAGCGGGCGCAAGCGGTCGCCGAGGACCGGCCGTTCGCGCGGCACTGGGTCCACAACGGGTGGGTCGAGGTCGAGGGCACGAAGATGTCCAAGTCGCTCGGCAACTTCACCTCGCTGACCGACCTCCTCGACCGCTCCGACGGCCGGGCCTACCGCCTGTTGGTGCTGCGGGCGCACTACCGTTCGCCGATCGAGGTGACGGCGGCGACCATCGCCGACGCGGAGAAGGCACTGGGACGGCTCGACACGATGGCGCGCCGGTTCGGAATCGGCGACCTGCTCGAGGAGAGCGAGACCGGCTACGTCGTCGAGACGATCGACGGTGCCGACACCGACCCGGACGCGCGGGCGGTCTTCCACGCGCGCATGGACGACGACCTCGACACGCCCGGCGCCCTCGCCGGCATCTTCGAGCTGGTCAGCATCGCCCACTCGAGCGCGGACGCAGGAGACGAGGGGGGCGGACAGCGGGCGGCACGGACCGTGGGCCTGCTCGCCGCCGCACTCGGCTTGCCGCTGCGTGCCGCGGCGGCCGACGTCGACGAGGAGGTGGCCCGCCTCGTCACCGAGCGCGACGAGGCGCGGCGGACCAAGGATTTCGCCCGGGCCGACGCCATCCGTGACGAGCTCGTGGCCCTCGGCTGGACCGTCGAGGACACGCCTTCGGGCACCGCCATCCACCGCTGATCCTGCAAGAACCCCCTGGTCGCGGCACTGCCATGCCCCCGATGGATTAGTTACTGATTCGTAGGTTACTATTGAGTAACAAGGATCGTACGGGTGTGGCCGCACGCCACGCGAGCCGGCAACGGGCCGGCCGGTGGATGCGCCCGAAGAGAGAGGTCCCGCCTGCGGCCGGGGACCGCCCAAGGAGGGCAGCCATGTCCGACTACTCGCTGGACCTGAACGAGGATCAGCTCCAGATTCAGAAGTGGGTCCACGAATTCGCGGAGAACGTCGTCCGCCCCGCAGGGCGCGAGTGGGACGAGCGCGAGGAGACCCCGTGGCCCATCATCGAAGAAGCGGCGCGCAACGGCCTCTATTCCTTCGACTTCGTGGCCCAGTGCTTCTCCGACCCGGCGGGCTTGCTCATGTGCCTGGTCAACGAAGAGATGAGCTGGGGTGACGCCGGGATCGCGCTCGCCATCTTCGGCTCGACCCTGGCGGTGGCCGGGATCTTCGCCAACGGCACGCCGGAGCAGATCGGCGAGTGGATACCCCAGTGCTTCGGCACGCCCGAGGACATCAAGCTCGCCGCGTTCGGCGTCTCGGAGCCCGACGCCGGCTCCGACGTCTCCTCCCTGAAGTCGAGGGCCGTGTACGACGAGGCCAAGGACGAGTGGGTGCTCAACGGGACGAAGACCTGGATCACCAACGGGGGCATTGCGAACACGCACGTCCTCGTGCTCTCCGTGGACCCCGCACTCGGCAGCCGGGGCCAGGCGAGCTTCGTGGTGCCCGAGGGGACCCCCGGCATCTCGCAGGGGCAGAAGTTCAAGAAGATGGGGATCCGCGCCTCGCACACCGCGGAGGTCGTCCTCGACGACTGCCGCGTGCCGGGTCGTTGCCTGCTCGGCGGCAAGGAGAAGCTCGACGAGCGCCTGGCGCGCGCCCGCGAGGGGAAGCGCACGTCGACGCAGGCCGCGATGGCGACGTTCGAAGCCTCCCGTCCGATCGTCGGCGCGCAGGCCGTGGGCATTGCCCGCGCCGCCTACGAGTTCGCCCTCGACTACGCGAAGGAGCGCAAGCAGTTCGGCCGCGCCATCATCGAGAACCAGGCCATCGCATTCAAGCTGGCCGACATGAAGATGCACACCGACGCGGCCCGGCTGCTCGTGCACCGTGCCGCCAACATGGCCGCGACGGGCAAGAAGTTCGAGAACGGCGAGGGCTCCATGTCGAAGCTCTACGCCGGCGAGAACGCGGTCTGGGTCACCGAGCAGGCGATCCAGATCCTCGGCGGCTACGGCTACGTCCGCGAGTACCCGGTCGAGCAGTGGCACCGGGATTCGAAGATCTACACGATCTTCGAGGGGACGTCCGAGGTCCAGCGGCTCGTCATCTCCCGGGCGATCTCGGGGATCCACATCAACTGAGCCTCCGGGTACGTCCGCCGCGGAGCGGACGCTCGGGCTCTGGTCGTGCGGCGGCGCGCCGTTCAGGAGTTGACGGTGACGGTCACGTCGCGCCCGCGGGCACGTCGAATACGCTGACGCCCCGATGGGCATGCCGCAGGACATCGGGATCGTGGACACGATGATCGGCTTCCCCCACCGGGACATGAAAGAGGCCTACCGCTTCATCACCCGGCAGACGAAGGATGCCGAGTCCAAGGAGCAGTTCGCCTTCCCCGTCGAGTACATCTTCAAGGACGTGCCCGGCCGCCAACTCGAGGGGGTCGACGACCCGATCGGGGTGACCCTGCGCGAGATGGACCTCTGGGGCGTCGAAACGGGCGTGATCACCATCGGCGATGCCGAGGGCCTCGGCGTCAAGGCGCTGCAGACTCACCCGGACCGGTTCGTCGCGTCCACGTCGGCGGACCCCAACGAGGGGATGGCGGGGATCGCCCGCCTGGTGGCCGAGTACGAGACGCACGGCATTCGGGCGGTCTCCGTCTTCCCGGCCGGGACCTTCCCGCAGGTGCCGATCAACGACAAGAAGATGTATCCGATCTACGCCAAGTGCGTGGAGCTCGGTGTGCCGGTCTTCTGCTGCGCGGGCGTCCCGGGACCGAGGCTGAAGGCGGCCTGCCAGCACGTCGAGCTGATCGACGAGGTCATGTACGACTTCCCCGAGCTCGTCTTCGTCACCCGCCACGGCTGCGAGCCCTGGACCGACCTGGCCGTGAAGCTCATGCTCAAGTGGCCCGGCCTCCACTACTCGACGAGCGCCTTCGCCCCGAGGTACTACCCGCGTGACATCGTCGAGTACGCCAACAGCCGTGGCGCCGACAAGATCATTTACGCCGGCTACTTCCCGATGGGTCTCTCGCTCGAGCGCATCATGCGCGAGATGCCCGGGGTCGGCTTCTCCGACGAGGTCTGGCCCAAGTTCCTGCGCGACAACGCGCGCCGCGTCCTCGGCCTCTCCTGACCGGCGCCGCCCGGATGCCCCCGGTCCCGCTCCGGCGCAACCGCAATTTCGTCCTGCTCCAGGCGGGGCAGCTGCTGTCGAACGCGGGGACACAGGTGACGACCATCGCCTATCCGCTCCTCGTGCTGGCCCTGACCCACTCGGCGCTGAAGGCGGGTGTCGTCTCGTTCGCCCGGGCCGCCCCGATGGCCCTCCTGGCCCTCCCGGCCGGCGTCGCCGCCGACCGCTGGAGCCGTCGCGCGCTCATGATCGTCTCCGACGGCGTGCGCGCCGCCGCGCTCGCGTTGCTGGCGGTCTGCGTCGCGGTGCTGCAGGTGTCGTACTGGGTGATCCCCGTCATCGCTGCGGTGGAGGGGGTGGGCAGCACGATGTTCAGCGCCGCCGCGCCGGGCGCGATCCGCGCGGTCGTCCCCAAGGAACAGCTCCTCGAGGCGGCGGGTGCCCAGACGGGCCGGCGTGCCATCGTGCGCCTGGTCGGCCCGCCGGTGGGCGGCGCGCTGTTCGAGCTCGGCCGCGCCGTGCCGTTCGTGGTCGATGCCTGCTCGTACGTGTGCTCGACAGCATCGTTGTTGTTGATGCGTGTGCGGTTCGAGGAGGAGCGTGTGCGCGAGGCGGTCGCCGTGCGCGCCAGCATCCGGGAGGGCATGGTCTTCACCTGGCGCCAGCCCTTCCTGCGGGTGACCGCGTTCCTCTACGGGCTCTTGAACTTCTCCGGATCCGCCCTGCTGTTCTGCATCGTCGTGATCGGGGAGGCCCAGGGGCTCTCCGGTGGCGCCATCGGGTTGCTCACCGCGTGCTTCGCCGGGAGCGTGCTGCTGGGGTCGCTCCTGTCCCCCTCCCTGCGGCGCATGCTCAGCGTCCGCGCCGTCTTCCTCTTGGAGATCTGGGCGTGGCTTGGCTGCGCGTTGTTCCTCGTGTGGCCCACCGCGCTCGCGCTCGCTCTCGGGCTCGTCCCGGTCGGGCTCGCGATCCCGTCGACGGACTCGGTGGTGCACGGCTACCGCATCGCCATCACGCCGGACCGGCTGCTCGGCCGGGCGGAGTCGGTCCGCAGCGCCATCGCCCTGTCCATCGCCTCGCTGGCGCCGTTGGCCGCCGGGCTCCTCCTCCAGCACACCACGCCGCGCTGGACGGTCGGGTTCTTCACCGCGTGGGCCCTCGCCCTCGCCCTGTGGGGCACCATGAGCCACGCGCTGCGCGTCGCGCCGACCGACGAAACGAGCAGCGCCGCCACGTGACGGAGCTCCCGGCCGCCGGGCCGTGCACCGCTCCGGAGACGCCGTCGCCGCTGCGGGTCCGAGCCGCCGGGCAATAGTCTCGACGCCTCATGGCAGGCCCGAGCTCAGCTGAACGACCCGCGCTCGTGCGGCGCGCGGCCGACGTGACGCCCGAATGGCTCACGGCGGCCCTCGTGCGTGCCGGCCTCGTGCCTGAGGGACGCCGGGTCGTCGGGGTGTGGACGGAGCCGGTCGGCACGGGGCAGATGGCCGACACCACCCGCTTCTCGCTCGCCTACGACGAGCCGGGAGCCGGCCCGGCCACCGTGGTGGGGAAGTTTGCGTCGGCGGACGACCAGAGTCGTGGCACCGGACTTGCGCTGCGCGCGTACGAGATCGAGGTCCGCTTCTACCGCGAGGTCGCCTCGCGCATCGACGCCCGCGTGCCCGACGTCTACGTCGCCGAGGTCGAGCCCGAGACGGGATGGTTCACCCTGCTGCTTTCCGACATCGTCGGCGGGCGCCAAGGCGACCAGATCGAGGCCTGCGGGGCTGAGGTGGCGGCGTCGGTCCTCGAGGAGATGGCGGGCCTGCACGCGCCGTGCTGGGAGGCGCCGGAGCTGGCGGCCCTCGAATGGCTGCACCGCGCGACGCCGGAGTCCGACGCCCTGCTGGTCGCGTTGGTGAG
>DATJTU010000266.1:0-10263 GCA_035503015.1 Acidimicrobiales bacterium | reverse complement strand
CGCGTCGAGCAGCAAGCCGACCATCGTCATCGGCTCGACCAACTTCGAGGAGCAGGCGATCGTCTCGAACATCTGGGCCGACGTGTTGAAGAAGAACGGGTACCAGGTGACAGTCGAGCCGAGCCTCGGCACGAGGGCGATCGTCGTCCCGGCGATCGAGAAGGGGCAGATCAACCTCGAGCCGGACTACGCCGCCTCGCTGCTCGGGTACCTCCACGGCGGCAACCCCCAGCCCGCGGGCGACACGATCCAGACGGCCATCCCCGCCGACCAGAAGGCGCTGGCGTCGTACGGCGTCACGGTGCTGCCCGCGTCGAAGGCGCTCGACACCAACGTCTTCGCGGTGACGCAGGCGACGGCCAAGAAGGACCACCTCACCACGATCTCGAGCCTCAAGCCCTACGCGTCCAAGCTCACGCTCGGTGGGCCGCCCGAGTGCCCGACCTTCGCCGGGTGCGAGCCGGGCCTGAAGAAGACCTACGGGCTGACCTTCGCCGGCTTCAAGTCACTCGACGAGGCCGGCCCGCTCAGTGTGGCTGCGCTCAAGAACGGCGAGGTGCAGGTCGTCGAGCTCTTCTCGAGTGACGGCAACGTCGTGTCGAACAACTTCGTGGCGCTCACCGACAACAAGCACCTCGAGGGGGCCGACTACATCGTGCCGGTGATCAGGAAGTCGGTGGACACGGCCGGCGTGGCCAAGGTGCTCGACGACATCGACGCCAAGCTCACGACGACGGCCATCTCCAAGCTCAACCTCGACGTGACGTCCAAGCAGGAGCAGCCGGCGGCCGTCGCACAGACCTGGGTGTCCTCGGTCGGAGGCTGAGCCCGCCCCCCGGCGCTGAGCCCGCCGGTGGCTGAGCCCGACGGGCGCTGAGCCCGCCGCAAAAACCGACCTACGCGCCCGCCGCCACCTCGTCGAGGCCCTGCGCCAGCGCGTTCCAGCTCAAGGTCGCGCACTTGATGCGGACCGGGAACTTCACCACGCCCTGGAGCGCCGCGAGCTCACCGAGCTTGTCGAGGTCGATCTCCTCGGGCTCGCCGGGCACCACCTCGGCGCCGTTGCCGTCGTGCTGGTGCGGCAGCGCCGCCGGCGCAGACCCGTCGTGCCCGTGCCCGTGCCCGTCGTGGGCCTCGTGCCCGAGCGAGGCCTCGTGCACCGACATCATCCCCTTGAACGTGCTGATGAGCTGGCGCACCTGGTCGACGGGCTTGCCCTTGACGGCGGCCGACATCAGCGACGCCGAGGACTGGCTGATGGAGCAGCCCGACCCGGCGATCTTGAGGTCGGCCAGGGTGTCGCCCTCGACGAGCATGGAGAGGACCACCTCGTCGCCGCACAGCGGGTTGAAGCCCTCGACCCGGTGCGCGGGCGGGGACTCGAGCTCGCCGCGGTTCCGGGGGGAGCGGTAGTGGTCGAGGATGATCTCGCGGTACAGCTCTTCGAGGTCGGCCATCAGCCGAACAATCTACCGGCCTCCAGCAATCCCTCGATCAGCACCTCGATGTCGTGCTCGTCACTGAACAGGGACAACGACGCCCGCGCCGTGGCCTGCACACCCAGCTTGCGCATCAGCGGCTTGGCGCAGTGATGGCCCGGTCGTACGCACACGCCGAACTGGTCGAGCACCTGGGCGAGATCGTGGGCGTGGACGTCGCGGTAGGCCAGCGACAGCACGCCGCCACGGTCGGATCCGGCCGGCGGGCCGAACACGCGCACGTCGGAGCCGAGCTTCTCGTCGAGGCGGGCCAGCGCGTGGTTGGTGAGGGCGAGCTCGTGGGCGCGGATGCGGTCCATGCCGATCTCGCTCAGGTAGGCGAGCGCGGCCGTCAGCCCCACCGCCTCGGCGATCGGCGGGGTGCCCGCCTCGAAGCGCGCCGGCGGCGGCGCGGGGCGGAAGGAGTCGAGCTTGACGTCGAGGATCATGCCGCCGCCGCCGAGGAAGGGCGGCATGGCGTCGAGCAGCTCGGCCCGGCCCCAGAGCACGCCGATGCCGGTCGGGCCCATGGTCTTGTGGCCCGAGAAGGCGATGAAGTCGGCGCCGAGCTCGTGCACGTCGACGGGCGCGTGCGGCACCAGCTGCGCACCGTCGGCCACGACGATCGCCCCTGCGCGGTGGGCGGCGTCGGCCACGACCCGCACCGGCGGGATCGTCCCGAGCACGTTGGACATCGCGGACACGGCCACGACCTTCACGCCGTCGACCAGGCGGTCGAGGTCGTCGAGGACCAGCCGCCCGTCGCCGTCGACGGGGATGTAGCGCAGATCGAGCCCGCCCAGCTCCTCGGCGAGGATCATCCACGGGACGATGTTGGAGTGGTGCTCGATCTCGGTGAGCAGCACCGCGTCGCCCGCGCGCAGGTTGGCACGGCCCCAGCTCTGCGCGACCAGGTTGAGCGACTCGGTGGTGTTCTTGGTGAAGACGACCTCTCGTTCGGGCTCCGCGGCACCGAGGAAACGCCCGGCGACCACCCGCGCCCGCTCGTAGAGGGCGGTGGACTCCTCGGCGGTGGCGTAGACGCCGCGGTGCACGTTGGCGTGCGACGTCTCGTAGTAGCGCGTCATCGCGTCGATGACCGACCGCGGCTGGAGCGCCGAGGACGCCGAGTCCAGGTACACGATGGGCCGCCCGTGCACCGTCCGCGCCAACAGGGGGAAGTCCTTGCGCAACGCCTCGGTGTTCAGGGGCGCCGGCACGCCCACGCTCTCGTCACGCACGCCATCACCCTTCGTCATCGCCATGCCTCGTATCCCTGTGACTCCACGTGTTGCGCCAGCTCGAGGCCGCCACTCGCCACGATGCGCCCGTCCACCAAGATGTGCACCGCGTCGGGCACCAGCTCGGTCAAGAGGCGCTCGTAGTGCGTGATCGCCAGCACGCCGAGCTCGGGCCGCGCGTCGCGCACGGCGCGCACGCCGCGTCCGACGACGCGCAGCGCGTCGATGTCGAGACCCGAGTCGGTCTCGTCGAGGACGGCCACGACCGGCTCGAGGAGCGCCATCTGCAAGATCTCGTTGCGCTTCTTCTCGCCACCACTGAACCCGTGGTTGAGGTGGCGGCTGGCGAAGGACGTGTCCATGCCGAGGCGCTCCATCCATTCGTTCATGAGCACGCGCACCTCGAGGACCGAGACCTCACTGTCCTTGCGGGCGGCCATCGCCTGGCGCAGGAATTGCGTGACCGACACGCCGTCGATCGCCTCTGGATACTGGAAGGCCAAGAAGAGCCCGGCCTTGGCCCGCACGTCGGTGGGCCACGCGGTGATGTCCTCGCCGGCGAGCACGATGTTCCCTGCAGTGACGGTGTAGGCGGGATGGCCCAGCAGCGCACCCGCCAAGGTGGACTTGCCGGCGCCGTTGGGTCCCATCAGCGCATGGATCTCGCCGGGCCCGACGGTCAGGTCGACCCCCCGCAGGATCGCCCCGTCCTCGGCCGAGACGTGCAGGTTGCGGATCTCGAGCAGCGGTGGCGTCGCTCCCATTCCTAAAAGCTTACCGTTTTAGTCGGGTTTTCCGGACAGGTCCGTCGGCACGGCTCCGGCTGGGCTTCTGGGGGGCTCACCGCCCGCTTCCGCCGCACGTCGTCCCGGCGGGCCTCACCAACCCCGGTCCACCCATTCCTGCAGGTGGGGGGACTCGTTGCCCACGGTGGTCGAGTCGCCGTGGCCGGGCAGCACCAGCGTGTCGGGGTCGAAACGGGCGAAGATCCGCCGCTCGATCGAGTCGATGATGGTGGGGAAGTCGCCGCCCTCGAAAGAGGTGTTGCCCGGGCCGCCCGGGAACAGCGTGTCGCCGGTGAAGAGGAGGTTGGTGCCCTCGACGGCGAAGCAGATGGAGCCGGGGGTGTGGCCCGGGGTGGTGAGCGTCTTGATGCGCAGGTCGCCCACCGAGAGTGTCTCCTCGTCTTGGAGGATGAGGTCGTAGCTCGGCAGCATCCCGGCGTCGGCGCTGGTCACGGCGACGGAGTAGCCGGCGTCGCGCACCGCGGGCACCGCCTGGATGTGGTCCCAGTGCCCGTGCGTCTCCACCACCGAGCGCACGCCCAGCTGCTCGCAGATCTCGAGCAGGGCCTCGTGCTCGTTCGCGGCGTCGATCAGCATCGCGTCGCCCGTCTGGCGGCAACGCAGGATGTAGACGTTGTTGTCCATCGGGCCCACCACGATCTGGTGGACTTCGGCGGCCGAATCGCTCCAGATCTTCTCGAGCTGTCCCATGGCCCCAGCGTGACACACCTGCGCCTGCTTCGGACACGGCACTGTCGCGGCCGCCGCCGGGGCCGAGGGCGTTCTGGTCGCCCGGGCGCCGGGTCTGGTAGACACCCCCTGCTGGACGGCGATGCGCCGCCCGTCCGCTGGAGGGGAAGAAGATGGCACGGGGATCGGCGGCGCAGGCACTGCCGGCAGAGCGAGGCAACAGAGGAGCCCAGGCATGAATTTCGCCTTCAGTGACGAGCAGGAGGAGCTGCGCACCGCCGTGCGGCGGTTCCTGACCGAGAAGTCGCCCGAGACCGAGGTCCGCCGCCTGATGGACACCGAGGACGGCTACGACCCCGCGGTGTGGAGCCAGATGGCCGACCAGCTGGGACTCCAGTCGCTGACCATCCCAGAGGAGTTCGGCGGCTCGGGCTTCACCTACGTGGAGCTGCTCGTCGTGCTCGAGGAGATGGGCGCCGCGCTGCTGTGCGCGCCGTTCTTCTCCTCCGTCGCCCTGGCCGCCAACGCGCTGTTGACCTCCGGCGACGACGAGGCGAAGAAGAGCTACCTCCCCGGGATCGCCTCCGGCGAGACCATCGCCACCTTGGCCATCACCGAGGACAACGGGAAGTGGGACTTCAGCGGCATCGAGTGCAAGGCCGAGCAGAAGGGCGACGGCTGGGTGCTGAACGGCCACAAGATGTTCGTCCTCGACGGCCACGTCGCCAACGTCATCATCGTGGCGGCGCGAACGGCCAAGGGCGTCTCGCTCTTCGCGGTGCAGGGCGACGCGGCGGGCCTCACGCGCACGCCGCTGCCGACGATGGACCAGACGCGCAAGCAGGCCCGCCTCCAGTTCTCCGGCACGCCGGCCGCGTTGATCGGCACCGACGGCGGTGCCGAAGCGGGGTTGTCCAAGACGCTCGACCTCGCCGCGGTGGCGCTGGCGGCCGAGCAGGTCGGTGGCGCGCAGCGCGTGCTCGACTCCTCGGTCGAGTACGCCAAGACCCGGATCCAGTTCGGGCGCCCCATCGGCAGCTTCCAGGCCATCAAGCACAAGTGCGCCGACATGCTGCTCGAGGTGGAGTCGGCCAAGTCCGCCGCCTACTACGCCGCCTGGGCCGCGGCCGAGGACTCCGACGAGCTGCCCGTCGTGGCGTCGCTGGCCAAGTCCTACTGCTCGGAGGCCTACTTCCACAGCGCGGCGGAGAACATCCAGATCCACGGCGGCATCGGGTTCACCTGGGAGCACCCCGCCCACCTGTACTTCAAGCGGGCCAAGTCCTCCGAGCTGTTCCTGGGCGACCCCGCCTACCACCGCGAGCTGCTCGCCCAGCGCATCGGGATCTAGGGCCGCGCCGAAGCCGCTCCGAGCCCCGGTCCGCACGGATCTTCAGGTTTCCTCGCCGTCGTTCCGAGGTACTGAGGGTTCGAGGGACTGAGGTTTTCGAGGGACGCAGGTTCGAGGTTCGAGATGCAAGGACCCTTCAAGCTCCGCGCCGGTCCGGGGGGCGATCTGGCGACCTACGCCACCGCCACGGGCCCCGGCGCGCCGGTGCGCGGCCACATCGTGCTCTGCCACGACCTGCCGCGGCCGCGGGGCTCCGCCGCCGACATCGGGCTGACCTTCCCGGCGCTGGCGGACCGCCTCGCCCGCGAGTCCGGCTGGCGCGTCGTCACCGCGAGCTTGCGGGGCGCGGGCGAGTCGGCGGGTGACTTCTCGCCGATGGGGTGGCTCGAAGACCTGACCTTCCTCGCCGACGACGAGATCCCCGAGGCCGCGCCGCGGCTCGTGGTGGGCTTCGGCTTCGGCGGCGTCCTCGCGCTGCACCTCGCGGCGCGCGACGAGCGCATCGCCGGCGTCGCCTGCCTCGGGACGCCGGCCGACCTGGTGTCGCTCGTGCACGACCCGGCCGACCTGCTGGCGCACTGCCGGCGGACCGGCGTGATCACGACCGAGGGCTTCCCGGCGTCGGACGAGGCGTGGGCGAAGGAGCTCTCGGTGCTCCATCCCGCCGAGGACGCCGCGTTGCTCAAGGGCCGGCCGCTCCTGCTCGCGCACGGCGCCGACGACCCCGACGTGCCGGTGACCCAGGCCCGCGCCCTCTCCGACGCGGCGACCGGCCCCTCGGAGCTGCACGTGGTGCTCGGCGCCGGGCACTGGCTGCGTGCCGACCCGCGGGCCATCGCCATCCTCGTGGGCTGGCTGGAGCGCCGCCACTAGACACCTCGGCGCCCTGTCGTCGTCGGCCAACACCCGCGCAACCCTGCACCTCCGGCTCAATCCCGGCGCCGGCCCGGCCGACACAGGAGGGCATGGTGGAGGGAATCTTGCTGCACGGCGGCTTCGTGCCGCCCCCGGTCCTGGTGCTGGCGCAGGACCCCGACGTCGCCGCCGGCCTACGAGACGAGGCGGCGCCCACCGTCGAGCCCGACGTCTTCGCCGGCGCCGAGGACGAGCCGGTTACGCCGCCGGTGGCGCGCTACTCGACGCTCGATCGATCGCGTCGCGCAGAGCCCGTGCCGCGTGGCGGGCGTCTGGCGCCTGGGTCAGGTAGCGGACCACGACGAAATGGCGCACACCGGCCGCAGCAAGTCCGGGGATCGTCTCGGGCGTCACACCGCCGGTCACGAACACGGGAACACTGGCACGTCCAGTGGCCAGACTGACGTAGTCGACGCCGGTGCCCGCGCGGCCCGGCTTGGTCGGCGTGGGCTCCACCGGTCCGGCCGACAGATAGCTGACGTCCTGGCCGAGCGCCCCCGCCAGGTCCTCGGGGGAGTGCGTGGACAGCCCGACGATGGCGTCGGGCCCGAGGATGCGGCGGGCCAGCGACACGGGCGCGTCGTCCTGCCCCACGTGCACGCCGTCGGCCCCCGCCTCGAGCGCGAGGTCGGGGCGGTCGTTCAAGACGAAGGGGACGCCGAGCGCGTTGCACACCTCGGCGACGACCTTCGCCCGCTCGACGAGCGGCCGCGCCTCGAGCTCCTTGTCGCGCAGCTGCACGACGTCCACGCCGCCCTCGATGCAGGCCGCCACGAACGCGGCCAGGTCGGGCCGGTCCGGCGTGCAGAGGTAGAGGTGTCGGGTGCCGAGGTCGAACCGGCCGCTCACGCGTGGGCGGCGCGCGCCGACGCCTTGGCCTTGGCGGCGCGCTTGGTCGCCCGCACCTTCTCGAGGCTCTTGGGGTCCGTGATGTCGGCCACCGAGAGGTGGCTGCCCTCGTCGCCGTAGGGGGTGGTGGCGTCCCGCCACCCCGTCGGGTGCACGCCCAGCTGCTTGCCCAAGAGCGCGGCGAAGATCTTGGCTTTCTGCTCGCCGAAGCCGGGCAGGGCACGGAGCCGCCCGACCAGCTCCTCGCCCGTGCCCACGCCTTTCCAGATGTTCTCGGCCTTCCCGCCGTACTCCTCGGCGATGGCGCGACACAGGTCCTGGACGCGCGCCGCCATCGAGCCGGGGAAGCGGTGCAACGCCGGACGCTCCTTGAACGCGGTGGCGAATTCGCCGGGGTCCGCGGCGGCGATCGCCTTGGCGTCGAGCCGCGCGCCGAGGCGCCGCGACAGCTCCGCCGGCGACGAGAAGGCCTTCTCGATCGTGATCTGTTGGTCGAGCACCATCCCGATCAGGAGCGCCAGCGGCTGCTCCGAGATGACCTTGTCGGACTCGGGATCCTGAGCGAGGTGCAGCGACGTGGCGGCCATGTCCTGACTCTACTGCCGGCGCATTTTTGCTCCGGCCCAGGTCGCGGGCAGACTCTCGCCATGCACATCCCGGCCAAGGTGGACTACGGCATCCGTGCCCTGCTGGCGCTCGCCGCGGCCGGGACGCCGCAGACGGCCGAGTTCCTGGCGGGGGAGCAAGGGCTGCCGCCGCGCTTTCTGGGGGCGATCCTCGCCGACCTCCGCCGCGCCGGCGTCGTGGCCAGTCAACGCGGCGCGGAGGGCGGCTACCGCCTCGCCCGCGACCCCGACGCCATCACGATCGCCGACGTCATCCGCGCGCTGGACGGCCCGCTCGCCGAGGTGCGCGGCTTCCGCCCGGAGGCGACCAACTACGACGGTGCCGCGGAGAACCTCCAACAGGTCTGGGTCGCCGTGCGCGCCAGCCTGCGCTCGGTGCTCGAGAAGGTGACCCTCACCGACGTCATCACCGGGAAGCTGCCTTCGCACGTCCAGAAATTGGTGCACGACCCGGATGCCTGGGTCCCCCGCTGAGCGCCAGGGCGAACCGGTCGTGTCCGTCACGATGGCGGACTACCTGTGGTTCGTCGACTTGGCGCTCGGCGAGATGGCCCGGATCGTCGGCGAGCTGGGCGACGATCTCGCCAACCGGCGCCCGCCTTTCCGTGACGCCAACTCTCCCTACGCCATCCTGACGCACTGCCTCGGCGTCATGGAGTTCTGGGGCGGCGCCTCCATCGCCGAACGCGCCGTGCAGCGCGACCGCCCGTCGGAGTTCACCGCGCAGGGCGAGGTGGCGGGGTTGCTTCGCCGCACCGAGCACGCGCGCCTGCGCCTGCGCGAGGACCTCGTCGAGATGGACGACTTCGCGCCGACGGCCAATGTGCGGCCGCACGCCGAGGACCCCACGCCCTACACGGCGACCAAGGGGGCGGTGTTGCTCCATATCGTAGAGGAGTTGTTCCAGCACCTCGGGCAGATGGAGCTCACCCGCGACGCCATCCAGGCGGCGACGCGGCGATGAGCAAGCGCACCGGCGAGGGCACCGGCGACATCCCCATCGCCTGCGCCCTCGACGCGGACGGGCTGGCGACGCGGGTCGACGAGTGGCGCGCGCTGATGGCGTCGTCGGTGACGGCGCTCGACGTCGCGCCGGCCTCCGTGCGCCTCACGCTCGCCGACGACGAGGCCGCGCTCGTGGCGGCGGCGTCGCTCGGCCAACGCGAGAAGCAGTGCTGCCCCTTCTTCGACGTCTCGGTCGAGCTGGGCCCGCACGACCGCGCGCTCGTGCTCTCGGTGCCCGACGGCGCGGAGGAGGCGCTGGCCGGCTTCGCCGAGATGCTGCGATCGAGACCCTGAACCCGTAGGCCTTCGAGGCTCAGATCAACCAGGGAGCGACGCGGTCGGCGTCGATGCCCGCGTCCGCGATGGCGGCGGCCACCGTCGCGGGCTCGACCCGGCCCCGGCTAGCCAGCTGCTGGAGCACGGCCACGACCAGGTGCGCGGCGTCGACCTCGAAGTACGAGCGGAGCGCGTCGCGAGCGTCGGAGCGCCCGAAGCCGTCGGTCCCGAGCGAGGTGTAGGGCCGCTCGACGAAACGCGAGATCTGGTCGGGCACCGAGCGCATGTAGTCGGTGATGGCGACGACCGGATCGAGCCCGTTGCCGAGCGCTGCGGTGATGCGCGCCGTGCGCGGGGGCGCCTCGGGGTGCAGGCGGTTCCAACGCTCCACCTCGAGCGCGTCGGTGCGCAGGTTGGTCCACGAGGTGACCGCCCACGCGTCCGCGCTCACCCCGTAGGTCTCGGCCAGCACGCGCTGGGCCTCGAGGGCGACGCTCCACATCGGCCCCGAGAAGCACAGCGAGGCGCGCAGGTCGCCCCGCGTGCTCGTCGCCGGCGCCGGGGCGTAGCGGTAGATCCCCTCGATGATCCCTTGGCGGATCGCCGCCCCCTCTTCGCCCTCGGGGAGGGCGGGCATCGGGTACGTCTCGTTGTAGAGCGTGAGGTACCAGAAGCGGTCCTTCGGGTCCGCGCCCAGCATCTCGGCGATCGCCTCTTCCATGATGACGGCCACCTCGTAGGCGAACGACGCGTCGTAGACCACGGCTGCGGGGTTGCTCGACGCGAGCAGCGGCGACTGCCCGTCGTCGTGCTGGAGGCCCTCGCCCATGAGCGTCGTGCGCCCGGCGGTGCAGCCGGCGAGGATGCCGCGGCCGCGCATGTCACCGAGCGCCCACGCCAGGTCGCCCACGCGCTGGAAGCCGAACATGGAATAGAAGAGGTAGACGGGCAGCATCGGCTGGCCCCACGTCGCGTACGCCGTCGAGAGCGCGATGAACGAGGACAGCGCGCCGGCTTCGGTGATGCCCTCTTGGAGGACCTGGCCCG
>DATJTU010000265.1:0-3177 GCA_035503015.1 Acidimicrobiales bacterium | reverse complement strand
GGTGGGACCAGACATCTTGGCTGCGGCAGAACGGTCCGTAAGCCCGGCCGACGACATGGTGATCGTGCACACATCCGGCTCGACGAGCCAACCCAAGGGCGTCATTCACACGCACGGCGCGCTTATACGACATCTGGAGGTCCTGAACCGGCTTCGACGCTATGACGCCGGGGAGATCCTCTTCTCCAACTCTCCGTTCTTTTGGATCGGCGGGTTCGCCTATTCGCTGTTGGGGACACTGGTGGCCGGAGGGACACTGCTGTGCTCAAACGCGCCATCGCCGGGAGCGCTGGACCTTCTCGAGAGGGAACGACCGACAATGGTGAACGGGTTCGCCGCGTCCGTCACGCAACTCGCGCAGGACCCCACATTCCCGGCTCGCGACCTCTCGTCGATCCGCCGGGGCAACCTCTATCCGATCATGCCGCCAGAGACCCGGCCATCCGATCCGCAGTTGCGACACAACATGCTTGGCATCACCGAGGCCGGCAGCGTGTGCCTGGCCAGCGACGACGAGGCGGACCAGCCGGAGCGCCGTCGTGGTTCATTCGGGCGCCCCGTCCCCGGCTTCGAGACGTCGGTTCGCACTCCATCGGGTGAGCCGTGCGAGAGGGATCAAATCGGCGAGCTGTATCTGCGCGGCCCATTTGTGATGGAGGGCTATGTCGGACGCGAGCGCTGCGAATGCTTCGACGCCGAGAATTGGTACCACACGGGCGACCTCGTGTCGGTCGACGAGGAGGGGTTCTTTTACTTTCATGGACGCGCCGACGACATGATCAAGACGAGTGGGGCCAACGTCTCGCCTCGCGAGGTCGAAGCCGCCATCGCGGAGGTCGCGGGACTCACCGCCTTTGTCGTCGGGGTCGATGACCCAAACCGTGACCAGATTGTCGCGGCTGTCATCCGTGCTCCGGACGACCCGTCGAGTGGCGTCGATGTGGAGGTACTGACGAGCCGCCTGCGGGCTCGTCTCTCCTCGTACAAGGTTCCCAGCCGGATACTCGTCGTAACGGAGATCCCCACCATGTCGAGCGGAAAGATCGACCAGCGAGCAATTCAGGCCATGTTGTCCGGACCTGAGGTCGAAACATGACGCTCCAAGACACCAGAGTGGCGCCGGAGTCGACCACAGTCCCTGCAATGCTGTCGCACCGAGGTCGCATCGATGCGAGGTTGCAAGCTGTGGTGACGGCCGACCACTCGGTGACATACGCCGAGCTCAATCGCCTGAGCCGGGAACGGGCAGAGCGCCTCGTGGCGGCTGGCGTGGTCAAGGGTGATCGCGTGGGTTTGCTCGCGCCCAATGGCGTTGACTGGGCGGTCAGCGCCTACGCCGTCCTACGTATCGGCGCGGTGCTCGTGCCACTAAGCACGCTCTTACGTCCTCCGGAGCTCTTGGCACAGCTCACGATCGCCTCCGTCTCGCATCTGATCGCTGTGCCATCCTTTCGCGACCGGCACTACTTCGACGACCTCGACCTCGTCGCACCCGGCCTTGCGACGGCGACGGGCGCTGGCCACCGCCACCAGGGCGCCCCCGCGCTCCGTGGCCTATGGCGCACCGACGCATGGCCGACCGCCCGCGCACCTGTCTCAGTCGTGGAGGCCCTCGAGGAGCAAGTGCGTCCCGCTGACGACCTCGTCGTGCTGTTCACCTCAGGGAGTAGGGGAGCACCGAAGGGCGTGATCCATACCCAGGGTGCCGCGTTGCGAGCGGTGGCGGCCGGCCTCGAGGCCCGCTGCGTCGGTCCCGGCGAGCGGCTGTATATCCCGATGCCGTTCTTTTGGACCGGGGGCTTCGGCCAAGGTCTTCTCACAGCGCTCGTCGCAGGCGCCACGCTCCTCACCGAGGCAGAGCCCGATCCGGAACGGACACTCGAGCTGCTGGCGCGCCAGCGAGCAACGCTGTTCCGTGGCTGGCCCGACCAAGCGAGCCGCCTCGCAGCCCACCCTTCGTTTGCTCAAGCCGATCTCTCCTCGCTGCGCGACGGGAGCTTGGCGCCGGTCTTGCCGCCGGATCGCAGGCCGGCACCTGGCGCCCGCGCCAACCTCTTCGGAATGACCGAGACCTTCGGCCCGTATTGCGGGGACCGACTCGATCTGGACCTCGCCCCGGGGAAAGAAGGTAGCTGCGGGCGACCGTTCGCCGGGGTGGAGGTTCGCGTGAGCGATCCCGACACCGGTGCGGAGCTGCCACCGAATCAGCAGGGTGAGATCTGGGTCCGAGGCCCGAACCTGCTCCGCGCCATCTGTCGCCGTTCGCGTGCATCCGTCTTTACCGACGACGGTTGGTATCGCACGGGGGATTTGGGCCGGCTCGACGCAGCCGGCTACCTCTGGAGCGCGGGCCGCCTCGATGACATGGTCAAAGTCAAAGGGGCCACCGTCTATCCGTCCGAGGTCGAGGCAGCGCTCCGGGCCGTCACCGCTGTCCAGGCGGCGCATGTCACCGATGTCCCCGCCGATAACGGCGGCCGCGAGATAGGGGCACTGGTCATCTGCAGCATGCCGGTGGCCGAACTGCGGGAAGCGGTCCGAGCTCGACTGAGTGCGTTCAAGGTGCCGACCAGGTGGTTTGTGACACCGGACGCCGACGAAGTTCCGATGCTGGCCTCAAGCAAGGTGGACAAGGCGGCGCTGCAGCAGCTGTTGACCGACCGGGGTGCGGGTCTAGCGGGCGGTGATCGGGTCAGCGGAACAAGGTAGTATTCCTATAGAGGTTTGATATCGAGAGGCGAGAAAGATGTACGACACTCAGGACACCCGACCCATCGACGCAGACAACCACTACTACGAACCGATTGATGCGTTCACGAGGCACCTCGATAAGAAGTTTCGCCAGCGCGGGGTGCAGCCACTGCAGAACGGCAAGCGTGTTCAGATGGTCATCGGTGGCAAAGTGAACCATTTCATCCCCAACCCAACCTTTGATCCGATCGTCGTTCCCGGGTGCATCGAGGCGATGTTCCGCGGTCAGGTCCCCGAAGGAGTCGACCCCCGCACGCTGATGCAAGTGGAACCGCTACGGGCCGAGTACCACCAACGCGATGAGCGTCTCAAGGTCATGGACGAGCAGGGGGTGGGTGCAGCCATCTTCTTCCCCACCTTCGGCTGCGGGGTGGAGGAAGCGCTGCGCGAAGACGTTGAAGCGACCATGGTCAGCCTGACCGCGTT
>DATJTU010000264.1:0-16976 GCA_035503015.1 Acidimicrobiales bacterium | reverse complement strand
TGGGTCACCCGCGCGGCCGTCTGGGTCACCGGCGCGGTCAGTGCCCCAACCGTCTGGGTCACCGGCGCGGCCGTCTGGGCCACCGGCGCGGCCGTCTGGGCCACCGGCGCCGCCACCGCCGCCACCGTCTGGGTCACCGGCGCGGTCAGTGCCCCTACCGTCTGGGTCACCGGCGCGGCCGTCTGGGCCACCGGCGCGGCCGTCTGGGCCACCGGCGCGGCCGTCTGGGCCACCGGCGCGGTCACCGGCGCGGTCACCGGCGCGGTCACCGGCGCCACCGTCTTGGTCATCGGCGCCGTGCTGGAGGTCGCGGAACCGTGGCCAGACGCCCCGACAACCTCGACGAGGCCGCTGCTGGCCGGAATCGATGTTGAGGGCGAACCGCTTGCGACAGAGGTGGTCGCCGACTCCAGGGTGTTGGCACCCGGTGCGGTAGCAGACGTAGTGGCGACCGAAGTGGTCTCCGTTGATTCCGAGGCGACCAGCCCGTAACTCACTGAGCTTGTCGACGCAGGGGCCGCAGAAATCTCGTTGGTGGACGGTGCCACCATCTGCGTACTGCTCCCGGTGGAGGATGGCGACGACCCAGGGACCACACTGGACGCAAGGTCTGGATTTGTGTTGCCGGCATCAGACGACGCACTCAGTGTGCTCGGTGGCGCCTGCAAAAGCTCTGAAGAAACAGCAGGCGCGGAAGCATCCGACGAGGGAGCCGTAGATGACGAGGGAAGATCCGTTGATGTCTGTCCTGTGTTCGTACTCGCGGTGGACGCACCGACTTCACCTGCAGCCGAACTCACTGCGCCAGTCACGTCCGAAGTCACCGGTGCGGTGTTAACACTCAGTGCTGCAGCCTTGGCCGGGGAGAAGAGAAACAAGAAAGCAGCAGCTACGAGCACCGCGAAGCCGAACCACATCAAGTGGCGAAGAATTCGGACGCGACCATACATACCGTCCGTAGCAATCTCTTGGAGATTTCCCTGGGATAGTTCCGCCATCGCCGTTCCTGCGGACTTAGTGGGAATGAAAATTGCGGTGCGAACATCGACTGCGTTCGCCAGTTGGGTTAATAACCCACAGGGACGACCTGAAACCGGGACTTTTCGGCTTCATTTTCCTGAAGTCACGGCGAGCAGCGTGCGTTTCCGACGACGTCTGCTCAGACTTGCGGATTCAATAGTCGACTCACGAGTAAACCAAGAGAAAAGTCGACGAGGTGCGAACAGCAGCTAACTCTCTGTGCATCGCGCGGTGTCTCCGGGTCGGCCCTCGGGGGAAAGTTTCGGCTGGTTTCTAACGGAAATGAATTTGTTCGTTACGACAAGTGTGTCGTTTCTACTGACCTCTTGAGCTTTTTTAGAGTTTCGCTATGACGCAATTCGGAAAGCGCGATCCGGACTTGAAGCTCTGCGTAGCCCTCGTCGAGCCGCTGCGTCGAAGGCTGTTTCTGTATCTCATTGCTGCCGCCGAGCCAGTCGGCCGCGACAAGGCGGCTGCCGCGCTTGGCGTCGCGCGGTCGGTCGCAGCCTTTCATCTCGACAAGCTTGCGGAGGCGGGCGTCTTGGCCGTTGAGTATCGGCGTCAGACTGGTCGAACGGGACCGGGCGCAGGACGTCCCGCCAAGCTGTACCGGGTCGTCAAAGATGAATTCGCTTTCAACGTGCCCGAACGCCGCTACGAGCTCGCCGCGGCGGTTCTCGCGCACGCTGTCACCGAAGCTGACGTAGCATCGATTCCGGTGGCGGACGCACTGCGAAAGGCAGCGCGCCGATTCGGGTGCGCGATGAGTGAGGACTTCGGCGACTCGAGCGGAACGACAGCGCAAGACGACCTCGAACGGATCGCGGGGGTCCTTGATCCGTACGGCTATCAACCCTGCGTCGGGTCAGGCCGCATCACGCTCGGGAATTGCCCCTACCGAGCGTTGACTGCCGAGTACCGAGGAGTCGTCTGCCGCATGAACCTCCGGTTGCTCAAGGGCGTACTGAAGGGCGCGGGGACGAAGGACCTCTCGGCGCGCCCAGATCCGTCAGCGGCGCCGTGCTGTGTCACGATCACAGCACGCTGATCGTTAGTTGGTGGTGACGCACCACTGAGCCCGAGCACGCCGCGCGCGGCGACTGCAGTCGCGCTTCGATGAAGCCGGAATCAACTTCTCTCGCGAACGTTTGGTGACACTTTCGTGTCACCTTGTGTCCCGCGAGGCGGCGGCGCACCTCCAACGGTGCCCTGGCCTGCACTGTCGCAACCAAGCCACCCTAGGAGATGGCGGGAATCGAGGACGAAAGACGAGAACACGAAAGCGCAGGCTGATGCGATCTTGCCCCATCTGGAAGTATTCATTGACTGACAAGCACCAAACAACCACCGCTAGTGACCGGAATTCGGTGTCTTTTCCGCGCTCGCGTGTCTTTTTCGTGTCACGATACGGCCTTGTGAAGTCGACCTGATCACCGAGTCCGCGCCTCGGGAGGCATCGCCTGCGACGTGATCAGCCCGCTCGTGCCTTTCGGGACCTCGAGAAGCGCCGAGTAGACGTCACGTTCAACGGGCAGAAGCCATCGGCAGATTCGTGAAGCACGAGTGCCCGCGTGCGCCAGAAGCCACACGGTTCAGCTCGCGGCCCGCTCGGCGACAGCCCGCTGCACGTAGCTGAGGATTTCCGGCTGGATCCGATAGAGATTGCGGCGGTCGTACCAGCTCACGACGAGCAGGCCCAAAACCGCGAAGAACGCGAGCTCCGCGCAGAGGACGACGACCGCCTGAGATAAGCCGGCCTGCCACTGGGCGCCGAAATAGAGGACCTCCCTCGCTCCGCCCAACGTCTGTCGCAGCGGTTCGACTTGGCCGACGACTCGGAAGAATCCGGGGAGCGCTTGGGTGGGCACGGTTCCACCGGACGAAGCCAGTGAGAGATACAAAATGAGCACCATTGCAAGCAGCTGTCCGAAGGAACCGAACGCCGCCAACAACGCGAGCGTTCCGGTCGCGACCATGAAAGTGGTCAGGCTGAGCAGGAGCCACAGGATGCCGAAGTTCGGGGCATACATCGCGAAGCCCCCGACCGCGATCACCAGGATGACTGCCGCCAATATCGGAGCCGCAACCGCGCCCATCGACCACTTGGCCAAGAGGGTCTGGCGACGAGTGATCGGGAGCGGCATCCGAAATTTCCACTTTGGGCCCAGATCGGTCGCGGCGTAGCCCAGCGCAGCGTCCATCGATGAATTGATGACGGTGCCGGCCAGGAAGCCCGCAAGGATCGCGATGAGCGACACGTAGAAGGCGCTGAGTCCCAGGGCCGAGCGGGAGGGGAGTGGCCGATACGAGGTGGGAAGGAGCCTGATGGGATCCGACACCTGCGCGGCCAGCTCCGCATTCGACTTGACGGCGGCCGTGCTTTGGGCTGCCAGCGCCGACCCGAGAGCCTTGGAGGCGTCGTCGACCGCCGGCGTGATGACACCCGCCGCCAAGTTCACGCCCAGGCTTCCGAGACGCAGATTCTCCAGCAGTTCGACGTCCGGCGTGGTGGGCGGATGCGTGCCCGGTTGGGCGGCGTACCCGGCATCGAGAAGAGCGGAGGCCGTGAACGTGGCGGGGATGACGACGGCGACATAGGCGCCCCCTCGGTTCATCGTCGTTTCGGCGTTTGCCAGAGACGTGACGTCGAGGGCGAGCTTGCTCGTCACCTCCGGGCTGCTTTCGAGAACATGGACCAATGACTGACCCAGGTCGAGGTGACCCGTTGGGCCCTGCGCGCCTGCGTCCTGGTCGACGACCACCACCGGCAAGCCCTGGAGATGGTCGGCAGGATCGATCACCGACCCGATGTAGATCGCCGTGACGAGTCCGATGATGATGACCGGGATGGCAAGCGGGAGCATCCAGGCCCGTGGCACACGCAGCACGTTTTGTGCCCGCACCGTGCCCCATTTCGGCCCGCCCTTTGGAGCCGGGTTGTTGGCTGGGTCCTCGGCCACCTGATGTCCTCCGTCGATCCTCTGCTTCGAGGTGAAGTCGTGCTCTCGGGATCAGCCCGCGGCTCCGGGCCGAGACGACAGCTGCGCCGGGCTCGGCTCGGTCGCGTGCTTCGCTTGCGCCGTCAGACGACCGGTGACGGTGTAGGCGTAGCCCAGCGCTCCGAAGGGGACGATGACCCGGAGCAGGACTTGCCGGGAGTCGGTCGCGCCGGCGAAGACCAGTGAGAGCGTCCCCACCACGAAAGCCAGGCCCCAGATCAAAGAGATCTTGCGGTTCAGCGCGTGGAAGTGCGGGGTCTTCCAGACCTCGGGCGGCGCCTTTTCCCGCGCATAGCTCTCGGTGAACGGGTGGCCGATCAGCACGGATCCGAAGACGATCACGGTGAGGGAGCCGTGTGCCACTGCCTGGGCGTAACGGCCCCAGGTGGTGATGTCGCTCGGATGAAGGATCGCCAGCAGCGTCAACAGGCCGATGAAGTAGACGACTCCGACCACGTCGAAGAGATGGGCCTTGCCGCGGGTGGCGGCACGGACCAGGACCACGATGGCTGCCACGCCGGCCACGCCCGCTGCGACGTAGACGTTGGTTACACGGACGGCCATAATGAAGAGCAGCCACGGAGCAAAGCTCCAGATCAGTTCAGACATTGTCGGATCCTTTCGGTGGGTGGGGTGAAGCCGTCGATGGGTCGTTTTGGTAGAGCCGTTCGACGAGAGCGAGGAACTCCAGGTTCCCCGAGAAGGGCCGGACTTCGGAACAGCCAGAAGCCCGCACCGTTCCGGCGGGACGGCCGTCCTCGCCCTGATGGATCTCGATGATGATCTCCATGCGGACAGCCTGAGCAACAGTGGCGCTCGCGTCCCTAGGGCAACTCCCTAATTCCCCGCCCTAGCGTTGAAGCTCCGGACGACCGCGACCCCCGCCATTGGGATCCCGTCACCGTCGTACGGAACTCGAGACGGCCGTCTCCCGGGCGAGACCACCGCTGAGATCCCCTGATCACACCGGCATTTTCGACCGGGACCCCGGCTATCGTGGTCGTGGGGATTACGCGCTGAGCGACCCAGGGGCCACTGCATGTCTTCGGGGCACGACAAGACCAGGGACACTCTGTTCGTCGGACGAGGGTCGGAGCTGGGCGTGCTCGATCGCGCCGTTCGATCGGCCTCCGAGGGTCGTCCCACGGTGGTCTGGATCGAGGGCGCCGCGGGTTCGGGAAAGACCACCTTGGTCCGACATGCCTTGGCCGAGTGCCCGGAGCCTTTCGTCTCCACCGCGGTCGCCGGCGAGGAGCTTGCCAGCGCGGTGCCCTACGACCTCTCGCGCAGATTGGGCGCCGAAAAGAATGACGATGGCTTCGCCGTCGGGCAGGAGCTGCTTGGTTTGTGGGCGCACCGGCAAGAGGACGGACCGGTCGCCGTTCTGATCGAGGACGCCCACTGGGCGGACGCCGAGTCCCTCCAGGCTCTGCTGAGCGCGACGCGCCGCCTCGAGCGCGATCGCGTCGTCGTCCTCCTGACCAGCCGCCATCCTCCGAACGAAGGATGGGAGCGATTCGTCCGGGACGATGAACGGTGTCAGAGGTTGGTGCTCGGGCCATTCCAGGCCGACGACGTCGCCGCACTTGCCTCCCTCTACGACAGAGACCTCACGAGCTACGAAGCGGCGCGCCTCACCGAGCACACAGCCGGTCACCCGCTGTGGGTCCACACGCTGTTGATGGAGTTGACCGAGGCCGAGCTGAAAGCGCCGGGCAGCCTCCCGGCGCCCCAGTCCCTCGCGTCGGCAGTGACAGCACGTCTCGGCACCGTGACCTCGCCGGGCCGGGACCTCGCCGCCGCGATGGCCGTGATCAATCAGCGGGAGCCGGTGACCGTGGTCGCGAGGGTGGCGGGGATCGAGCAGCCGCTCGAAGCATTGGACGCTCTGCTTCCAACCGGCTTTGTCCGTTGGGACCCTCGGGCGTCCGGCTCGCCGGTCGAGTTTTCTCATCCGCTCTATCGCCAGGCGGTCTACGACGACCTGGCCCCGGTGCGACGGCGTGATCTCCATCGCGCCGCAGCGCAGGTCTTGACCCCGGCGGCCGTCCTGGCGCACCGGGTGGCGGCGACGGTCGGCAGCGACGAGGACCTGGCGGACGAGCTCGAACGTGCCGCTGCGACAGAGATCGCTGCCGGCGTGCCCGCACTCGCTGCGCGCGACCTCCTCTGGGCGTCGTCGGTGAGCGGGAACGCCGATCGTTCCGGTCGCCTGGTCGTCGAGGCCGGGCTCGCCTTCGTCGATTCCCGTCAGGTGTACCGCGCCGCCGCACTCCGTGACCAGATCGCAGCAGCTCCCGCGTCGCCCGGCCGGGACGTGCTGCTGGGTCGGATCGCGTGGGATCGCGGAGATGCTCGTGGTGCCGAAGAATGGTTCGAAATGGCAGCCGGGGACGACGCAGCCTCCGACTCGATCGTGGCGGGAGCGTTGTCCAAGCTGGCGGAGATCCACCTCACTCGAGGAGAGGGGAGGGAGGGGCTCGACGCCGCCGAGCGAGCCCTGGCCGTCGCCGTCGGCGGCACGAGCGCCGAACGAAACGGTTGGAACATGCGGGCGCTCGGCATCGGGCTCCTCCACGGTGCGCCGGCCGCGCTTGACGCTCTCCGTGAGCGCCTTCCGGCGGATGCCCGCCAGGTTCCGGGCCGCGAGGTCGAGATGTTGGTCATCCGGGGCATGCTCAACTACTACGCCGCCCGGACGAGCGAGGCCATCGACGACCTGCGCACCGCTGTTCGCCTCGCCGACAACGGCGCGGGGTCGAACCAACTTGCCCGGTGCCACTACTTCATGGCCTCCTCGTTGACGCGCCGGGGTGACTGGGAGAACGCGACCGTGCAGGCAAGGACGGCGCTGTCGGTCGCGAGCGAGGACGAGATGGTGTGGACGGAGCCGCAGTGTCACGCCGCCTTGGGAATACTCCAGGCCTTCCGTGGAGACTTCGAGAGTGCCGAGCATCAGATTGCCGCTGGCCTCAGTCGCGCTGCCGCGCTCGACAACCTCGAGGGCGTCGCCGCGGCGATTGTCGCCGCGGGAGCGCTCGCCCGCGCCAGGGGCGATGCCGGCGAAGTGGTGGTCCAGCTCGAGGGGTTGGTGGCGTCGCCGCCGATGCTGGCTGTGCTGCAGTTCTGGCCGTGGTTCGTCGACGCATTGATCGAGACCGGACAGATCGAGCGCTCCGAGAGGGAGATCGAACGGCTCGAGGCTGCCGCCCTGGTCCGCGGGCTCGATCTCCATTGGCAGATCGTGGTGCTTCGGGCCCGCTGGGCGGCAGCTGCAGGTCGCCCCGATGATGCCGTCCCGATGTACGCCGAAGCCCTCGCCCACCTCGGGGCGGACGATCCCTTCCTGGACCGCGCGCTCGCCCACCAGTCCTACGGACGACTTCTTGCGGCGCGAGGAGATCGAAGGGGCGGAGTCGAGCAGCTCGAGCTCGCGCGCGAGATGCTGGCGCCGGTTGGGGCAGTCCCCTTCGTCGCCAGCATCGATGATGACCTCAGTGCAGCGGGTCACGCGTCTACCTCGCGTCCAGCGCGGGAACGGTCTGCCCTCGAGTTGACCGACCGCGAGCGGGACGTCGCGACCCTCGTCGCACAAGGGATGACCAATCCCGAGGTGGCGGCCGAGCTCTATGTCAGCCGCAAGGCGGTCGAGTATCACTTGCACAACATCTTCGGGAAGCTCGGCATCAGATCCCGGCGGGAGCTCCGCGGCAGCGAGGTGCTGGCCTGACCAGCGCTCGATGGACTTCAACCGAGCCGGCGAAGCCGCGAACCCGACGGACTGGGATCGGGCTCCCGCCGCGGAGGGCGTGCGAAGGAGAACTAGGGAGGCTCCCTAGGGACTGAGCGAGGCGGTTCCTCGAAGATCGAAGTGTGGGGACCGTCCCTGAAGCGCAGCCGGCGAGCGGAGGATCGGCAGATGAGAGCCGGGTGCAGCCACGCTGGCACGTCGTCGCGCAAACCGTGGCGATCGTCGGCGTCGCGGCGGGCGTCGGCGCCGCGGTCTACCTGCAGCACGGCACGATCGGCGAAGGGCTGCGACAGCTCGGAAGCATCAAGTGGCGTTGGGTCGTGGTCGCCGGCAGCTGCGAACTGGTCTCCATGGTGGCGCTGGCCCTCCTGTACCGGGACCTGCTGCGTGCGAACGAGACCCGGCTCGGGGTGCCGTGGATCCTGGCTTGTTGTCTCGCCTCCAACGCCATCAGCCTGAGCGTGCCCGTCATCGGGTCGGGCATAGCCACGCGCCGGACCTTCCGACGGTTCCGCCAGGGTGGGGCTGACGCAACCACCGCGAGCTTCGCGTTGACGGTGGCCGGCGTCGTCTCCACCGTCACCATGGCGACGGTGATTGCCGCCGGGGCCGCGCTCTCGGGCAATCCGGCGGCGGCGGTCACTGGGGTGGCCGGGGCGGTCGTGATGCTCGGCGCGGCCGTCGCCGTTGCCGTCGAGCTCCACAGTGACAGGGGCAGGACGCGCCTCGTCAGGATCGTCCGCGTGGCGATCGGTTGGTCCGAGCGCATCATCCGCCATCCGAAGGGCGAGCCCGACGTCCTGGCCCGAAACGCCCTGGCCTCGCTCGAGCGCATGCGGCTCGGTTTCGCCACGACAGGGCGGGTGGCGGTCTGGGGCCTCGTGAACTGGTGGGCGGACGTCGCCTGCCTGCTGTTCTCGCTCTGGGCCGTCGGACTCGATCACCTTGCGGTCGGGAAGATCGTGCTCGTCTGGCTGGCCGGGACCGGTGCCGCCACCCTCACCCCCACCCCGGGCGGCATCGGCGCCGTCGAGGTCACCATGGTCGCCGCCCTCGCGGCGTTCGGGGTACGGGGCCCCGATGCCATCACGGCGGTCCTGGTGTACCGGCTCATCACCTTCAAGGTCATCGGCAGTTTCTGGGCCGTCGCCTACGAGTACGTCGACCGGCACAGGCGGCCTCACGCGCGAAACGAAGGCGTGGCCACCTGACGTCTTTTGTGCACCCTGCGCCCGTTCCCGTCGGCTTCATGGCCGTCACCTCTTCTGCCAAGAGCGGGTTTTGCACCCGCTGGCGTCACACGACAGCGCCTGTCTTCTCGGAAGATGAAGTTCTAGGCCGGCTGGAGCTGTGCATTCTTCCGATGTTGGGGTCCCCGAGGCCCATAGTCGAGCTCCGCCCCGCGATTGCTGCTGTGGATGACGGCGGCCGGAGCATCGTGTGGACTCATGACCGATTCCACGAAGATCATCCGGTCGTTCGGGGCACCGAGCGCGTCCCGTAGATCCTCTACCGTCTTCACGACGAACGATCTCGCTGTGGTCTCCGGGTGGAACACCTTCGGAAGGTCGGCGTAGGCCCAGTTCGCGATGTCGTTGTAGTGCTCGTCCTTCCCGATGTAGCCGCGCTCGATGGTGTAGCCGCCGTTGTTGATCAGGAAGATGACCGGCTTGTGATCGTGTCGAAGGATCGTCGACAGTTCCTGCGCCGTCTCTTGGAACGAGCCGTCCCCGACGAAGAGCAAATGGCGGCGCTCTGGTGCCGCGGTCAGGGCGCCGAGGAGGGCCCCGACGCTATAGCCGATCGAGCCCCAGGTGACCGACGCGATGACGCTGCAATCGGGCGGCAAGCGCAGCCCGAAGATCGCATAGGACGTGCCGTTGTCCGTGTAGAGCACGTCGCCCGGACGGAGGTAGCCTTGGATCGCCTCCCAGTACGCGGCCTGGGTCAGGTGGTCTGAGCCGTTGGCTCCCAT
This sequence comes from Acidimicrobiales bacterium, assembly GCA_035503015.1. Classification (GTDB taxonomy): domain Bacteria; phylum Actinomycetota; class Acidimicrobiia; order Acidimicrobiales; family RAAP-2; genus Bog-473. The sequence goes on along the minus strand of DATJTU010000264.1, from coordinate 7,231 downwards.
GGCTCCTGGCGGTTGGGCGGCCGCAGCCGCAGCGCGCGTCGGTGCTTGAGGGACCGCATCGACGACGCTGCGCAAGACCTCCTTGAGCGTCACCGCCTGATAGTTCTCCTCGCCGATGTCGACCGAGTGCCCGCGGGCGCGGATCGTGTCAGCCGGCAGCGAAGCCGTGAAATCGCCCGAGGTCCCGTCGATGGGCCGGTAGGCGATGGAGAGCAGGCAGTCGCTGCCCTCGATGGCGCTCACCGTCGTCGGCGCACTCGCCTTGCCGTTGTAGATCCCGACGTAGTGTGCGAACGTCTCGTCGATCACGCCCTTGGCCGGGCCGGTCACCGCGACCGGCATCTGAAGCTTCTGGGCCAGCTGAGTGATCTCCGCCGCGGCGCCGTAGCGGTCCGCGTCCTGATCCACCAAGATCGCCGGTGAGGTCGCGCGGGACAGCTGTTTGGCAATTGCGGCGCTGCACGACTGCAGCCGCTCCGGGTCGCTCGCCGGCTGAACGAGGGAGAGGGGAGCGTCGGGGACTTCGATGTCGAGGTACGCGATGTCTGATGGAAGTTCCATGTAGACAGGGAGCTTCTCCCGCCAGGCCGAGAGAATGAGCCTGTCGATCTCCATCGCCGCATTGGAGGGTGTGAGCCGGGTCTGGGCGACGGTTACTTGTGCGAATGCACCGAGGAAGCGGTTCCAGGTTCCGTCGCCCATGGTGTGGTGCATTCCAAGGCCCCGTTCGATGGACCGCAGCGGAATGGACCCGGCGATGCAGACGACCGGCACGTGCTCGGAGTAGGACCCAGCGACTCCGTTGATTGCGCCCATGGCGCCGACAGCGTTCGTGACCGCGAACGCCCCCATGCCGTTCAAGCGGGCGTAGCCGTCAGCGGCGTAGGACGCATTCAGCTCGTTGCAGTTCCCGACCCACGTCTGTGTGTGATTGTCTTCGAGTTGCTGCAGGAGCTCGAGGTTGAAGTCGCCAGGTACACCGAAGAGGTGGTGGACACCGGCCTCCTTGAGTCGCCGGAGCAGGAACTCGCCGATAGAGGTCCAGTTTGACTGGGTGGGCATGGTGACTCCCTTCTGAGGGTCCAGTCACCTAGATGTCGCCCCGTTGTGAAACTCGCAACTGTGTCGCCTGACTCAGTGAAGACGGAGTGTGCTTCTGCGCCGATGAGCCACCCGAGCCAAACCTCGCTGCGAGTCCTCCACAGTTGCAACGATTGACGAACCCAAGATTCCGGACACACACGGAACTGTTCGTTTTCGTGGTCGCCCCTCTCGTTCGCACCCGCGGACACGAAAGAGACTGCAACGGAAGTTATGCCGGGGGAGATGACTCGTCAAGGGGCACACACGATGTCGAGAGCACAGGGCTCCGCAAGCTTTCACGAAACGTTGAAACCGGTCGTGTCTCGAGCGGTACTTCCCAATGAAGCCCGCCGTCGGGCATCCAGCGCGGCGTGTCTTTCGTGTGTCCCGCGGCGCCGAGAGGAGCGACAGCGCACCTCCAACGATGTCCCGGTCTGCACGTTCGCAACCAAGCCACCCTTGGAGGTGGCGGGAATCGAAGGGCGAAAGGCCGAGTGGGGTAAGACCACGTGCCGGGGGGCGGACTGATACGTGGTGGTACGTGCTGGCACGCCCTGGCACTCTCAGGTTCCTCGCGTTTGTGTCCCAGCCGTGTCCCGTTAGGCACCATCGACGAGGACCGGGCAGGCTCCGGTCAGCTCGCGCCTTCATGAGATCCGAGTGGGACCTTTCCGCAAGCGGAGTAGCGTGTCATCACGCGTTTGTGGGACCGAGTGGCGTGCCGAGAGAACATCGGCAGCCAGTTCCGCCTTGCCGATGCCGCAGGAGCGGAGCGATGACTCCAAGACCCGAAGGAAGGTCCCAGGGTCTATGAAGAAACTTGCAAAGTTGTCGTGGCGAGGGCGAGGAACCGGGGGCACCTGCACGGCCGAGGTGGATCAGCCCATCGTCGGCTACAAGATGGGCGCCAAGAGCCGGACCAATCCGTTCGCCACATCCGGAGCCGAGGGTTCGGTACCCACCGTGTCCTGGATCTCTTTTGATGGAAACGTCTACTGGATTCGGCTCTCACCGTCGCAAGGCTGGCCGCGAACAATTCGGGTTACGCAAGGGGATGTGGACGGCATAAGGCCTTAACGAAAAAGGCGATCGAATGGGCGCATGGGCGCCACCTGCATGACGCGGCCGGATATGAGCGGTTCCCTGATACCATGTGCAGTGCACGTGGCATTCAGCCGGCGTGGGCCTGTTCGAATTCACACCCCGAGTTGGCCATCTCATCAACTCGAACGGAGTTCGACATCTCTTCCTTCATTGACCTTGGCGTCGACGCGCCCATCGTTCGCCGTCTCGACGACCTCGGAATAACCGACCCCTTGCCGATTCAGTCGGCGACCATTCCTGAAGCTCTGGCCGGGCGTGACATCTGTGGACAGGCGCCCACCGGATCCGGGAAGACACTGGCCTTCGGCGTGCCGCTTGTCAGCGGGGCGACCGCCGCCGAACCACGGCGCCCGGTGGGCCTGGTCCTCGTGCCGACGCGGGAGCTCGCGGACCAGGTCCGCGGCGTGTTGGCCAACCTGATGGGCAAGAGGGCCCAGCGTGTGGTGGCTCTCTACGGCGGTACGGCCTACGGGCCGCAGCGCCAATCTCTGCGACGGGGTGCGGACATCGTCGTGGCGTGCCCGGGCCGTCTCGAGGACCTCGTCGAGCGGGGCGACGTGCAGCTGCGGGATGTACGCACCGTCGTTCTGGACGAGGCGGACCGCATGGTGGACATGGGATTCGTCCGTCCGGTGCGTCGGCTGTTGGACCAGACGGCGCCCAATCGTCAGGTCCTCCTGTTCTCGGCGACGATGGGCAAGGAGGTTGAGGCGATCAGCCGGAAGTACCAGCGCGATCCGGCCCGGTACCAGATCGAGAACGAACCCTCCGAAACACCTGATGTCACGCACCACTTCTGGAGCGTGCCGCGCGCCGACCGGGCACAGCTGACCGCAGAGCTGGTAGCGCGGCACGGCCAGGCGTTCGTGTTCTGTCGCACGAAGCAGGGAGCCGACAGGGTGGCGCGACAGCTGCGCTCCGCAGGAATCGACTCCGCTCCGATTCACGGGGACCGGTCGCAATCCCAACGGGCCAGAGCGCTGGCCTCATTTGCCAGCGGTCGGACCCGCGCACTGGTGGGGACCGACGTCGTCGCCAGAGGGATCCATGTGGACGATGTCCCCTGCGTCGTGCACTTCGATCCCCCCGGCGACGCGGAGAGCTACGTACACCGCTCGGGCCGCACCGGCCGGGCTGGGAGCGCTGGCACCGTGGTGTCGCTCGTCCCACACGAACAACAGGCAGAGGTGCGCACACTGATGCGCGAGCTCGGCTTCTCCGCTGCGGTGACCGAGCCCTTCGAGACCGCGGCATCGCGCCTGCGTCCGCGGCGGGCATCAGATGCGGCGCGGGCGAACCGCCCGAAGGGCCAGGCGCACCCGAAGCCGTCTCGCCGCCAAAAGGCGAGCTCGTCGAGGCTCCGGGGCACCGTCACGTCCTTCGACAAGCGGCGTGGCTATGGCTTCATCGCGGGCCCCGACGGTACCGACGTCTTCGTGCACCATTCGACGCTCCGCAGGAACGGGTCGAGCCGTGCCTTCCTCCGTGAGGGCGAGCGCGTCGACTTCGAGCTCGGCGCGGGGCGCCGGGGCCGTGAGGCCCGCAACGTCGAGGTGGCCGAGTCGGTGGCCTCCTGACGAGCGTCGGCGTCGTGCACCGAGCGCTATGTGGCGACCGGTGCACCTCCAACGATGCTCACGCACGCCGACGCGCGCCTGAGCACCCTTGGAGGTGGCGGGAATCGAACCCGCGTCCTCCGGAGCCGCAGTAGGCCTTCTCCGAGCGCAGCCGGCAAGAGATTGTCGGGGGCGGCACTTCTGCCGGCGGCAATGCCGCCCCGTAACCAACCTAGATGTCCTCAGCGTTCAGTTGGTGTGACGCACTGAGTGAGCCCTACTGCATGACGCCCGTGATCTGATCCGTAGGGCGGGGACCAGGCGGACGTCGCTACCTAAGCAGCGAGCGCGAGCTGTGGTTGCTCGGCGTTTGTTTTTGGTTCCGGCTCTTTAACGTGGCTCCGGAGACCACGGCTCGCTTCTCCTACCTTGACGACCGAAGTCGAAACCGATCACCCCCATGTCTGGGTACCGGCCGCTGTGACCGGTCGTTCCAGTTTACGGCCCGCCGGTGGTCGATTGGGCAGGCCCGATACGGCCAAACGGCCGGAACGCCCAGCCCATCAGCCCGGCAGCCGGCTCAGCCCGCCCAGTGGCCGACCTCCTTGGCTGCCCGGGCGGCCTCCTGTTCGGCGTCGCGCGCCTTGAGCAGGTTGCGCTTGTCGTAGAGGCGGCGGCCCTTGGCCAGCGCGAGTTCCACCTTTGCCTTGCCGTCACGGAAGTAGAGGGAGGCTGGGATGATGGTGAGCGATTGCTGCTGCGTCTGGCCCATCAGCTCGTCGATCTGGGCTCGATGCACCAAGAGCTTCCGCTTCCGGTCCGGGTCGTGGGCGCCGAATCCCGAGCCGTACTGCCACGGCGGGATGTGCATCTGGAAGAGCCAGAGCTCGCCGTCGTCGACCCGGGCGTAGGCCTCGTTGAGTTGCGCCTTGCCCTGGCGCAGCGACTTCACCTCGGAGCCCTGCAGCACGATGCCCGCCTCGAAGGTCTCGAGGAACTCGTACTCACGCCGGGCGCGCCGGTTGGTGGCGACGACGCGGTCGCCACCTCGATCCTCGCGGGCCGCCGCCCGCTTCGCGATCTGCTTCTTCGCCCTGGCCATGAGGGGTACGAGGGTACCCTTCTCGGGTGCTCCGCCTGCCCCGCGCCATGTACATGGAGATGGTCGCCCACTGCCTGTCCGGTCTGCCCGACGAGGCGTGCGGCCTCCTGGTCGGGGCCTACGAGGGGGAGGAGGCGTCCCACCTCTTCCCGACCGCGAACGCGGCCGCGTCGGCGATGGTCTACGAGATCGACCCGAAGGAGATGCTGCGGGTCGACCGGGCGGCGCAGAAGCTCGGCGCCGACATCATGGGGGTCTTCCACTCGCACACCCACACCGACGCCTACCCCTCGCCGACCGACGTGGCGCAGGCGACCGACCCCGGGTGGCACTACGTCCTCGTCTCCTTGCGGGACACCCACCCGGTCGTCCGCAGCTACCGGATCCGTGACGGGGTGATCGCCGAGGAGCCCGTAGACGTCCCCGGCCTCGCCGTCCCCGGCCTCGCCGTCCCCGGCCTCGACCCCGCCTGACTCGTCCCCTCCTGACTCGTCCCCTCCGGCCTCGACGTGCCGGGTCCGGGGGCCTTGTAGAATCGTTACCGAATCAGTCAACAATCACCGGCGCCGGCCAGGCCGGGCGGTGCATGCCCACAGACCCAGCGAGGAGACCCCCGTGGCCGTCGATGTCCGCCTCCCGACCGTCCTGCGCACCCAGGCTGGTGGCGCCTCCGTCGTCAGCGTGGACGGGTCGACCATCGGCGAGGTCCTCGGGAAGCTCGTGGCCGAGTACCCCGGCATGGCGGGCCAGGTCCTCACCACCGACGGTGCGTTGCACAAGTTCGTGAACGTCTACGTCGACGACGACGACGTCCGCTATCTGGACGGCCTCGACACACCGGTCCACGACGGCGCGGAGGTGTCGATCCTCCCCGCCGTGGCCGGCGGCTGACGCCGGCGAGCGGTCCGGAGTCGTGACGCTCTATCCGTCGGTCCTCGACCTGATCGGCAACACGCCACTGGTCGACATCTCGACGCTCAGCCCCAACCCCGCGGCACGGCTCTTTATCAAGCTTGAGGGGCAGAACCCGGGTGGGTCGGTCAAGGACCGCGTCGCGCTCTCGATGATCGAGGAGGCCGAGCGCGCCGGCGTGCTCGTCCCGGGCAAGCCGGGTCAGGTGCTGATGGAGCCCACCTCGGGCAACACCGGCATCGGGCTCGCCATGGTGTGCCGGGTGAAGGGCTACCACCTGAAAGCGGTGATGCCGACGAACGTGTCGGTCGAGCGCCGCCAGCTGCTCGAGCTCTGGGGTGCCGAGATCATCGAGTCCCCCGGGACCGAGGGCTCCAACGGTGCGGTGCGCATGGCGCGCGGCCTGGCCGAGGAGCACCCCGAGTGGGTGTTCCTGTACCAGTACGCCAACCCGGCCAACCCCAAGGCGCACTACGAGGGGACCGGTCCCGAGATCCTGCGGGACTGCCCGGGCATCACGCACTTCGTCGCCGGCCTCGGGACGTCGGGGACGCTGCTCGGCGTGGGCCGCTTCCTGCGCGAGAAGCTCGGGGAGAAGGTGCAGATCTGGGCCGTCGAGCCACCCGCGGGCGAGATGGTCGACGGGTTGCGCAACCTCGACGACGGCTACATCCCGCCCATCTTCGAGAGCCTGGGCGGGGCCGACCTGCTCGACCGCAAGACCGTCGTGCGGCCCCGCGAGTCCATCGAGTGGACGCGGCGTCTGACCGAGGTCGGCATCTTCGCCGGGATCTCGTCGGGCGCGGCACTCGCCGGCGCGGTCAAGTGCGCAGCGTCGCTGCCCGAGGGCGAGGCCGCCTCGATCGTCGTGGTCTCCGCCGACGGCGGATGGAAGTACCTCTCGACTGGCGCCTGGACCGACGACCTCGACGAGGTCACCGAGCGCGCCAAGGGGATCATCTACTTCTAGGCGCCCCGTGCCGGTCCGGTGGTCGCGAGCCGCCGCATGGCCTTGGCGTACGAGCGTGGCGCCAGCGTCCGGGCGATCGGCGCCAGGAGCGGGAGACGCGCCGCGTTGATGTCGATCAGCGGCCCGCCCATGCGATGGACCGTCAGCGTCGCCACCTGTTCGGCCGTGCGGCGCACCATCTTGGGTGGCAGCGACCCGCCATCCTCGTTGCCCGACAGGCCCATCGCCGTCGGCACCCATCCGGGATAGAGGACGTGCACGTGGACGCCGAGTGGAGCCACCTCGTTGGCGACCGACTCGCTGAAGGCTGAGATGGCGGCCTTGGACGCGGCGTAGGCGCCTTGTCGGGGCTCGGGAGCTCGGGCGGTGTCGGACGACACGTTGACGACGATGCCCCAGGCGCGTTCGACCATCGCCGGGACGACGGCGAGCGTGCCGGTCACGGTGGCGAAGAAGTTGACGTCGAGGACGCGGCGCACCGTCGCCTCGTCGCCGCCCGGCACC
>DATJTU010000263.1:0-3916 GCA_035503015.1 Acidimicrobiales bacterium | reverse complement strand
CGAGCTCGACGTCGACTGCGCGTTGACCTCGACACCCTTCGACTGCAGGAGCTGTGTGAGCTGGTTGTCGTTCCAGAACGACGGCACCTGGGTCGAGAAGAGCGTCGTCGGCGTTGCCTTCTTGTCGTTCGCCGGATACCGGACCTTGCTCTTGAAGGTGCCCTGGATGGTGTCGCCGGTCGAGGAGATCGACTGCACCTTGCCCCCGTCGACCTGTGAGATGAAGTACGGACTGAAGGGGACCGTGACGCGGGGCTGCGAATGGGAGGAGTTGCTCATGGCGAAGGCGGCCCAGTTCACGAGCAGGAGGATCAGCGCGATCAGCCAGAACCACGGCACACGATGAATCGGGCGGGGTGCCGGCTGCCCGGGTTGCCCGGTGCGCCCTGGTTGCCCCGGCTGGCGCGCGCCGCCAGCGCCGGGCGGTGGGGGTGGGGGCAGGGACGACCGGTTCTCAGCGGGTGGTCCCGCGGCGTCCGCGCCGGGACCGGTGGCGCTGTCCTGCCTCGCCGACCCGGGGTCGGCCCCGTTGGCCCCATTGGCCCCACTGCTCTCCAAGGCCGACTGAGGGTCGTCCATCTGTGTGCTCCTTCTGCGGCGCAACCCGTCTCAGGCGCGACCTGATCCAAAATTCTCTCCCGATCCGGCCTGATCGCGCCAGTGGGACTTCCTGGTCTGGGCCGGGCGCAACGGCTGCCGGCCGTGACCAGCCCTCCTCAGAGACGTAGCCGCTGCGCGTGCCGCCTGCTCGAGGCTTGGGTCGGCACGGAGGGCTGTCGCTCCAGACCGCCCGCACGGCCGAGCGCGGAGGCGCCTTCGTAGAGGTGGATCAAGCTGAGGTAGCGCTCCGCGATCGCGGACGTCGCCTGCTCCGCCGTGAGTCGCCCGGCGAGGTAGTCGCCGACAGCGTGGCTCCACAGGGTGCGGCCGACCGCAAACCCGCAGAAGCCCTCGACGTACCCGGCCGTCTGCAACCAACGGGTGACCTGGGCCCAGTCACTGCCGCGGCCCAGCACGATGCACCGCACGTCCTCGCGACCCCCCGACTGAGCCTGGCGCACCAGGGCGTCGGCCTGCCGTACGTTGTCGAACCCCTCGACCTTCCAGATGGTGGGCTCGACGTCGATCGCCTGGAGTTGGGCGATCGCCTGCACAGCCAACTGCGGCCTGAGGTCTGTGTCGTAGTCGAGTCCTTGCTTGTCACACTCGTGCTGCTGGTCCTTCGTCGCCGGCACGAGCAACTCGAAGAGGAACTGCCGGCCGTGTTCCTTCAGCCACGCGCCGAGCGTGGCCAGTCGGGCCCCCTGGCGTCGATTCAGCGCGACATCGCCTTCGGGATTCCAACGCACGAGCACCTTCGTGAAGAGCGGGTCGAACGCTTCGATGTGTTCGGCGAACCTGTCGCCGTACTCGAACTCGAACTCCTCCTGCCCCGAGCGTTCCACGGGCATGGCCAGCGGCGTACCCGCCGCCGTGGCCTCTCTGGCGATCGTCGCGCCGTACTCCTCGTCGACGAGCACGCCGCACTGGTTGCGCGGGGCGCCCTGCGCCACGGCGAGCTGATTGGCGTCGAAGATGACCTGTTTCAGCTGGGTGATGCAGCGCCGGACCGGCTCCGGAATGGGAGGGCTGCTGTCGAAGAATCCCCGTTCGAACGAACGGCGGTGGTCGAAAGGCATCAAATAGAGCGGAAAGTGTTCGTCCACGTTCGGTCCTTCAAAGCTCGATCGATTTGTCGATGGCCCGGCTCGGAGGTCACCCCGGCCGATGTCTCCTCGCCTTCAGGAGCGGCGCATCCCACACGGTCGCACGACGGGGCGCGATGTCGCACCAGGGGAACCCACTGGTGAGACGTCGCGCGTCCAACGCGCGATCGGCGCCCTCAACCTTTGTGTCACCCGGGAAACTGACAACGGCGTCAGGCACGACGCCGACTGCGACGGCGCGCGTCGATCCGTGGGACGCGGGTCGGTCTTCACCAGGAGCATTGCGAAACGGCCATTGTTAGGCTGCACCGGATGGCAGGCCGCCCGGACACGACGAACAAGGGGTCGGCTTCCAGGACCTTGGTCGGGCGTGCGGTCGAGTGCCGCGAGATGGATCAGTTGCTACGCGATGTGCGCGACGGCCGCAGCCGGGCGCTCGTCATCACCGGAGAGCCTGGCATCGGGAAGACCGCGCTGGTCCAGTACGCGCTGAGTTCGGCAGAGGGCTTCGAGGTCGCGCGCGCGGCCGGGGTCGAGTCCGAGATGGAATTACCCTTCGCAGGCCTCCATCAGCTCTGCATGCCGATGCTCGACCGCTTGGCGCGTCTGTCCGAGCCGCAGCGTGAGGCCATCAGCACCGCCCTCGGGCTCGCGGCGGGACGCGCACCGGATCGCTTCTTGCTCGGCCTGGCGGTCTTGAGTCTGCTCAGCGAGAGCGCCGAGTGGGCCCCGCTGCTCTGTGTCGTCGACGACGCGCAGTGGTTGGATCGCTCCTCCGCCCACAGCCTGGGCTTCGCGGCGCGCCGGCTCATGGTCGACCGGGTCGGCATGATCTTCGTCGTCCGCGAGCCGACCGCCGAGTTGGACGGGTTGCCGCAGATGAACATCGACAGCCTGCCCGACTCGGACGCGCGCACGCTGCTGGGGTCCGCGCTCCGCGCTCCGCTCGACGATGCCGTGCGCGACCGCATCGTCGCCGAGACCCACGGGAATCCTCTTGCGCTCCTCGAGTGGCCAAAAGGTCTGACCACGGGTGCGGTGGCGGGCGGCTTCGGGCTTCCCGGGCCACTCTCGGTCGGCGGCCAGATCGAGGAGAACTTCCGCCGGCGCCTCGCGGAGCTGCCTGAGCCCACTCGGCGCCTCCTCACCGTGGCTGCGGCGGAGCCGACGGGCGACCCCGTCCTCGTCTGGCGGGCGGCCGCCCGGTTGGGCATCGAGGGCTCGGTGGCCGCGGCGGCGGTGGACGCCGATCTGGTCGAGTTGGGGACAGGGGTCTGGTTCCGCCATCCCTCGGTGCGATCGGCCGCGTACCGCATGGCCTCGGCGGAAGAGCGCCGGCACGCGCACGCCGCGCTCGGAGAGGTGACCGACGCGGCGGTCGACCCCGATCGGCGGGCCTGGCACCGCGCCCTCGCGACGAGCGGTCCGGACAAGGAGGTCGCGGCCGAGCTCGAGGCCTCGGCCGGACGCGCGCAGTCCCGGGGCGGGCTGGCGGCGGGTGCCGCCCTGCTCGAGCGCTCCGCCATGTTGAGCGTCGACCCGGCGCGGCGTGCAGGGCGCACCCTGGCCGCGGCCGCGGCACACCTCGAGGCGGGATCGTTCGAGGCGTCGGGTGCCCTGCTCGCCGCGGCCGAGCGGGGGTACCTCGACGACCAGGGCCGGGCGCAGCTCGAGATCCTGCAAGGTCTGCACGCGTCGGCGTGGGGCGACCACCGCCAGGCACCGGGACTCGAGCTCGCCGCGGCCCGCCGGCTCGAATCGGTCGACCCGTCCTTGGCGCGGGCGGCGTACGTCGGGGCGATGGCGGTCGCCGTCACCGTCGGCCAGCTCGGCCGCGACGGGGAGCTCGAAGAGATCGCCAAAGCGGCACTGTCGGCGCCGCCCATCGACGGCGCGCCGGCTCCCCACGAGCTGCTGTGCCAGGGCCACGCCCTGGCGATCGTGGAGGGGCCCGCGGCGGCTGACCCCGTCCTGCGCGACGCACTCGCCGCGTTCCGGGTGGCGAGCTTCCCTCCGGAGGAGCGGGTGCGCTGGTACGGCCACCCCTGCGGGGCAGCGATCATCGCCTGGGACTTCGACAGCTACCGCTGGCTGGCGACCAAGGCGGTCGAGAGCGCGCGGGAGGCGGGCGGCCTGACCTTCCTCTCGGTGGCGCTCAACATCTTGGCCATGAGCTATGTCTGGGCCGGCGACCTCGCGACGGCGTCGTC
>DATJTU010000262.1:0-2436 GCA_035503015.1 Acidimicrobiales bacterium | reverse complement strand
ACCAGCGCGCCGACGGCGTGCTGGGTGAGGGCGTGCGAACTCAACGCCTCGTGAGCTCCCGCGAAAGTAGCTTCCGCCTGGTCCATCGGCTGGACACGCTACGGACCTCCTGTCCCATGCGTGTGTGCAGCATGTCTCGCTCTGAAGGCCCGTGTCGGCCCTCCGCCTCACACGTCTCCGAGACGGGCGAGACGGGGGTCGAGATCGGGTGTGAGCAGGGCAAACGTGGCGCACGAGGGCGGGCGTCGGCTGGGGTCGGCGCGGCCGTCCCCGCCGTGCGGGCCGGGCCGGGCTCCCGGTTGTCGTCGTTTTGTCCGCCGGGCGGGACGTGTCCCCCGCAATTTGGGCGTGTCGGAGGGTCGCGGTGCGCCGTCCGTGCGCGGCTCGTGCGTGGCGCGTGCCTGGTTGTTGCCTGAGCGAGCTCGCGCCAACCGGGTGCGGACGAGCGCTTCGGGGCGCGAATCTGGTGCGCCCGAACCGAGCGCCGACCGGGTGCGCTGTAGGTTGCAGCCCGCATTCGGCCGAGGGCGCCGGAGAGAGGTTGGAAGCATCCCGGTGGACCGTCCCAACGTGCTGGTGATCATGACCGACGAGGAGCGCTATCCGCCCCCGTACGAGTCCGAGTCGGTGGCCCGCTTCCGGCGCGAGCAGCTGCCCGCCCGCGAGGCGTTGCGCAGCAGCGGGCTCGAGTTCCACCGCCACTACGCCGGCTCGACGGCCTGCCTGCCCAGCCGGGCCACGCTCTTCACCGGCCAGTACCCCTCGCTGCACGGGTCGTCGCAGACCGACGGGCTGGCGAAGAAGGCGACCGATCCGGGCATGCACTGGCTCGACCCCGACTCGGTCCCCACGCTCGGCGACTGGTTCCGGGCCGGGGGGTACCAGACCCACTACCGGGGCAAGTGGCACATCTCGCACGCCGACCTGCTCGTGCCGGGCAGCCACGACTCGTTGATGGCGTCCGACGCCGACGGGAAGCCGATCGCGTCCAACACCGAGGCCTACCGGCGGGCGGACCGGCTCGACCCCTACGGCTTCTCGGGCTGGATCGGCCGCGAGCCGCACGGGGCCGACCGCGCCGACTGCGGCGCGGTGCGAGACGGTGTCTTCGCCACCCAGGTCGTCGAGCTGTTCGACGAGCTCGCGGCGGCGCGCCGTGACGGGCCGTGGCTCGCCGTCGCGTCCTTCGTGAACCCGCACGACATCGCGTTCGCGGGCTTCGGCTGGGAGCAGCTGCTGCAGATGCCGCCGCCCGACGACACGGTGCCCGACATCGAGGAGGCGCCGTCGCAGGGCGACTCGTTCGCCGGGCGGCCGCCGTGCCAGGAGAACTGGCTGCGCCTGTGGCCACAGATCATCTACGAGCAGCCGGCCGACCTCGCCTACCGCCGCCTCTACTACTACCTGCACAAGCTCGCGGACCGCGCCATCGGCCGGGTCCTCGAGGCCCTCGAGTCGACCGGCATGGCCGACGAGACGATCGTCGTCTTCACGTCCGACCACGGCGACCTCGGTGGCGCCCACGGCGGTCTCGTCCAGAAGTGGTACAACGCGTACGACGAGGCGCTCCGGGTGCCCTTCATCGTGCGCGGTCCTGGTGTCGCGTCGGCCGACGACGGCGTGACGATCCCGACGAGTCACGTCGACCTCGTGCCGACGCTGTTGGGGCTGGCCGGCATCGACGTCGAGCAGGCGAGGGAAGGGGTCTCGGCCCATCACGACGAGGCGCACCCGTTGCCGGGGCGCGACCTGAGCGGGGTCATCCGCGGGTCTGCTGCGGTCGCAGACGCCGCCGAGCCCGTCTATTTCATGACCGAGGACGACATCTCCAGCGGGATCAGCCAGAACGGCATGTTCAGCGGCGAGCCCTTCGAGAAAGTGCAGACGCCGTCACGCGTCGAGTCGGTGATCACATCCCTCCCGACCGGGGAGGGGGGTGCCCCCGAGCTCTGGAAGCTGAACCACTACTACGAGCGCCTCGACGAGTGGCACGCCGCACACGGCATCGCGGGCAATCCCTTCCTCGGCCCTGCCGCCGAGTCGATCTACGAGCTGCACAACCTGACACAGGACCCGGAGGAGCGGCACAACCTGGCGGCGAACGGCAACGGCCTGGGCGGCGGGGCGCTCTCGAAATTGCAGAGCGTGCTCGAGTCCGAGCGCGATGCCAAGCGCCTGCTGCCCGCGCTGCGCAACCCGGCCTGAACGAGGAACGCTCGACGTCCGAGGCTCAGGCCGACCAGAAGCGGTCGCTCTCCTCGGGCAACGCCTCGACCATCCGGTACTCGGTCATCTTCCCGGCGTCGGAGATCCGGACGAGGATCCCCGCGAAGTTGTGCAGCGTCCGGCCCAGACGCGCCGCCTTGATCTCCACCATCGCCAGCACGGTGTGCTCGTCGATCTCGGCCACCTGCGTCAGCGTGGCAGTGAACGAGT
>DATJTU010000261.1:0-19215 GCA_035503015.1 Acidimicrobiales bacterium | reverse complement strand
AAGTCCACCAAGAACACCGAGCGAAAGCTCCGGGGGTGAGATTCGAACTCACAACCTAGCGGCGCCGCAGGAGCATGTTCCCTACCAGTACCCTCCCGCGTCACCGCAGGCAGACAAGCATGTCGACTGACCCGTGGTGACCGCTCGCGACCCAAAATTGCCGATACTTCGCGCACGAATCGCGCACGAAACTGAGTCGTCCACACTCAAGTCGCCACGAGATGCCGGAATGGCCAGACGCGTCAAGGGTCGCCGGAGGCGAGCGAGGACACGGAGCAAGGCGTAGTCCCGCAGCGACCCTTGACGCGTCGGGGCACCGTCGAGGGATCACACTGCGTGAAGCCGGCCTACTGGCCGGCTTGTGCGCTGCGGGGAGAGCGCACAACGGCGTGTTTGGGGAACAACTCGGTCAAGCAAGGCGCAGAGCTGAATGGGTGGCGTTATTGGACGTCAGATTGACGAAGCGGGCAGTCCAGTCAGTTTGAGTGGTCAGCCGAACTATTCCACCTGGTCAGATAAGGACGTCGTTCCACGCCACGTCTGCTCACATTGATCAAAATGCGGCGAGGAAGGTTGGGCAATTGGGCTGTCGGCGGGGCCAGATGGGTGGCGCTCGGACCACCTGCCTTGGTCCACACGCAACGGCGAGACCCGTTGCCATAAGGGGATATGGGTCCGGGCGCCAACCGCCTCGACGCTCGTTCTCGTTCGTTCTGTTCATTTCCTTATGAAGGTCCGCAGCAGCTCGGGAAGCCGCCCGATCTCTTCGATGACGTGATCAGGACTCGGACTTATTTTGTCCAGCTCGCGTTGATCGAACTTTCCGGTCTTGACAAGCACGCCCGTGATGCCGGCCTTCTGTGCACCGAGCACGTCGGCGTAGACATCGTCACCCACCATGGCCACCTCGCCTGCGGTGAGATCCATCTGCTTCAGCGCTGCCTCAAAGAAATCGCCGGAAGGTTTTCCCAGCACCGGGATGTCTACATGGGCCGCTGCCTCGAGACCCAAGATGAATGCCCCCATGTCCATGGCTGGGCCGTCGGCAGTTTGGAATCGTGTATTGCGATGGAGCGCGAGAACCGGCACCCCTTCATGTGCCAACTTGAACACAGTGTCGAATTCGCAGTAGCCGGTGCTCGGACCGGCGCCTCCGAGCAGTACCACCCTGGCCGATCGCGGATCGGAAGTTTGGGTCACGTCCGACAGGTCCTCGTCCAGCGGTCCCTCGTTCACAACAAGACAGGCCTCGCCGGCGTAGCGCTCCGCCAGATGGCGCGCAGCACTCGACACTGCCGTGGAGATCTCTGACGGATCCACCTGGAGGCCCGCCTCGCTCAAGGTATCGGCAATCTGCCGACGCGACTTCGAAGACGTGTTCGTGACGAGCCTGAACGGAAGCGCTGACTGGCGAAGCCACTGGAAGCAATCTGACGCACCAGGTAAAGGCTTCCAGGACACAGTCAATACTCCGTCGATATCGATCAGGAGCCCTTTCAGCGTTGCTTGCACCATCGATCAGTCGCGATTGCCCTGTGCGTAGTCGAAAAATGATCTCTGTTTGATCAACTGAGCGACCTCGAAAGGCACCATGTCCTCCCATACCACGTCCCCGGTGCCGATTCGTTTGAGGACGTCGCGGCTGAAGATCTCGAGATAGGCGTCCTGATAGTTGTCCAGGGGTACGAAGCTTCCTCTCATCGCAAGGTATTCGTAGAGCGGACGAAGGGAACGGTCGACTTGGATCGACTCGACAGTCTGCAGCAGATCAGCCGCTGTGCGGCGGAGTGGATACACGTACACGCGCAGATCGTTCTTGAAGAGTCGACCGAAGCTCTCCAGAATGCCGCCCGGGAGTTGGCAATAGGTCGACTCGTCGAAGAGATCGATGAGGCTCGGAACCCCCATAACGATGCCGATTCGTTCGGTGGTCCGCTCTGCGAGGTACGCCGCTAGTCGGTAGTACTCGAAATAGTCCGAGATCACGACCGTCATCCCACACGCGGCGAGGAGGTCGGCCCGCGCGAGAAAGTCACGTCGGTCCACGTCCTCCCCGCCTGCAAGCAGGTTCCGCATAGTCAGCTCGGCAAGTGGAAGCACCGAGACGCCGGCCACAGCGGGGTCCGCCTCGAATTTCGCCAATGCACAGGTCAGCATGTCGAGGTTCACGAGGGTCGGAGGTCGGAAGCTTCCTCGCTCGACCAGAAGTGCACGCTTGCGCAGCGCCTCGCTTGGCTGCAGCACTTCGCGGTCAGGGCCGAACATGGCGAGCCCACTCAAGCCAAGCTGCACGAGCTTGAGCGCCATGAGCCGGTTGTCGACACGCCTGAACTCGATCCCACGGAACTCGACCATGTCGATCTCGATCCGACCGACGGTGAGCCGATCCAACAGGCTCTCGATTAGGAGATCCGGCTCGTGGTGCTGGAAGAACGCCCCATGCAGCAGATTGACGCCCACGACCCCGATGGCTTCTTGCTGGAGAGAGGTCTCCACGTCGAGCATGCGGACATGCAGGATGATCTGGCTGGGATCGTCCCTCGGGTGGGCCTGAAATTTGAGGCCCATCCAACCATGACACTCGTTGGAGCCGCGGTAACTCCTGGCCACCACTGTGTTGGCGAACGCGAAAAAAGCGGTGGTGTCGCCACGCTTGTTGCCCAGTCGTTCCAGGTTCAGCTGGTACTCATGGTCCAGCATTGCCTGGAGGCGCCCGGCTGAGACATAGCGGTCGGCCTCACCGTAGATGGCGTCGCTCACCGCCATGTCATAGGCAGAAATCGATTTCGCGATGGTGCCAGCCGCACCGCCCACTCGGAAGAACCATCGCGCCACCTCTTGGCCAGCACCGATCTCGGCGATCGTGCCGTACCAACGTGGATCGAGGTTGATCTGCAGTGCCTTTTGGTGGGTGTCTTCGCCGATGTCGATCGTCACAGGGCTAGGGAGCCTCCGGTGAGAGGAGCTTCACTCCAGGGTGCCTGGTCCCTGTTTCGCACGCATTGGCGTCCCGTGAATGCCGCGTTAAGGATGACGCCGAATCCGTAGAGCGGTGGGGGACGCCTTCGGTCGATCAGGGCGTCGGCACCGGCTCCCCGCGGTATCTCGCCAGCGCAAGTACACACCAGATGCTCTCGACAACACCGAAGGGCCATGCCCCGCTGAAGAACCCGTAGCTGCTCGAGAGCGCGCACCCGAGGGCAAAAAGCAGCACATAGCGCCGACCCCGGCGTTCGAGGGCGTACATGACCATCATAAAGGTCAGAACGGTGACGCCGTAGAGCGTGAGCGCGGACATACCTCGACCCTACGGTGTCCTGCCTACCGACCGTCGTGGAACCCGTGGCTCCAACCGCCCAGGAGACTGCGTTGGCTAGTCCGGCGCCGAGGAGCCAAGAAACGTCCCCGGAGGGAATGACTGGTCCTCCAGCAGCAGATCCTCGTAAAACGCTCCGAAGTGGCCGTCGCTGTGAGCGATCGCTATCTCGAGAACCCACAGACCTGGACCCGGTGCGAACTCCACATCAGCAAGGGGCCCGTCGTAGTGCGCGGCGTGGGGATACTCCGAGAGGCGATGACCAGAGAGATCCATGTTGAGTCTCCAGCCGAGCGACTCAGCAGTCTCTGTGGCGAACTGGTAGAGCTCGGATCCCGTAGCGCCGTCTGCGAGCCACCTTGCTCGCACGACCTCCCAGATCCGCCGTACGTCATCTCGTGCCCGGAGGTGGTCCGAGTCGTCGCCCAAGACGAACGTGTCGCCAGCATCTCCCTCGAGGTCCCCGTAGACGGGTCCAATGTCGACGAAGAAGATGTCGGAGTCACCGAGGATGACGCCCGGCTCGGAGCGCTCCATGAAGTCCTTCGTGGTATTCGATCCGCATCGCACGATGATGTGATGCCACCCCCGCCTCATCTCCATGTCCTTGAGCGTCGCCCGCGCCAGCTCTTTCGCCTGCTCTTCGGACATGCCTGGCGTGATCTGCTCCGCGATCAAGTGGACCGCCGAACGCGTCCGCGAGCGCATCTCCAAGAATCCGTCCAACGTGAATGCTGAGCCTGTCCCCTCTATCCCCGATACGTCGGTGGCCGTCATTTCTTCCTTCCAACTGGTTGTCAGGCGACGCTGAGCCACCTCAAATGTCCTTGAAGACCGCCGTGCTGTTGTCTGTTGCCTTGGCCACAGGGAAGTTGAAGCCACACTTCGGGCAGGGCTCTTCCAACACCTTCTGTTCCGACGCGAGTTCGTACTCCTTGTCCTGGAGGGTCCCACAGGTCGGGCAGATACGGAGCAGCCTCGTCGCCTTGAGCTCGAAGTTGGTGATGATGTCCTCCATGATGGCGCCGTTGGCCGCCCATTCCTTGGCGTGCTTGTGGTAGGTGTCCATGTGCCAGTCGTCAACGGCTTCCTTGGACGCCCACATGGAAATCTCGTTGTACCAACCGGGCTCGTCGGGGTGCTCCCACCATGTCAGGTGGATGAAACCCGGCTTCGTGAGCAGGTGGTGGCGCACGTCGCTGAACACCGTCCGAAACTTGTCGTAGGCGTCGGGGCTCGAGAACCGAACCCGTTGCATGCTGAGGTACATCGTCGTTCTTCTTTCTGGTTGACGTCGGTTGGTTCGGGAGATGCGACCGGTCTCTCAGGGGCTAACCCCCTCGACTTCGACTCCGGGCCCCAACTTGCGGGCGACCTCCTTGAGGAGGTCACCCTCGACCACTTGGCGCCACCGCACTGGCTGCTCGGGCCTGACCACGATGACGTGGCGGACGCCGCGCGCCTTGGCCGCGGCTGCGATGGTCTTGGCCGGACGGCGAGTGATGGCCAGCTGACCCCAGGCCTGGGCACCCGCCTTCTCGACCGAGAGGACAGCCCGTTCCACGACCTGCTTCTGCTCCGCCAGCTCCTTGCGTGTCGGCATCAGACCTGGGTTCTGGAGACCGAGGCTCGAGCCGTAGAGCCGGGCGATGTTGAGGACGGCGACCGGCTCGCCGCCTCCCATGCGCAGGGCGAGTCGGACCGCCGACCCGGGCACCGCCACGCCGTTCGATGCGATGAGCACCGCGGCTGGTTGCGCCGGTTGCTTGTCGAACTTGCGCCGTCCGAACCGGCGCCGGACGGGTCCGGGGTCTGGCGCTGGTGCCGACGACTCGGTCGCTGGCGGGGCAACCGTCACAGTTCGGTCTCCGCCTGCATGGTGGACAGGGTCGGCATCGTTCCCTCGGACACCACCGTAGGTTCGGGCATGTCACCGAAGTCGACCCCGCCGGGAGATCCCACGACCAGGGGCATCTCGTCGGAGGGCGCAATCCCGTGTCGCTGGTCACTGATTTTGCGCCACCAGTAGAGGGGGACGTACGCCGCCACGATCACCAGGCCCAGGATGTAGAGGAAATGACCCTGTCCGGGACCCACCACGATGTCGGGCGAGTTCCAACCGCCCACGAAGTAGTCGAACGTTAAGAAGAGGGCCACGGCGAGCGCTACCCAACGGAACCATCCCGGCATCCGGAAGGGGCTGACCTTCTCGGATCGGAACTGGCGCATGACGAAGTACCCGTACATCGAGGCGCAGACCGCGACCAAGTAGCCCACGTTCGAGAAGATGTAGATGCGCACCGGCGAGCCGAAGAGGCTGACAATGAGGGCGCAGGCGACGTTGAAAGCCATGGCCCGGTCCGGCACGTGGTGCTTGTTCTGGTGCTCGAAGAACTTCGGCAGCAGTCGATCTTCGGAGGCCTGGAACAGCGATCGAGCCACGCCCATGATCGCGTTGAGCACGGAGAGAATCAGGGCGAAGATGAGAGGGATCCCGATGACGTATTTCACCCAGGCCGCGTTGCCGAAGATGTGGTCGCAAAAGCTCGTGTACAGCGTCAATGGGTCAGCAGTCTTCAGCGACGCGCCGAGCACACCCACGAACACGATTGCGGTGCCGATGTAGACGAACACGCCGTAGAGGCCTTCGGCCGTCAGGGCGATCTTGGCGTCGCGGGCCGGGTCGCGACACTCGCCGATGTAGCACGCGGCCGCCTCCATGGCGATCGCATTCCACGAGATCACGAAGACCCACGCCATGAAGAAGATGAAGCCTGAGTTGGCCGGGCTTGCGAAGTGGAACCCGGAGATGTTCGACCAGTGGAAGGTGGACGGCTTGAAGACCGGCAGGAGAATTAGAAGGGTTAGGGGCACCATCGACGTGACGCCGAGGATGGTGGCGAACGTCGCTCCGAGCCTGATACCAAACGAACACAGGATGTACAGCCCGATCAATCCAACAAAGGTGATCACCAGGACCCCCATCGAAACAGGCGTGCCCAACGAGCCAAGCGGCGAGAAGCTGCGACCGAGTGGCACGTGGAAGAGGACGGCGATGTACCCCGCCGCCAACAACATGTTGATGGGCGCAACGGGAAACCACCCGAGCCAATAGCCCCAACTCGACACACCGCCGATGTGTTTGGCTGTCTTATGACCGAGCGGTTCGAAGCTGTCGTAGGCATACGACGGCATACCGCCAGTCCGATGCGGAAGCAGTGCGGCCAGTTCTCCCATGCACAGGCACACGATGAGACCGATGATCACGACCAGTGCGATGGCGGGGATGGCAGCCGCACCCATCGACGAGACCGCAAATGGGACGATACCGGTCACCAGAATGGTGCCGGCTAATCCGATAACGAACGCGCCCCACCAGTTCGTTCCTCGACTCAGAGAGGTGGCGATCTCGGGGGGGCTCGTCACAGTGCCTTGTTCACTCATGGGGTCTCCTCGTCGGGTCGGAGGGGGTCGCTACTGCTGATTTCTTGGTTCGTCGGAACATCAAAAGGCGCTCAGATACCTGTCCAGCTCCCAGGGCGTCACCTCGGCCTGCGAGGCTCGTACTTCGTCGCGCTTGATCCTGATGAAGTAGTCGACGTAGTCGCAGTCCGGTGTCTTGCCCAACCCCGCGCGCAATGCCTCGTCGATTTCCAGGTGGTCGAGCGCGTCCCACAACGTCATGGGCATGGAGCGGAGTCCGTGCGTGGGCGCCTCGAGCGGCGACAGCGTGAGCAGATTCAGTTCGCACGGATCGCCGGGGTCGATCTCCCGGTCGATGCCGTCGAGGCCGGCGGCGATCAACGCACTCATCGCAAGGTACGGGTTGGCCGATCCGTCGATGCAGCGGTCCTCGACACGCCCGGACTCGGGGACGCGCAGCATGTGGGTCCGGTCGTTGCCGCCGTAGGTGACATAGGAGGGTGACCAGGCCGCGCCGGAGTTCGGGGCAGGCGCTGCCAGCCGCTTGTATGAGTTCACCGTCGGGCAGGCCACGGCGGCCAGCGCTTCGGCGTGCTCGAGCAGGCCGCCGATGAAGGAGTAGCCGAGCGACGAGAGTCCCAGCCCGCGTCCATCCTCGTCATCGGCGAAGAGCTCTTCGCCGGCTTCGCTCCACAGGCTGAGGTGCATGTGCAGCCCGTTCCCGGTCAGATTGGTGAATGGTTTGGGCATGAATGTGGCGAGCATCCCGGCCTGTGCCGCCAGGGTGTGCACCATGTAGCGGAAGACGATCACCCTGTCGGCCGTGGTCAACGGGTCGGCGTAGCGGAAATTCTGCTCGAACTGCCCGTTGGCGTCCTCGTGATCGTTGGCGTAGTTGGACCAACCGAGCGTGTTCATATGACGAGACACGGTCGTCAGGTGGTCGAACATGCGAGTCAACGCGCGGGCGTCGTAACACGGTGCTTTCGCTTGGTCCATCGGGTCGGCCACCGAGATCCCGCCGTCGGGTGACCGGCGCACGAGGAAGTACTCCGCTTCGGCCCCGACACCCATGAAATAGCCCGCCTGGGCCAGGCGCTCAACCTGGCGTCGCAGGATGACCCGCGGGGCATACGGCCACGGCTCGCCCAGCACGTACGGGTCGCACTGGATGATCCCGAGTCCGGGTTGCCACGGGGCCGGCATGTACGAGGAAAGGTCGGGCATTGCCAAGATGTCCGGTGACGCCGGGGTCTGTCCCATCGGGCCAGCAGCGAAGCCGGCAAACCCAGCGCCATCGGCCAATAAACCCTCGATGGCCGAAACCGGCACCATCTTGGCGCAGGGCTTGCCATGCATGTCGACGAACATCGCGAACAGAAACTCCACGCCGTCGCGTCTCGTCGCCTCTTCGAGCTCCGCCGCGTTCGTGATCGTGGCTGACGGCTGCTCCACTGTGGTCGTCAAGGCCGATCACCTCCGTGAGGTTGTCGAGTGTGTTTGGGTCCTCGTCAACGATGTTGCCCCACGGGAAACGCCCAATGGTTACGCGCCGATTAACAAAGCGCTCGGAAACACAGTGGTAATGCAGCCCTGCGCTGTTGCATATTTCTCTACGCCGTTTCTTGACAGGCAACGCCCCACGGTCATAATGACCACAGGCGGCCACCCGGCCGCACCGCCACCCGGGCCGAGAGGAGCGCAGTGAGCGAACCGGTCTCTGAGCGCACCACCCTGCACCGCTACGCTCACCGAGCGGCCTACGACCGGGACACGGTCGACGCCATTCTGGACGAGGGATTCGTCTGTCACGTCGGCCTGTGCACCGACGGCGGCTTCCCGGTGGTGATCCCGCTCGCCTATGGCCGTGACGGCGACACGGTCTACTTGCACGGATCGGCGGCCAGCCGGCTCTTCCGGGGGGCGCGAGCCGACCGCGCCGAGATCTGCATGACGGTGACCTTCGTCGACGGCCTGGTCGTGGCCCGTTCGACTTACAACACCGACATCAACTATCGCTCGGTAGTGATTCTCGGGAAGGCCAGCGAAGTCAAGGACTTGGACGAGAAGCGCCACGGTCTCGATCTGATGGTTGACCACATTGTCCCTGGACGCAGCCGCGACGCCCGGTCACCGACGGAGAAGGAGCTCCGCAGCACGATGTTGCTTCGGCTCCCGCTCGATGAGTGCTCTGCCAAGGTCAGAACCGGGTTCCCGCTCGACGAGAAGGAGGACTACGACCTCGAGATCTGGGCTGGCGTTATCCCCTTTCGCACCGTCGTCGATACGGCGCTCCCCGACCCGAGGCTGCGTGTGGCCGTGGCTGTGCCGCCGTACGTGGAGCGCTATCAGAGGCCGATCTCAGTGGGCGCGCACTGACCGTGTGTGGGGTGATCGGACTTCTCCTCCGCGACCCGTTGCTCGAACCCCGGCTGGGTTCGCTGCTCGTCCCGATGCTCGAGGCGCTCGACGAGCGCGGACCGGATTCCTCGGGCATTGCGGTGTATGCCGACCGAGAGGTTGGCGAGGTTGACGACCTCGACTCACTGGGAACACGGGCACCCGACGCCGCGACCCTGCGCCTCTCGCTGGGTGCCGACGAGCCGGTTGACTGGGTGGCACTCGGCTGCGCCCTACTCGACCTGTGTCCGAGCGGGGCGCACGTGCACCGGTTCGGTGCCGGTGCAGTGGTTGACATTCCCGAATCGGCGCTCGAGTGGGTGGAGGCAGTGCTAGCGGAACAGTGGCCAGTGGTCCGCGTCCTCGGTACCGGATGGAACCTCCGCGTGCTCAAGGACACGGGCCGACCGACGCACACCTGCGAGCGCTACGACGTGCGCGATTGGAAGGGGTACCTCGCCATTGCGCACACGCGCATGGCGACCGAGTCCGCCGTCACCGTCTTGCACTCGCACCCCTTCGTCCCTGACCGCGACCTCTGCGTCGTGCACAACGGGTCGTTCTCCAACTACGCCACCGTCCGCCGCCGCCTGCGTGACGAGGGTATCGCCTTCGATTCTGACAACGACTCCGAGGTGGGCGCCCGCTTCCTGGCGATGCGCCTCGAACAGGGCGACGACCTCGAAGAGGCAACCCGCTGGGTCATGAAGGAGATGGACGGGTTCTTCACCCTTGTCGTCACAAGCGCAGAGGGCATGTCGGTCGTACGCGACGCGTTCGCCTGCAAGCCCGCCGTCGTCGCGGAGACGCCCGGATACGTGGCGGTTGCTTCCGAGTACCGGGCCCTGGCCGAGCTCCCGGGGATCGCAGACGCCGCCGTCTTCGAGCCGCATCCCGAGGAGGTCTACACGTGGACACGCTGAACCAACCCGGTTTGCTCGATTGCGAGCTGCTGGGTACCCGGACGGTGAACCAGGCCCTGCGTGCGCTCGGCCCCGGAGGGCACGCCACGGTGGTCGCTCCTCGCGGGCGCCACAACCTGGCCGTCGGTCTCTCCGAGCAGGTGCACATCACGGTGAAGGGCAACGCGGGGTACTTCCTGGGTGGCCTGTGCGGTGCCGGCGATGGCAGCGGCCCCGACATCACCGTCGAGGGCTTCGTGGGTTGGTCGGTGGGCGAGAACCTGATGGGCGGAGCCATCCGCGTCCAAGGGAGCGCGTCCCAGAGCGCCGGTGCCAGTGCGCGTGGCGGGCGGATCTTCGTCGAGGGAGACGCATCGCTCCGTGCGGGCATCTCACTCAAGGGCGGGACGCTCGCCATTGCGGGTGATGCCGGCGCCATGACCGGATTCATGGCCCAAGCCGGCACCATTCTCGTCGGCGGGAATGCGGGGCACGCGCTCGGTGACTCCCTCTACGAGGCGTTGATCTTCGTGTATGGCTCCATCGCCTCGCTGGGCGCCGACGCAGTGATCGAAGAGTTAACCGACGACGACGTTCTCGCGGTGAAACGGCTCGTGGAGGACAGCGGATTCGACCACATTGAGCCAGAGCGGGTCACCAAGGTCGCTTCAGCGCGCCAGCTCTACCACTTCGCAACTCACCACCACAGCGTTTACTAATGGTCGACAGTCTGAACCATAGCTTCCCGCCCGATGTCATCAGCCGCATCCACGACATGGCGAAGAGCGGCCACTACCCAATCCGCGGCTTGGGAGCGCGGCGGCGACTTCCTACGTTCGACGACCTCGTCTTCCTCACTGCTTCGGTGAGTCGCTATCCGCTTGAGGGCTACCGCGAACGGTGCGAGACGGCGACCACGCTTGGCACGCGCCACGCGACCAGACCGATCCAGCTCCAGATCCCCATCACGATCGCCGGCATGAGCTTCGGCGCGCTCTCCGCCTCGGCCAAGGAAGCCCTGGGACGCGCCGCCACCGAGGTGGGAACGAGTACCACCACCGGGGATGGCGGGATGACATCAGAAGAACGCAAGGCTTCGGACCAGCTCGTCTATCAGGTCCTGCCCTCGAGATACGGCTTCGATCCGGCGGATCTGCGCCAAGCCGATGCGGTCGAGATTGTCGTCGGTCAGGGAGCCAAGCCCGGCGGTGGCGGACTGCTTCTGGGACAGAAGGTCAACGATCGCGTGGCGGGCATGCGCACGCTCCCACCGGGCATCGACCAGCGCTCAGCGAGCCGTCACCCCGACTGGGTCGGGCCCGACGACCTGCGCATCAAGATCGAGGAGCTCCGAGAAGCGACTGACTGGGCTATCCCGATCTACGTGAAGGTGGGTGCCACCAGGGTCGACCACGACGTGAAGCTGGCCGTGGCCGCCGGTGCCGACGTCGTGGTCGTCGACGGCATGCAGGGTGGCACCGCGGCGACCCAGGACGTGTTCATCGAACATGCCGGCATCCCGACACTGCCGGCGGTGCGCATGGCAGCCGAAGCGTTGCGGGACATCGGCGTGCGTGACCGCGTACAGCTCGTCGTCTCGGGCGGCATTCGCTCTGGTGCCGACGTCGCCAAGGCGCTGGCCCTGGGTGCTGATGCCGTCTCCATCGGCGTGGCCGCTCTCCTGGCCCTCGGTTGCAACAGCCCGACCTACCGCAACGCCGCGGGAACCGACGTGCAAGTCGGCGCCGACTACACCGCGCTCGGGACGAGGCCAGGCCAGTGCGCCCACTGCCACACGGGCATGTGCCCGGTCGGGATCACCACGCAGGACGCCCACCTCGAGGCGCGGCTCGATCCCGTCCACGCCGCCACCGCGGTGGCGAATTACCTGCGCGCCATGACTATGGAGGTCACCGCTCTGGCTCGAGCTTGCGGCAAGTCCGACGTCCACCACCTGGAGCCCGAGGACCTCGCCGCACTCACGGTCGAGGCCGCCGCCATGGCCCGGGTGCCGCTGGCCGGGACCGACTGGATCCCGGGCTGGCCGCAGTGACGCGCGTGGGTGCTCATCTCTCCACGGAGGTCGTGATCATCGGTGGTGGCGTCGCCGGCTTGTCGACCGCCCGTGCGCTGACAGATCTCGGGGTCACGGACGTCGTCGTACTCGAACGCGCGACGGTGGGATCGGGTGGCAGCGGCAAATCGAGCGGGATCGTGCGCTGCCATTACGGCATCCGGTCGCTGGCTGCGATGGCCTGGCACGCGTTGCCCACGCTGGAGCACGCGGCTGAGATCCTCGGGGCGCCGTCGGGCTTTACCAAGACCGGGTACCTCGTTGGCGTGGACCAGCGCAACCTCGGCGCACTGCGGGCCAATGTGGCAATGCAGCAAGACCTTGGCATTTCAGTCGAACTCGTGGACCACGAGGCCGCCCGTGCGCTCTGGCCGGCGGCGCAACTCGAGGACTTTGCGGAGTTCGCCTACGAACCGCATGGCGGCTACGGCGACGGACACCAGACGGCCCTCGCCTTCGCCCTCGCGGCGCGCCACGGGGGCGCCCACCTGCGCCAGCACGCTCCTGTGATCTCCCTCGGGGTCCAGAACGACCGCATGGTCCACGTGGACTTGGCGGACGGCACCAGGATCGCGACCTCTCAGGTTGTGCTCGCGACCGGGCCCTGGGCGACGTCCCTCGCCAACGGGGTCGGTGTCGCACTTCCAGTGCAAGCACAGCGGGCACAGGTCCTGTTGGTGGATCCCGGCGAGGCCTTGGGTCCCGTCCCGGTCTTCTCGGACCTGGTCTCACTCCAATACGTGCGGGGCGAAGGCTCCCGGATCCTCGTCGGTGACAGCGACCATTCAGATCCGGAATGGTGCAACCCCGACGAGTATCGCGAACGCGTGAGCGACCAGGAGCTTGCCGCGGCAGTACCGAAGTTCGTGCATCGCTTTCCGAGCCTCGACCGCGCAGCCCTCTCCTCCTCCTATGCCGGCTGTTACGACGTGACGCCTGACTACAACCCCATAATGAGTTCGTGTCCCATTGAGGGGTTGTGGCTCTGCGCCGGCTTCTCGGGCCACGGGTACAAGATCTCCCCCGCAGTAGGCGAACTCATGGCCGACCTCATGCTGACCGGCCGCAGCCGATATGACGATGTGGATCCGACGGACTTCCGTTGGGAGCGCTTCGGTGAGGACCAATTCCTCACCAGTCCGCATCCCTACGCGGGCGCCGGCCAGATGCGCTAATCCTCGCTTTCATGTGGGCCTCAGGGTGGAGCCGAATAGAGTGAGCGTTCGTGGCCACTCGCCGGACCGCATCCGCCAAAACCAGCCGGAGCAGCGCCCATGCAGCTCGGAAGACCACGACGCGCAAGTCAGATGCCACGTCAGCCGGCGGTCGCGCCCGACCGCGCAAGCGCGTCTCGACGCAGGCAAAAGCGGTGACCCTCGATAGCGCAGGCGGCACCGAGACCGAGGGTCACCTCGGTCAGGTCATCGCCAACCATGTGCGGGCAAGGCGACTGGAGATCGGCCTAGGCGTTGGACAGCTGGCCGAGCGCACCGGCATTTCCAAAGGCATGCTGTCGAAGATCGAGAACGCGCAGACCTCGCCGAGCCTCTCTACTCTGGAGCGTCTAGCCGGCGCACTCGATATTCCATTCACCTCGCTGTTTCGCGGCTTGGCCGAGGAACGCGACGCCGTCTTCGTCAAGGCAGGGAGTGGGCCCGAGATCGTGCGCAAGGGCACTCGAGCGGGCCACACCTACGAACTGTTGGGCAGTCTGCGCGGGCCCTACAAGCGGGTCGAGCCACTTCTCGTGAAGCTGGACGAAGAAACCGAGGTCTTTCCGCTCTTCCAGCACTCGGGCATCGAGATCCTCTACATGCTGAGCGGTGTGATGGAGTACGGCTACGGACGTCAGCGCTACAAGATGGAGCGCGGAGACACCCTGCTGTTCGAGGGCGACATCCCTCACGGCCCCACACAGCTGGTGAAGCTCCCGATCCGCTTCCTCTCGATCACCATCTTCAGCACCTGACGCAGACGAGACTGCCATCCCGGTCCCGACAGCGTCCTGAGTACCGCGCGGGCGTTACCGGACGACGGGGCCGGATGGCGGGACAGTTAACAGAATGGCCACACGCCAAGCCTTGCCCGGCAGGTGCGGGAACTGTTCACTATAAGTGAACTTAGTTTCCCAACCCTCGGGAGCGTCTGTGACAGACCTGGAGCGATTCGTCGGACAAGCTGGCCGGAGTGATGCTGTGGAAGAGGTGGCTCGCCGCATCGAGGCAGATGGCATCACGTACCTCTACTTTCAGTTCATCTCGGTCACCGGACGCGTCATGGGTAAAGGAATTCCCGCAGTGCATTGGCGCGCCGTGGCCACCAAAGGGTTCCAACTTGTCTATGGCGCAACGGCGAATCTCTTTACCGATCGTCACGGCCAGTACCTCGGTTACGGGCCCGAGGCGGCCGAGCTCGTCGGACTGCCCGATGTCGACACCTTCTGCCCGCTTCCATGGGACCCAAAGGTGGCGCGGGTGTTCTGCACGCTCTTCCGGGGCCGAGAAGAGACGGTCGATCCCGGCGCCTTCCTGAGCTCGGACTGCCGCGGCAACCTGCACCGGCTGCACGAGGAATTCACCGATGACACGGGACTCCACCTGCGCGTTGGGTGCGAACCAGAAATGATGTGGCTCAAGACGAATTCGGACGGGACGCCCTCGGTCGAGGGAATGACGAAACCGTACTGCTATCACATCGATCAATTTTCTGAGTTGCAGCCCGTCATCCACCGCGTGATCGAGTACGCCGGAGGCATGGGTCTCGACATGATCCAGGGAGACCACGAGGATGCCCCTGGTCAGCTGGAACTCAACTTCAGTTTCGACCGGGCCGAGGCCACTGCAGATCGCCTCACTACATACCGGCAGGTGTGCCGACAGGTGGGACGCGAGTTCGGCCTGTTCCCCTGCTTCATGCCAAAGCCGTTCATGGGGGTGTCGGCGAACGGATGTCATCACAACATCTCGCTGTGGGAGGACGACGTCAACATGTTCCTGCCCGACGGCGACGACCCCCGCCTGCCGTCCAAGACCGGGCTCCACGCCATCGGAGGGGTCCTGACCCACCTCCGGGCGCTCACGGCGCTCACCGCTCCCACCGTCAATTCGTATCGGCGCTTTGCCGACGCGGGATTCTGGGCGCCGATCTTCGCCGACTGGGGATTCCAGAACCGCACGACCGCCTTGCGGGTGAGCGCCCCCGGACGCTTCGAGTATCGCTCCGTGGACTCTTCGGTGAATCCCTACCTCTCCATGGCCGGTCTCCTCGCAACCATGCGCGACGGGTTGGACCAAAGCATCAATCCCGGTCCACCCGAAGAGGGCAACATCTACGACGCGATCCAGGCGGGCAAGGCAGTGGACCGTATCCCAACCACCTTGGGCGAGGCCCTCGATGCATTGGAGGCGGACCCGGTCGTCCGGGCCGCGCTGCCGGGCGAGATGTACGACGTCTTCGTTGCGTACAAGCGAGACGAATGGGAACGCTTCATCGGCACAGTCACCGAATGGGATGTCAAGGAATACCTCGACATCCTGCCGTGAACAGCTCCCCAAGACGCGGTGGTTGTCGACACGCGCTCGTGCTGCAGCATCATCCCGACGAACACCCTGGCTCGCTGCGCCGGCTCCTCGAAGAAATGGGTTTCTGCCTGAGCACCGTCGAGCTCGATGCCGGTGAGCCGATCCCGGCGCTCGACGCGTTCGACGTGCTGCTGGTGATGGGTGGGCCACAACAGGTCTGGGAGGATGATGAGCACCCCTGGCTGGCAGATGAAAGGGCCGCTATCAGAACGTGGGTCGGCGCACTGCGCCGGCCGTTCCTCGGCGTCTGCCTGGGCCACCAGCTCCTGGCCGACGCCATGGGTGGTCGGGTCGCGAGAATGCCGAGGGCAGAGATCGGGGTACTCGACGTCCGGCGAACACCGGACGGTGCGAAAGATCGCCTCTTTGGTCTGCTCCCGACAGTCTTTCCTGGCCTGCAATGGCATGAGGCCGAAGTCGTCGAGGCTCCCCCGGACTCCACCGTTCTCGCCCAGAGCGCTGCCTCGCCTGTCCAGGCCTTCCGAGTCGGGCACTGTGCTCTCGGGGTGCAGTTCCACGTCGAGGTGGAGCCAGACACCGTGTCGAAGTGGGCCGCCGTGCCCGACTATGCGCGCACCCTGGCACTGGAGTTCGGGAGCGCAGACACCCTCAAACGCGCGGTAGCGGCACAGCTCGAACGCATGACGGCGATCGCGGCGAGCCTCGCTCGCGCCTTGCTAGAGGACGTCACAGTCGCCGGAGTCGCCCCATGACCCATCGCGGGGACGACCTGGCCCAGGCCCGGACTGTTCATCTCGGTCTCGTCGATGCCTCGGGCACTCTGCGCGAAAAGCGACTCGGGCCCTCGGCTGCGACTCACGCGATCCGCGCCGGTTGGAGTTTTATCGACGCCGTCGACTGGTGGGGTCCCGATGACACCGTATGGAGGAGCGGTGGGTCGCGCAGCGTCCAAGCTCTCGTGGACGTCAACTCGGGTCGGCCCTACCCCTTCGGCGACGATGCGGCTTTTTTCCTGGCCGACTTCATTGCGCCGCTACGCGACCTATCGGCGCGTGCCCGGGTCCAAGATCTCGTCGAGCGGGCAGCCGCGTCAGGCGTAGAGGCCAAAGTCGGCTGGGAGTTCGAGTTCGTCGTCCTCGACCCGGGAACGGGAGGCTCGACTCCTTCTCTGGAGAACAATCGGTGCTGGTCCTCTCTCACCATGGCAACCGAGGACGAGATGGTGGCCGGCCTCGTCGACACCCTCGCCGACGGCGCGATCCCGATCGACCACGTCTGCGCGGAACTGGGTCCGGGTTGTCTCGAAGTCGCCATTGCTCCAGAGGATGCGCTGCGCTCAGCGGATTCGGCGGCACTGGCCAAGCTGTACACCAAGGCCTATTTCGCCCGGCGAGGCCAACAGGCCACATTCATGGCCCAAGTCGGGCCGCAGTTTCCCGGCTTGGGCGGTCACCCGAGCCTCTCGCTCCATTCCTGTGTCGACCGAGAGCCCGTCCTGTGCGAGAAGGCCGGTGTACTGACCAAGCTGGGGGCGTCCGCAGTTGCGGGTGTCGTCGCTCTGGTGCCCGAACTGCTCGCCCTGGCTGCGCCCTATCCAAATTCGTACCGACGTTTCGGTCCGGGCAACTGGGCTCCGACGACTGCCACCTGGGGCTTCGACAACTACAGCTGTGCCGTGCGCGCTGTCGCCGATGACCCCCAGACAGCGCGCCTGGAGCTGCGCGCACCCGGAGCAGATGTGAGCCCCCACCACGTCCTCGCCCTGTTCCTCGGCGCCGCCCTCTGGGGGATCGAGGAGCGTCTCGAGCCTCCGCCTCCCGTCGTCTCACCCAGCGACGCGCGGACACACCGGGGTGCAGTTCCTTTCCCCCGCGACCTTGTGGAGGCCGCGGATCATCTTGCCGATAGCGCCGCAGCACGGGACCTCTTCGGTGCTCGCTTCGTGGACCATTTCGCCGCTGCGCGACGCGTCGAGGCCGTCGCCTGTCACCGCTTCGTATCCGCGGAAGAGCGCGCTCGCTACCTGGCACAGGTCTGACATGGCTCATAACGACACTTGGCAGGGCAGAAGCGTGCGGAACAAATCCCGTTCGGACAGGAGCCACGACGAGTTCGAGCTGACTGACGCACAGGTGGCGAGCTACGGCCGCGACGGCTTCGTCGTGATCGAGCGGATTATCGACCCTGTCGTGGCCCGGCGGGCGCTCGACCGGTACGAGGCGCTCTTCTCGGGCCACTTCGAGACGGGCCTGCACCCCGACGAATGGAATTGGCGGCCCGATGTGAGCCCGCCCGATCTGACACGTCAGATCTGCAACGCCTGGAAGTCCGATCGCGACATCGCCCGAATCGTGCTGCGTTCGGACATCGGGCGAGCGTGTGCGCGCCTCGGTGGGTGGCCCGGGGCACGTCTCAGTCAGGACAACGTGCTGTGGAAGCCGCCAGGAGGCAAAGCGCTCGGCTTCCACCAGGACTCGAGCTATGAACAATGGGCGATCCCGTCGGAATGGGTCAGCTGCTGGGTCGCCCTCGAAGACACCACGCTGAACCAAGGGACAGTCCAATATGCGCGCGGCTCGCATCGTTGGACCCGTCACTGGGGAATGATCGAGGAGTTCCACGGGCCACAAGACCCCTACCGAGAGCTGCGACAGGCCGCAGCCGCTGAAGGTACTGAGCCCGAATTGATTCCGGTCGAGGTCCCGGCAGGCGGTGGTGCCTTCCACGACGGCTGGACTTGGCACGGCTCACCTTGCAGCACCTCCGAAGCGCCGCGCCGGTCGCTCGTCGCCCACTGCATGTCCTCAGAGACGCGTTTCCACCCCGAGTCGACGGGCCACCTCTACAGCCGCTACAAGCGATTCGACGACGACACGATGGACGAGTCGTTCTTCCCGATCATCTGGAGCGACGACGGCTACCGCAGTCCTTTTCTAGAGGCATACCTCGATGAACGGATCGGTTGGGCCGGGACGATGGACGTCCCTTCACTGACCACTGACTGATCAGCCGACGGTCACCTCTTCGACTGGCTGGAGGGCTGGTTCGAGTTCACGCCGGGCAATTCGACGACTGAGGCGTAGCGGCGCAGGTGCCACCAGAGTGGGCAGACCAGTCAGCGCCGTGACTCGCTCACGCAAACCCCGGCCGGCGATGCGCGGCAGCCAGCGGCGGCGCTTCGAGCCAAAGACGATGACGTCGGCGCCCCATTCGAGGGCGGACTCAGCGATCCGGTCGTCGAGAGTGAAGCAATTGGCCAGGTAGTGGACACCGTCCGCTCGCACGCCCGAGCTCCGAAGCTGCCCGACCGCGGTGTCGACGACGTCCATCGCCTCGAGTTCGGTCTCGGCGGCAAAGCCTCGCCCTCCGACCAGAAGCTCATTGACGTGGACAACCCGTACTTCAGCGCCGAACTGCTGCGCCAGCGCTGCAGTGAAGCTGACGGCCATCTCGCCAGATTCGGTCCGGTCGATAGCCAAGAGGATACGAGTGAACATCGGGTCCACCTCCTTCCGCCGCCCAGGCGGGCTCAACCTGTCGTTTCCACCATGTTAACAG
>DATJTU010000260.1:0-5790 GCA_035503015.1 Acidimicrobiales bacterium | reverse complement strand
AGATCAACAGGAAGCCGACCTCGGCGAGCTTGATCCCGGTTGCGTGTGTGATGGCAACGATCACCTGTCCGTGCTCCCTTGCCGGTCTGGCATCTCAGATTTGCTCCTACAAGGCGATACGAGGCGGAGGATGCTCGCACCGAGGCGGTCAGGCGAGGCTCAGGATCCCGTAGGTGTTGCACAACCCCAGCGCGTCGATGAGGAGGAACGCCGACACGACGGCGAGCACGATCGGGAGCTTCCACCCTCGTCCTCCCGAGCGCGCACTCGAGGTCCCGACCGGCGGCATGTACCAGAGGGGGAGCGGCGCCGCGAATTGTGAGAGGTGGACGCCAATCGGGATCGCGTCGTCCGGGAGGGGCGCCGCGGGGTCCGCGGCAAGGGCCAACTCGGCCAACTCGTCGTCGGGAATGGCCTGCTCGAACTCCATTGTGCCGTCGTTCACATCCACGAGGGTACCCACTGTGCCCGAGCCGCCGCCCGCGGTGGCGCGCCGTGCACCGGACCAATGGATGGCCGCTGGCTCCGAGGGCGTCAGCTCGCCCACGCCACGCCCACGACAGGCCGGTCCAAGGAGATGCCCCGGGGGACGCTGCAGGCCTACAACCCCTGGAAACACACAAGCTTGACAACAAACTGGGAGATGAGGCTCGGCACCACAGTTGCCCGCGTCCACAGCGCGGCGAATTGTCACGGAGCTTCACGATCAATTCCTCCGCTGTTCCTCCTGAGTTCGCGCGCCACTGGGTAGAGCGACAAGCGCACCTCCGCTGGAGCCGTCTTCGTGACGTCGACGTCGGCCCGCGGAACAGGAGTGGAGGGAGTCACATCTCATGTCGATGCAGCTCACGAGACGCCAGCTCCTGAAGTCTGGCGGCGCCGTGGTCCTGGGCTCGTTCGCCCTTCCGAAGAACGTGCGCAAGGTCCTCGACGCCGCACCGGCCACACCGGCGTCGCTGCGATCGCGCGCCGGATCACCGTCGCGCATCGAGCACGTCGTGGTGCTGATGCAGGAGAACCGTTCGTTCGACCACTACTTCGGCACGATGCCGGGCGTGCGCGGGTTCGGCGACGCCAGCGTGTCGCGGGAGCTCTTCTATCAACCGGACGCCGACAACCCAGACGGCTATCTCTTGCCGTTCCACATCGACACGACCGACACGAGCGCGCAGGCCCTACCGTCGAACAGCCACTCGTGGGGCCCGCAGCATCAGTCGTGGGCCAATGGCGCGATGAACGGCTTCGTGACCGCGCACCTCGCCGCCGACGGCGTCGCCGGTCAGTACACCATGGCGTACTTCGAGCGAAACGACATCCCGTTCCACTGGGCGCTGGCTGACGCGTTCACGGTCTGCGACGGCTACCACTGCGCCATGCTCGGCCCGACGTGGCCCAACCGGCTGTACCTCATGACCGGCACGGTCGACCCGAACGGCACCAACGGCGGCCCGGTCTATGGAAACTACGTCCCGCCCGAAGGCTTCAGCTGGACCACGTATCCGGAACTGCTGACCCAGGCCGGCGTGTCCTGGAAGGTGTACCAGGAAGAGGACAACTACGGCATGAACGTGCTGGAGTACTTCGACCAGTACCAGAACGCGAGCCCGAGTTCGGCGTTGTTCCAGAACGGCATGGGGATCTACCAGGCCGGCCAGTTCGAGCACGACGCCGCGAACGACCGGCTCCCGACGGTGTCGTGGATCATCCCCACGTCCTTCCAGTCCGAGCATCCCGCCTACTTGCCCGCCGCCGGCGCCGACTACATCGCCAGCAAGATCGACGCCATCGCCTCGAACCCGTCGGTCTGGGAGAAGACGGTCTTCGTCTTGATCTACGACGAGAACGACGGGCTGTTCGATCACGTCCTACCTCCGACGGCTCCCTCGGGCACGCCGGACGAATGGATCACCGTCGACGGCACCGCCGACCCGATCGGTCTCGGCTTCCGCGTGCCGTGCGTGGTCGTGTCACCGTGGACGGTGGGCGGCTATGTCAGCCATTCCACCTTCGACCACACGTCGGTGATCCAGTTGCTCGAGTCGGTCACCGGGGTCAGCTGTCCCAACATCAGTGCGTGGCGGCGATCGACGTCGGGCAACCTGGCCAGCGTGCTCGGGAACGCGTCGAACGCCAGCCCGCGCCTTCCGGGGACACAGGCCGAGTTGATTGCCGCCGAGGAGCAGGTCCGCAACTTCGCTTTGCCGCCGATCCCCGGCGCGTCGCAGACGTTCCCGTTGCAACCGCCAGGCCGGAAGCCGGCGACCGCGGGCGTCCCATCCGCCAGCACGAGCGTAGGAGCGTGATCGAGATGACCACACGTATGCGCATTGCGACCCTGTGCACCGTGGCCGCGACGGTGGTCCTCGCCGCAGCCGGGGTCGGCGTCGCGGTCTCGGGGTCCACGGGTCACGGGCATGCGGCGGGCGGGCACGCCAGCCACGCCGACGCCTCCGCCACGCCCCTTCGCCACGCCACGCTCACCGCGTCGTCGTGTGGCGGGCCGGCGGGCGCCGCCTACGTCGCCGATCCCGGCTACCAAGGGTTCACCGCGGTCGACACGTCGGACTGCCAGGTGGTCCAGACCTACAACGTGGACGACCTCCAGGTGCCCGGCGACACCGGCGACTACAACTACGTCGGCACCGACGAGGGGATCGCGCTGAGCGGCACCACGCTGTGGTTCGCCGTCACTGGCACCGACAACGTCGCCGCCATCAACACCACCACGCTGAACCCGAGCGACTACAACCCGGCCGAGACGCTCGTCCCGGTCGGCTTCATGCCCGAGGCGCTGGCTGCGACGCCGGACGGGTCCCAGGTATGGGTCATCGACTCGGGGCCGCAGACCACGACCTCGCCGCTATGGGACGTCGAGGTGATCGACACCGCGAGCGACACCGTCACCGGCCGGCTGCAGCTCGTCGGTGACCCGACCGACGTCGCGTTCTCACCGGATGGGCAGGAGGCCTACGTGACCACGTCGGGCGGGCTCTCGATCTACCAGGTCTCCAGCGAGCGGCAGGTCGGCTTCGTCCCCGGACTCGGCTCGCCCAAGTCGGTTGCGGTGGCGCCGAACGGGTCTGCCGTCTACGTGACCGAGACGGACGCCAACGAGCTGGCCACGATCAACACCGCCAACGACCGGGTGGTCCGCACCACGCCGGTCGGGCAGGAGCCGTGGCAGAGCGTGGTCTCATCGGACGGGTCGACCGTGTACGTCGCCAACCCGGACTCGGACTCGGTCAGCGTCGTCAACGCCGGCAGCGGCAAGGTCGAGAACACCTACACGCTGCCGGGGAACCCCGACACGCTCGGCCTGACACCCGACGGGTCCCAGCTGTGGGTGGCGGGGAACGACAGCGGCGTGCTGACGGTCGTGGACACGGCGACCGGCCAGGAAGTCGGGTCGACCAACCTGGGCGGCGACGGCCCCAACTCCGGGGACGGGCTCGACCCCACAGGCATCGTGCTCACCGCGACGCCAACGGCGACGGGATGAGGTCCCGGCGCCACCACCCCCACGCTGGGCGGGAGCGCCCTCCGTTCAGCTCGCCCCGTCTGCCTGCACGATGGCGGCCGCCCAGGTGTAGTCGGGCTTGCCCGAGGGCGATCGCTCGACGCGGTCGACGACGAAGAGACGCCGCGGCACCTTGTAGCCGGCCACGAATTCCCGGCAGCGGTCCTGGATCGCCTCGAGCGACGGCGCCTGGTGTCCCGCTCTCGGCTCGACGATCGCTGCCACCGTCTGCCCCCACCGTTCGTCAGGGGCACCGCAGACGATGGCGTCCATGACGTCTGGGTGCGACCGCACCGCGGACTCGACTTCCTCGGGGAAGATCTTCTCGCCCCCCGAGTTGATCACGATCGAACCGCGCCCGAGCAGCGTGATCGAGCCGTCGGCCTCGACGGTGGCGTAGTCGCCCGGCATCACGTAGCGCGTCCCCTTGACGTCGACGAAGACCTCGGCCGTCTTCTTCGGGTCGTTGTAGTAGCCGAGCGGGATGTCGCCGGCGCGGGCGATCTTGCCGATGACGCCCGAGCCGGGCTCGACCGGCTCGAGGTTCTCGTCGAAGACGACGGTCCTGCCGAGCAGGTGGACGGTCGGGCCGCTCTTCATCGCGGTGTTCCCGGCGGTGACGACGGTCAAGCCGTTGTTGCCACCCTCGGAGGACCCGACGGCGTCGGTGATGTAGAGGTCGGGCAGGTTCTCGAAGAACTGGTCCTTGACCGGGGCGGAGAACAGGGCGGCGGAGGAGACGACGGCGAGCAGCGAGGAAAGGTCGAAGTCGTCGCGAGACCCCGCCAGCGTCTCGACCAACGGCTTGCCCATGGCGTCGCCGGTGATCATCACCGAGTTGACCCCTTCCTCACCCACCAGGCGCCACACCTCGCGCGGGTCGAATTTGGCCATGAGGACGATCTTGGAGCCCACGAAGCTCTGACCCATGACGCACCACTGCGTCGCGCCGTGCATGAGCGGCGCCACCGGCAGGTGCACGACCGGCCCGCCGGCGCCCTTGCGTGCCATCACGGTGGGATCGGTGACGCGCTCGTTGGTCATCGGGTCGGTGCCGCCGCCCAGCGCGTAGAAGACGTCCTCATGGCGCCACACGACGCCCTTGGGCATGCCCGTGGTGCCGCCGGTGTAGAGGATGTAGAGGTCGTCGCCCGAGCGTGGCCCGAAGTCGCGTGCCGCGGACTGGCCCGCCAGCGCGTCCTCGTAGGGGACCGAGCCCGGGGCCGGCTCGGCGTCGCTCCCGTCCTCCACGACGAGCAGCAACTGCATGTCCGGCAGCTCGGGCACCAACGCCGTCACCAACGGTGCGAACTCGCGTTGATAGACCAGGGCCTTCAAGTCGGCGTTGCCCATCAGGTAGCGCAACTCGTCTTTGACGTAGCGGTAGTTGATGTTGATCCAGATTGCCCGCAGCTTGAAGACGGCCCACGCGGTCTCGACCCACTCGACAGAGTTGTAGGCGTAGATGCCGACGTGGTCTCCCGGGCCGATCCCCTGGCCGGCGAAGTAGTGGGCCAGCTGGTTCGCCCGCGCCTCCATCTCGGCGTAGGTCCGCCGTACTCCGTCGGCCACCAGGTACTCCCGCTCGGGATAGGCGTCGACGGCCGCCTCGAAGAGGTCAGCCAGGTTGAACTCCATCGGGCGAGATTAGAACACGTTCTCGTTCCCTGCGAGGCGACCGGTTTCGGGACCAGCCGGAAGCGTCGCGTCGCTCAGATTGGTTCGTCGAGTTGCCCGAGCGCGTCGGTGAGCGCGAGGTTCGCCGAGTAGTCGACGGGGCACTCGATCACGCTCACGGTCGGCTCCGCCACGGCCTCGCGCAGCATGGGCAGGAGGTCGGCGGCGGCCGCCACCCGGTACCCGCGGGCGCCGAAGCTCTCGGCATAGGCCACGAAGTCAGGGTTGGTGAAGGCGGTGTCGACGTCGTGGCCGAGCTCGAGGTCCATCTTCCACTTGATCAGCCCGTAGTGGTCGTCGACCCAGATGAGGATCGTGATGGGGAGCGCCAGGCGCAGCGCCGTTTCGATCTCTTGCGAGTTCATGAGGAAGCCGCCGTCCCCGGTTGCCGCGAGCACCCTCGCCGCCGGTCGGGCGAGCGCCGCACCGAGCGCGCCGGGAACCGCCCACGCCATGGTGGACAGGCCGTTCGAGATGAGGCACGTGTTGGGCTCGTAGGTCGGGTAGAGGCGCGCCATCCACATCTTGAGGGCGCCGGTGTCGACGAGGACGATGTCGCTGCGCCCCAGCGCGGCGCGGGTGTCGGCGACGATCCG
>DATJTU010000259.1:0-2018 GCA_035503015.1 Acidimicrobiales bacterium | reverse complement strand
CTGGCCCTCATCATCGTGGCCGTCGCCGCGGTCGTCGTCGGCTCTGCGGTCGCGGTCAACACGCCGCCGCCCGCGAACGCGGGATTCGGCACGGCGCACGACCTCGCCACGTTCTCGCTGACACCGACGTCGAAGGCGCCGAAGGACAACCTGGCCTACGTCGAGTCCCAGATCGCACTCCTCGAGCACCGCTTCGGCACGGTGCAGGTCGTCGAGAACGAGACGCAGAGCATCCCGGGTTCGACGCAGACCTATCAGCTGCGCGCCCAGGATCCGCACGGGCCCTTCGGCGGGCCGACGTTGCAGCTGCTGTCGGGGCACTACCCGATGGGCCCGAACCAGATCGCGCTGACGCCGGGCCTGGCGTCCGACCTCAACCTGCACGTCGGCGACACCTGGTCCACCGGCGGCAAGACGGTGGTCGGCATCGTGCAGAACCCCCAGAGCCTGCTCGACGAGTTCGCGCTGGTGCCGCCCGGCCAGGTCGCGAACCCGACGCAAGTGAACGTGCTCTTCGACGCGCCGCCCAACACGAAGGACCTCCCGTCATACGTGACGACACCAGGCGCCAACGCCAACACCAACATCATCAACCCCTCGACCATCGTGCTGGCACTGGCGACAGTCGGCATGTTGCTCATCGCCCTGGTGTCCATCGGCGGCTTCACGGTCCTCGCGCAGCGCCGCATGCGCTCGCTCGGGATGCTCGAATCGATGGGGGCGACCGACCGCAACGTCCGGCTCGTGCTGGAGGCGAACGGCGTCATCGTCGGCCTCGTCGGCGCCGTCGTCGGTTTCGCGCTCGGTCTGGCGCTCTGGCTGGCCTACCGCCCGACCAACGAGCAGAAGGCTCACCATCTCATCTCGACGCTGGCGCTGCCGTGGAACGTGATCGTGCCCGCGATGGTGCTCGCGGTCATCGCCACCTTCTTCGCCGCCGGGTATCCGGCTCGCGCCATCACCCGCATGCCGGTCGTGAGCGCATTGGCCGGACGGCCCGCGCCGCCACGCCAGATCCACCGCTCGCTCGTCCCCGGCGTGATCGCGCTCGTCGTCGGCTTCATCATGTTCTCGCTCTCCGGCGCCGCAGGGAACGGCGGCGGCGTGCTCTGGCTGATCCCCGGGTTCGTGGCGCTGATCGCCGGGATCATCCTGGTGTCCCCGTTCTTCCTGGCCGCGCTGGCCCGGATCGGAGGGAGGTCGCCGATCACCATCCGCCTGCCGCTGCGCGACCTGGCCCGCTACCGGGCCCGCTCCGGCTCGGCCCTCTCGGCGATCAGCCTCGGCATCATGATCGCCGTCATCGTCTGTGCGGTCGCGGCCGCCCGCTACGCGAACGTCTTCGACTACGTCGGCCCGAACATGTCGGCGAACGCACTCAACGTGTACTCACCGCCACCTGCTGGAACCGAGGAGTTCAATCCCGGGAGCGGCACGACGACCGCAGCAGCCCCGCCGAGCTTGCAAACGCAGGAGTCAGCGGTGCACGCGATCGCGTCGGCCGTCGGCGCCTCGCACGTCGTCCAGCTCGAGCAGCCCCAGGTCGGTCTGCAGAACCCGAGCTTCAGCGGCCGGCAGTGGAACGGGCCCATCTACGTCGCGACGCCGGCGCTGTTGCGCGCCTACGGCATCAACCCGTCGTCGATCCCCTCCGACGTCGACGTCCTCAGCGCGCGGCCTGGCCTCGCGGGCTCCGGCGTCCAGCTCACCTACGGCGGCGGTGGCAAGGGGGGCGACGGCTTCCAGGGGCCAGGAGGTGGGGGGACGAGCTACAACCAGTGCACGCCGAACCAGTGCCTCGCCCACCCGGTGATCCAAGAGGAGAGCCAGCTGCCGGCCGGCACCTCGGCACCGAACACCGTGATCACCGAGAACGCCTTGCGCCGGTTGCACATCGCCGGTCAGAACAGCCTCGACGGTTGGATGATCCTCGCCAACAGCCCGATCACCTCGTCGCAGCTCACGAGCGCCAACTCGGTGGCGGCGTCGGCCGACCTCAGCGTCGAGTCCAAGAACGA
>DATJTU010000258.1:0-16392 GCA_035503015.1 Acidimicrobiales bacterium | reverse complement strand
GAACCGGTGAGCCCGCCCATGTGAACGAACGAGATGTCACTGCCGCAAATGCCGCATGCCGCGATGCGCACGAGTGCGTCGCGTGGGCCGGGTGCCGTCGGCTCGACGTCGTCCAGCCTGACGTCGTTGGGGGCGTGGACGCGGATCTGCTTCATGGCATGGGCGGTGGTTACGACGACATGCCGCGCAGGCCACCGATGCCCAGGGACGTGTCGCTGGGTGTCGTGCTCGCACTAGGGGCCGTGCCGACCGGGGCTGCCGTTGTGTCGTCGGCGGCCGGAGGATCCTCGCCTTCGCCGGCGGCCGCGCCCACGCGCTCACCGGGAAGCGGTGGAGGGTCGTCGAGGAAGTCGGCCGTGGGGACGAAGAAGAGCGTGCCCGTGACTGCCGTCGAGAAGTCGAGAATTCGGTCGTAATTTCCGGGCGGGTCCCCGAGGAACATGCGCTGGAGCATCAACTCGGTCACCGCAGGCGTGGCCGCGTACCCGATGAAGTACGTGCCGAACTCAGCGCTGCCGATCGTGCCGAAGGGCATGTTGTCCCGCACGATCTGGCGTTGGGTCCCGTCGGCTTCGACGATGGTGTTGAGCGCCACATGCGAATTGGACGGCTTGACGTCGTCTGCCATCTCGACGTTCGACAACTTGGCTCGTCCGATGACCTTCTCTTGCTCCTCGTCGCTCAGCGCGTTCCACGCACCCATGTCGTGCAGGTACTTCTGCACGATGACATAGCTCCCTCCCGCGAACGCCGGGTCCTCGGCGCCGATGGACACTGCGGCGTGAGCCGCCGCGCCGGTCGGATTCTCGGTCCCGTCGACGAATCCCAGCAGGTCCCGATCGTCGAAGTAGCGGAAGCCGTGAACCTCGTCCACGACTGTCGCGACGTCGGAGAGCCTGTCGGAGACGAGGGTGGCGAGCTCCCAACACATGTCCATGGTCGCCGCCCGGATGTGGAACAAGAGGTCACCGGGTGTCGTGACGGCGCGGTGCTTCCCGCCGTCGAGCGCCCGGAACGGGTGGAGTTCCGCCGGCCGCGGACCACCGAAGAGCCGATCCCAGGCGGCAGAGCCGATGCCCGCCACGACCGCCAACCCGCTCTCGGGGGAGCGGAACGAGACGGTCCGGATCAGTCCCGAGAGGTCTGCGAGCAGGTCCTGGACGACAGGCTCCCCGCCCTCGTCGATCGTGAGCACCAGGAACAGCGCGCTGACGGTCAGCGGCGTCAGCACGGATTGGGCGGTTGCCGTCGTCACCATCGCCGTGGGGTCTTGCGAGAGGCTCATGAAGGAGTCTCTTTCCGTCCTCCGTCACCGCGCGCAACGAGGTGGTGGTACCACCCGCCAGACACAGTGGGTATCACGATTGAGCACCCGCGCCCGGCGTCATACCGTCACGATATCGCGGCTCGTAATCGCTGCATCGTGTGGAAAACATGGAGTGACGGAGGTGAACATGTCCAGCAAGGTGCGGAGTTGGATCGGTTGGGGCGGGTTGTTGTTCGTCGTGATCGTCGTCGTCTCGATTGCGGTCGCCGGTGCGTCGACGCCGGACTCGAATGCGTCACTTGCGAAGATCGTCTCGTACTACCAGCAGCACCGCTCGGGCCTGCTCGCCGGCGCCTATCTGCTCGAACTCGGCGTCCTCGTCGGCCTCGTCTTCTTCTGGTATCTCCGCGAGATGCTGATCGAAGCGGGGGCCGACCGGCTCTTGGTCAACGTCGGCTTCGCCGGTGTGATCCTCTTCGCAGTCTCGGGCGCCCTGTCCGGCGGGCTGCACCTGACGCTGTGGGACTCGGTGCACCACGCCAGCCCGGTCACGCTGCAGACGCTCAATTCGCTCTCGGACGATCTCGCCACCATCCTGGCCGGCGTCGGACAGGCGCTCTTCTTGCTGGCGACGGGTCTCGCCGTCGTGCGCAGCGGTGCGATGGCTCGCTGGCTGGGCTGGTCCGCTGTGGTGCTCGGCGTCATCGCGTTGGCACTGCCCTTTGTCGGCCCGTTGTGGGCGGGGGTCTGGGTGGTGGTCGCCAGCATCGCGATCCTCGTCGGCGCCAGGAGCGAAGAGCCGGCACGAGGCGCCATCGGGACCGCAGGCGCGGGGTAACGCAGCGAGCGGTGTCGCATCCTGCGTACGGCACACTGGGGGAGTGAGCGCGGGACAGGTAGTCCGTCGGGCGACGACCGGGGACGGGCCGGCGATCGGTCAGCTCCTCTTTGACTTCAACCGGGAGTTCGACGAGCCCACCCCCGCTCCCGGCGTGCTGGCCGAACGCATCAGCTCCCTCATCGGTGACGCCGAGCTCGACGACGACGTCGCGGACCGGACCGTGGTGCTGTTGGCCGGAGACGCGCCACCTATCGGCGTCGCCGTGCTCCGCTTCCGCCCCGCGATCTGGAGCGCCGGGCTCGAGTGTTATCTGGCTGAGCTCTACGTGGTCCCCGAGCGCCGAGGTCAGGGCGCCGGTCGCGCCTTGCTCGAGCATGCCGTCCGTCTGGCGCGAGAACACGGCGCGGACACGATGGACATCGGGGTCGACGAGTCGGACACCGTCGCGCGCCGCCTCTACGAACGGCTGGGTTTCTCGAATCGCTCGA
This sequence comes from Acidimicrobiales bacterium, assembly GCA_035503015.1. Classification (GTDB taxonomy): domain Bacteria; phylum Actinomycetota; class Acidimicrobiia; order Acidimicrobiales; family RAAP-2; genus Bog-473. Next base: position 13,796 of record DATJTU010000258.1, on the reverse strand, counting down.
ACGGTGATGGGGACCTGATGTACGTCTACGAGCGAGCGCTCTGAGGAGACGAGAGGCGCAAGACGGCCACCGGCAGGACGGCGAGCGCGTCCGCGAGCTCGATCTGCTCTCCATTGCACGGGACTGCGCGACCGGTGAGGACATCGTGCGCGAGGCCGTCCCAACCAGCCGGCAGCGCCGCGCGGTGAGCCCCCCAGGCCTGCGCCCCGAGCGGCACGGCTCCCGAGGGATCGAGCCCATAGGTCAACCGGGGGACGATCGCGACCAGCCGTTGCCGCTCCGTCTGGCGCGCCCAGGCGACCGCGTGGTCGGTTGAGACGCCGAGCGGGTTGTAGGTGCCTCGAGCGAAGAGCTCCGGGGAGCATCGGCGTTCGTGCAACAGGGCTCTCGTGAGGGAGAGCTTGAGCCGCCCGAGCGAACCGTCGGCGAGCATCGGTGGGGCCGTCGGCGCACCGACGTCGCCGAGGTCGGCGAGCATCGAGGCGAGGGCGTCGAAATCGACCGGTCTGCGGTTGTCCGGGTCGGTCAAGGCCGGCTCGAACGACTCGGTGCCTTGGTAGAAGTCGGGCACGCCGGGGCAGCAGGTCTTGAGGACGAGGAGCGCCAAGGTGTTGCACAAGACGGCGGGTCCGACCGACTGCGAGAACCCCGACATCTCGTCGCGAAAGCGATCGTCCCGCCCCAACTGCGCCACGAACGTTCTCAGCAGTTCCTCGTACTGCTCGTCGGGCTCTGTCCACGACGTGTGCAGCTTGGCTTCCCGGGCCGCCTTGACCAGGTATGCCTGAGCTCGCTCGAGAAGGACGGGTCCGGCCGGGGCCGGGCCTGACTCGTCGTGCGGCTGAGGCCACAACACGAACAGCGTTTCATACGACCGCAGTGCTTCGAGCGGGTGCGGGACGCGCCAGCCCTCTGCGTCCTGCCGCCGGTACCACCCGCCCACCAGCCGGGCCCACGCGGCGTGGACTTCGGAGAGGACGGCCAGGCGACAGCGGGCGTCCTCGTTGCGCTTCGAGTCGTGGGTGGAGGTCGCGTTCAGTCCGCCGGTTCGCGCGCCCATGAATCGATGGACGGCGTCGCAGGTGATGACCTTGTCGGGATCACCACCGACGTCGGCACGCGCCGACAAGCCGGCATAGCGATAAGTCGCTGTGTCCTCCACGCCCTTTGCCATGACGGCCCCGCTGAGTTGCTGCCAGCGTCGGGCGGTCTCGAGCCACGCGCCACCGCCGGACGCCTCCTCCACGAGGCCCTGCACGAGCAGCGTGCGGGCGCGCTGCACCTCCGGGCGGCGCGGGCCGGCGTGGTCGATCGGGGCCTCTGCCGCGCGTCGGATGCGCTCGCGATCGGGGGCTGCGGTCGTGTCGGCTTCCGCCAGATAGGTCCGATAAACGTCGAGGTGGACCGTCAATTCGATCCAGGCACTACGGACGTCGTCGTGCGACAGGTCGTGCCCCGGCCGCGTCCCATCGAGGGCGCGCAGAGCGAGGCTGGTGAGACGGTTGAGGTCGGCGGCGAAGGACGCCAGGAGAACCTCACGCTTGGCGCGCTGGGCCAGTGTGGCGAAGGAGCCGTCGCTCGCATGTCTCAGCTCAGCGCCGAACATCCGCAGGGCCGCGGCGCCGTCGGGATCGACCAGGAGCGAAAACGCGTGGTCGGCGAACTCGTATCCGGTCGTCCCGTCCACCTGCCAGCGCGCGTCGAGCGTCTCGTCGGACGCCAAGATCTTCTCCGCCAAGATCGTGAGCGCCGGGTTGCGGTCGTCGTGCTCGTGGCCCTCCTCGTGCGCCGGCTGGAGGTACGCACGCAACCGCTCGAAGTACGTGGCAGGATCGGCCAGGCCGTCGGCATGGTCGACGCGCAGCCCGGCAACGGCGCGATGCCGGCTCATGGTTCGAATGTGCGCATGGGTCCGCACGAAGACGTCCGGATCCTCCACCCGCACGCCGATGAGTCCCGCGATGTCGAAGAAGCGCCGGTAGTTCCCTTCCATCGGGCCAAGGCGCCAATAGGTGGGCCGATAGTGCTGGGCCTCGAGGAGGGAGCGCAGCGAAGGGAAGCCGGCCGCACCGCCCGAGGACACCGGGAACCGGCACCCGGCGAGCTCGACCACGTTGTCCTGGGCGAGCCAGAGCACGTCGCCGTCAGCCATGACGTCGGCGAGGGGTCGGCTGAGGACGGGCACGACGACGCGGCTTTCGCATCGGCTCCAGTCGATGTCGAAGATGGCCGCATCCGCCGACGCCCTGCCGTGGGCCAGCACGTCCCACCACCACCCGTTCGCCTCGTGTGCCGCCATGTGGTTCGGCACGACGTCGAGGAGTGCCTGCATGCCGTTGGACAGAAGCGTCGAGAACAATTCGTCGAGGTCGTCGTCGGTGCCCAGCGAGGGATCGAGCCGCGTGGGATCGACCACGTCGTACCCGTGCGAGCTGCCCGGTGTGGCCTCGAGGAGCGGCGAGAGGTACAGGGTCGTGATCCCGAGGTCGGCCAGGTAGGGCACGAGGGCGATGGCCTTGCGGAGGCCGACGCCGTTCAATTGCAGCCGGTACGTCGAGCCCAGCTGCTGCGACGTCATGAGTGGCGTTCGCTGTGTCGCAACAAGAGGGTCGAGTGCGCCGTCAGGGAGACGGCGTCGTTCCGGATGATCCTCTGCCAGGGGCCGGGGTGCGTCGTGTTGAGCTCTTCCACCCAGAATCCCGCCAGTTCCATCTTGGGCAGGGTGTAGGAGAGCGACCGCGACCCTGCGTTCAGGAGAACGAGGAGCGAATCGCCTGCGTAGGAGCGCCCGCGCACGTCGAGCTCGTCGGTGGCCATGCCGAACAGGAGCATGCCGATGCTCTGGAGGCTTGGGTCCTCCCAGTCCTGTTCCGTCATCTCCTGCCCGTCGGGGCGGAGCCAGGTGACGTCCTTCGTCTGGTGGCCGGCCACGGGTTCCCCGGTGAAGAACGCTCGCCGGCGCAGGATCGGGTTCGAGTGCATGACGCCGATCACGTCGCGGACGAAGTTGTTCAGCTCGAAACCGGTCTCCCCGATGTCCCAGTTGAACCAGCTGACCGGGTTGTCCTGGCAGTAGGCGTTGTTGTTGCCGTGCTGCGTGCGCCCGATCTCGTCGCCGCCGAGCAACATGGGAATCCCCTGCGAGAGGAAGAGCGTGGCGAGGAAGTTGCGTTTCATCCGGTCGCGTGACCGTTGGATCCGCACCGAATCCGTCTCTCCCTCCACCCCCCAGTTCCGGCTGTAGTTCTGGTCCGTCCCGTCGCGATTGTCCTCGCCGTTGTCCTCGTTGCGCTTGTGCTCGTACGTCACGAGGTCCGCCAGCGTGAAGCCGTCGTGACATGTGACGAAGTTGACGCTGGCGTAGGTCCGGCGACCGCTCGGCGCGTAGATGTCGCTCGATCCGGTGAGCCGAGACGCGAGTTCGGGCACCGCGCCTTCGTCGCCGCGCCAGAACCGTCGCACGCAGTCCCGGAACGCGCCGTTCCATTCCGACCAGCCGGGCGGGAATTGGCCCAGTCGGTAGCCGCCGGGGCCTTCGTCCCAGGGCTCGGCGATCAATTTGACCGTCGAGAGCACCGGGTCCTGCGTGATGATCTCGAAGAACGCGCTCGTGTGGTTGTCGCCGTCCCCCCGGGCGAGCACCGGCGCGAGGTCGAAGCGGAACCCGTCGACGTGCATGTCGGTCACCCAGTAACGCAGGCTGTCGGTCACGAGACCCATCGCTCGCGGGTGCAGCACATTCAGGCTGTTGCCGGTGCCCGTGTAGTCGACGTAATAGCGCTGGTCCTCCGGGGACAAGCGGTAGTAGATGGAGTTGTCGACTCCCCGCAGCGAGAGCGTCGGACCGAGCTGGTTCCCCTCGCCGGTGTGGTTGTAGACGACGTCGAGGATGACCTCGATCCCGGCCCGGTGCAATGTCCGGACCATCGACTTGAACTCACTGACCTGCTCGCCGAGCCCGCCGGTGGCGTACCCGACGTGGGGCGCGAAGAAAGCGATGGAGTTGTAGCCCCAGTAGTTCGAGAGGCCCTGCTCCTCGAGTGAGCGGTCGGACACGAAGTGGTGGGCCGGCATCAACTCGACCGCGGTCACGCCGAGGCTGAGGAGGTGGTCCACGATCGGGTCCGACGCGAGCCCGAGGAACGTGCCCCGCAGGTTCGCCGGCACACCCGGGTGCAGCATCGTCATGCCGCGAACGTGCGTCTCGTAGATGACGGTCCGGTTCCACGGGGTGGCCGGCGGGCGGTCGTCCTGCCAGGTGAAGGAAGGGTCGACCACCACGGCCTTCGGCATGGCGACCGAGGAGTCGCGCCCGTCCTTGGACACGTCCGCGTCGGCGTCGCCGAGGGTGTAGCCGAAGAGGTCGTCGTCCCAGTGGATGAGGCCGCTGACCGCTTTGGCGTAGGGGTCGATCAGCAGCTTCGCGGGGTTGAAGCGGTGCCCGTGGTGCGGCTCGTAGGGCCCGTCGACCTGGTAGCCGTACAGGGCGCCCGGACGGACATCGGGCAGGTATGCGTGCCAGACCTGGTCTGTGATCTCGTTCAGCGAGACGACCGCCGTGGGGAGACCTGCGTTCGGGTCGTCGAAAAGGAGGAGGCGCACGGCCGTGGCGTGCTCGGAGAAGAGCGCGAAGTTCACGCCCTCGCCGTCCCACGTCGCCCCCAGCGGATACGGTGCGCCCGGCCAGACTCTCATGCGGCACCTATGCGCGTCGGTGTGGAGCGAAAGACGCGGAACTGCCACGGATCCAAAGCGATCTCGCCGTCGGAACGGAGCGGCACTGGGTGCAGCAGTTCCTCCCACCCCGCGGCGACCGGCAACAGGGCGAGCGCCGGGGACGCTGACAGGTTGAAGTAGCACGCGATCGAGGTGCCGTGATGGCTGCGGAGGAGGTTGACCACGCGACCTTCCGCGTGCGCCGTCGTGGTCGACCGCCCCGAACGGCGGAGCGCGGGTTCTGCCGCCCGTAGCGCCAAGAGCGACCGGTAGAGCTCCCAGATCTCTTCGTGGACTCCGTCGTGCCGCCGGTCCGGGTCGAGGACCGAACGGCAAAACGTCTCGCGGTCTGCGGGATCGAGGTGGTCCGCACCCTGGCCGACGGTCTCTGCTCCTCGTCCCCGGCGCACGGCCTCGAGCAATGCGGGGTCGCTGTGGTCGACGAAGTACGCGAAGGGAGCCGTCTCCCCGTATTCCTCGCCCATGAAGAGGAGCGGGATGCCCGGGGCGAGGAGGACGAGGGCCGCGGCCATGCGGACCCGCTCGGCCGGGACGAGAGTGGCCAGCCGGGCCGCGTCGGGCCGGTTTCCGATCTGGTCGTGGTTCTGTCCGAAGACGACGAACTTGCTCGGGTCTTCCGCTTCTGACGGCGCGCCGTGGCGCCGGCGGCGGAAGGACGAGTACTGACCCTGGAAGACGAATCCCTGGTCCATTGCCCGGGCCACGTCGGTGGCACCGCCGTAGTCGCCGTAGTAGCCGGTCTCCTCACCGGTCAAGGCCGAGTGGACCGCGTGATGGAAGTCGTCGTTCCATTGGGCGCGCAACCCGAGGCCCCCGACCTCCTGGGCTCGCACCACCCGGGGGTCGTTGTCCGCGCTCTCGGCGATGAGCCATGCCGCGCGCCCCGAGAGCTCGGAGAAGTCGGCGACGGCGCAGGCGAGCTCGGCGAGGAACGGGCGGGCGCTGCGGTCGACGAGCTCGTGGACCGCGTCGAGACGGAGCCCGTCGATGTGAAAGTCCGCCAACCACCGCAACGCGTTGGCCGAGAGGAAGTGCCGGACACCGTCGGAGTCCGGCCCGTCGAGGTTCACGGCGGGACCCCACGGGGTGTGGTACTTGTCCGTCAAGTAGGGCGCAAAGTCCGGCAGGATGTTCCCCTCCGGACCGAGGTGGTTGTAGACGACGTCGAGGATGACGGCGAGACCGCGCCGGTGGCACTCGTCGACGAAGCGTTGCAGTCCGACGGGACCACCGTAGGAATGCTGGACCGCATAGAGGAAGACCCCGTCGTAGCCCCAGTTCCGGGTGCCGGGGAACTCGGCGACGGGCATGATCTCGATCGCCGTGACGCCCAGGCGGACCAGGTCGTCGAGCAAGGGGATGGCGGACGTGAAGGTGCCGCCGGGACTGAACGTCCCGATGTGGAGCTCGTAGAGGATCGCGTCGCGTAAGGGCACCGGCACGAACCCGTCGTCGTGCCACTCGTAGGACCCAAGTTCGACCACTTCCGACGGCCCGTGCACACCCTCGGGCTGCAAGGCCGACGCGGGGTCCGGGCGCTCGAGGGCGTCGTCGAGCACATAGCGATAGCGGGTGCCGGGACCGCCGGCGACGAGACCGCTGAAGACGCCGTGGGCCGAGCACTCGAGAGCCACCCGCGTGCCGCTCGGCACCAGCACGACGTCGACCCGCTGCGCGGAGGGTGCCCAGACCGAGAACGAGATACGGCCACCGTCCACCACGGTGGCCCCCGGCCGGGTCATCGCGGTTCGAGGACGAGGCAACCGAGAGGCGGCACCGTGAGCGTGAGCGAGTGGGGCATCGCGTGGTTCGGTAGCGGGTGGGATTCCACGCCACCGAGGTTCCCGATGCCGCCGCCGCCGTAGTCGTGGGCGTCGCTGTTGAGCCGCTCGATCCAGAACCCCTCCGCTGGCACGCCGGCGAGGACGTTCCAGCGCACCACCGGGGTGAAGTTGCAGACGATCAAAACTGGTGCGCGGTTCTCCGCGTAGCGCACGAAGCTCAGCAGGCTGGTGTGCGCCTCGTTGGGCTGGGTCCACTCGAACCCGCTGGGGTCATGGTCGAGCTCATGAAGAGCCGGGAGATCCCGGTACAGCCGGTTGAGGTCCGTGACCAGGTTCAGGATCCCGCGGTGCGGCGCGCTGTCGAGCAGTGCCCAGTCGAGCGCTGCTTCGTGGTCCCACTCGCGCCACGGGCCGAGTTCGTCCCCCATGAAGAGCAGCTTCTTGCCGGGTAGCGCGTACTGGTAGCAGTACAGGAGGCGCAGGTTGGCGAATCGTTGCCAATCGTCGCCCGGGAGCTTGGCCAAGAGCGAGCCTTTTCCGTGCACGACCTCGTCGTGTGAGAGCGGCAGCACGAAGTTCTCGGTGAACGCGTACACCGCGCGAAACGTCAGTTCGTCGTGGTGGAATTGGCGGTGGATGGGGTCGTGTGCGAAGTAGTCGAGTGTGTCGTGCATCCAGCCCATGTCCCATTTGAAGCCGAAACCCACCCCGTCGACGTCGACGGGACGTGAGATGCCGGGGAAGGCAGTCGACTCCTCTGCGAAGACCTGCACGTCGGGATGATCGCCGTAGATGCCGGTGTTGAGCTGGCGGAGGAAGTCGATCGCTTCGAGGTTCTCACGCCCTCCCCGTTGGTTCGGCAGCCACTCACCCGGTGCTCTCGAGTAGTCGCGGTAGAGCATCGACGCCACTGCGTCCACTCGGAGGCCGTCGGCGTGGTACCGCGACAGCCAGTGCTCTGCCGACGATGCCAAAAAGCTCCGGACCTCGTGCCGTCCGTAATTGAAGATGAGGCTCTTCCAGTCGGGGTGGAAGCCGAGGCGGGGGTCGGCATGTTCGAAGAGGTGGGTCCCGTCGAACTCGGCGAGGGCATAGGGGTCGGAGGGAAAGTGCGATGGCACCCAGTCGAGAATGACCCCGATTCCGGCGGCATGGAGACGGTCGATCAGCCTCATGAGGTCCTGCGGGTCGCCGTAGCGGCGCGTCGGGGCGAAATACCCGGTCGTCTGATACCCCCAGGAGCCGTAGAACGGATGCTCCATCAGTGGAAGAAACTCGACATGGGTGAAGCCGCAGTGCTGCACGTGCGCGATGAGAGGTTCGGCCAGTTCGTCATAGTGCAGGAGCCGGCCGGGTTGCCCCGGATCGCGGCACCAGCTTCCGGCGTGGACTTCGTAGATGGATATGGGCGACCGCAATGAAGCCCGCTCGCCGCGCGTGGACATCCACGCCCCGTCATGCCAGCTGTAGGCAAGGTCCCACACCACCGAGCCGGTCCGAGGGGGAACCTCGCTGCAGCGGGCGAAGGGATCGGCCTTGTGCACCACGTCGCCCCACCGAGTCGTGATGGCGAACTTGTAGACCTCGCCGACCTTGGCTGAGGCCGTGCCCTCCCAGATGCCCGAGACGCCCCGCGGCGCGAGTGGCTGAGCCGCAGCGTCCCACCCGTTGAAGTCGCCGATCACCGAGACCGCCCGTGCGTTCGGCGCCCACACGGCGAAGTGGACCGTGTCCGCGTCGAGCGGGTGCGCACCCATCTTCTCGCCGAGCGAGCGGTGCGTTCCTTCGTTGAACCAGTAGACGTCCTCGTCAGTCAGGAGGTGGTGCTGCGCCGTGGTCGTCACGACACCCGCTCGGCCGCCAGGGATTCGATCACGCGCCCTACCTCTTGATCGTGCTCCATCTCCTCGAGCGTCCGCGCGCTGCGATGACGCCAGTTCGTCCCTCCGGGCCCGGTACCCGGGACGTTCTCCCGCGTGTGCTCCGCCCACAGGTCCTCGAGATCGACCAATGCGATATCCGCCGCGCTCCGTGCCAGGGTGCGCAGGCAGCCGTCGAGCGCAGCAAGGGTCACGTCATGCGTCGTGCCGTTCGCGTCGACGCCGAGTCCGGCGAGAAGTTCCCCGCGCCAGGCCGCTCGCTCGCGGCGCTCGGTCTCGGCGTCTGCGGCCGGCAGCTGGCCGGCGTCCTCGCGTTGAGTGACGTCCTCGCCCCACAGATAGGAGGCGAACCGCGGGAGGTCGTGGGTGCCGAGCGCGGCCAGACATTCGGCGGGTGGTGCGGGGAGCGGGCTCGCCTCGGTCGACTCGAACTGGAAGACCCATGTCCGCAGGATGCCCTCGCGCGCCAGGCGGGGCCGCACCTCGGGCGGCACCGTGCCGAGGTCCTCTCCGACGACCGCCGAGTCACTGCGGTGAGCCTCGAGCGCGACGAGGGCGTGCAGCTCGTCGACGCGGTACTCCACGTACGCGCCGTCGCCGGACGCGCCGTCGGGGATCATGAACAAGCGCTGGAGCCCCATGACGTGGTCGATGCGGACGCACGCGGCGTGATCGAATGCCCGCTTCAGGGCGGCGCTCATGAATCGGTACCCGTCGTCGCGGATGCGCTCTGGATGGAGGGGCCGGAAGCCCCAGTCCTGGCCGCCGGGGAAGAAGCGATCAGGCGGCGAGCCCCCGCTGACGCCTTCGACGAAGGACGAGGGCGACCACACCGGATCGAAGCCGCCCGGATGTGACCCGACCGGGAAGTCGGCGAAGAGCAAGGTGGCGCTTCCCGCTGCCCGCAGCTGGTCGTGTGCCGCCCATTGGCAGTAGAGGTGGTACGTCTCGGTCCCTTGTTCGGGTTCGCCGGTGACGCCAGCCTCCCTGGCGGCCCGAAAGGACGCATAGGCGGCGAGCTCGGGATGGCGGCACGCGAAATCGCGCAACTCGTCGGCGCGCCCGGGGGGCACGTCCTCGGCCGCGCAGCGCGACATGGGCTCGAGGACCGCCCGGAGGAGACGCGCCACGTCTTCGTACTGCACGCCGGCGGAGGATCGCAGCCGTGCCGCCTCGTCGCTGAGCCGGCCAGACCACTGCGCCTTGGCCTCGGGGCACGCGGCGAATTCCGGCAGCGCCGTCGGGTCGATGAACGCCTCGTTGTACGCGAGCCGGCTTACGGGCAGGTAGGGGCTCGGGTCGGCCGGTGGGTCGAGAAAGGCCGGGTAGAGGGGGAGTGTGGAAAAAAGATCGGCCCCGTGCGCCGAGAGCCATGAGCCGAGGCGCGCCAGATCCGTGTAGGTGCCGATGCCCCAGTCCCTGTCCGTCCTGATGGCGTGGAGCGGCATGAAGGCGGCGAGACGACGCGGGCTGGCGGGGCATCGCGGCGCTGCCAGGAGCAGCGCACACTGTGGCGGGCCCGCGCCCTCGATGGTGAGGTGGTGACGCCCGGGGGGAACCGGGCCACCGGCGACCAGGGTCAGGTCGAGGGGGATCGCTCGGACCTGTTGCCCGAGAGGGTCAGGCCGTGGGACTCGTGGTGCGCGCCGCCCGCCACAGGCGTCGCCGAGGCCCCGGCGTGACACCGTTCCGTCGTCGAGCTCCAACGTGAGGCACAGGTCGTCAGGATCTGTGCCGTCGGGAATCGTCGCCGTCGCGGTGTCGGGGAGCCCCATCCGGTGGACGAGGACCGGCTCGAGGCGTCTCTGGAGGCGGACGCGCTGCGCTTCGAGGAGCAGCGCCGCGGCACGGGCGGGGGTGTCGAGAGGGACGCCGAGCGCGCGCAGCAGGGCGACGAGGACGTCGCGGTCAGGACGGTGTGAGTGACCGTCGACACCGACATAGGACGTGACGACGCCGTGGAAGCGTGCCAGCGCGTCGAGTTGCGTGTCCGTGGTCATGGCTCGGAGTCGAGGATGTCGGCGATTCCCCGCGCCGGGATGTCCACCCACGTCGGGCGGCTGTTGACTTCGTAGCTGAGCTCGTAGAGCGCCTTCTCGAGCCGGAAGAAGTCCAGGAGCTCGAGCACCTGGCCCCGCGTCGAGGGGAGAAAGGGGCTCTGTGCGGACACCTCGAGGTACGAGTCGAGGAAGCGTCCCGACACCCGCCGGTGCCAGAACGCGAGCCAGTCCTCGTACTTGTCATGCAGACCTGCGTCGACCGTCTTCCCGAACTCCAAGCTGACGCGCAGGGCCGCCGCCTGGCCGGCGTAATGGAACGAACGGATCATGCCCGCCAAATCGAAGGCGGCGGGGCGCTTCAACCGGCGCCATCCCAGCGACCGGCTCGGTTCCCCCTCGAAGTCGATGATGAAAAAGTCCTTGCCGGTCCACAGCACCTGCCCGAGGTGGAGGTCGCCGTGGCAGCGGATGCGGTACGCCTGCACCGATGCCGCGCTGAGTTGGCGGAGCCGCTCGATGATCTCCTCTTCCCTTTGGAGCACACATCGCACGGCTTCGCTCGAGATGCCCCGCGCGACGACGTCGGCGAACACCTGGCGCGCCAAGCGGCGGGCACCGTGAAACAGTGCGACCCGGTCCTGCGTCGTGAGCGGTTCGGGGTTGAAGGACGGGTTGTCCGTGGCCGAAGCGAGCGCGACATGCAGCTCGGCCGTGCGCGTGCCCAGGAGCGACGCCCACTCCATGTGCGGCCCGACCAACGGATGCGCCGGCGTGAACGCCCACGATTCGTCTGCAACGACGCCGCGAGGCGTCGCTTCTGGCCCGTCCTGCTCGGGCGTCGCGAGCGCATCTTCGAGCCCGAGCGTGAGCGCGTCGACGACGTAGCGCCAGCCATCTCCCTCGTTCGGCACGAACTCCTCGAGCACCGCGACCGTGGCGGGGGACGCCGCGGGGCGCCTTGCCCTGTACTCGACGCTCCCGCCGAGCCTCGGCGCGTGCCGGAAGTGGGCCACCTCACTGAGGTAGTGCCCGACCTCCACTGCCGGATTCACCCCCTCTTCGTGTCGTCGTATGAACTTGAGGATCGCGTGCTCGTCGAGGAGGACCGACGTGTTCGACTGCTCGGCCGCCATCGGGGTCGTGGGGCAGTCCGGGCCGACGCAGGTCTCGAACTGGCGAAGGGCCGGCTCGGGCAGGCCGATCAGTTGTCCCCGTGGCCCTCCCAGGACCCGACGGCGGGCCAAGAGGTCCGTGACGGCTGCCACGAAGTCGTGGGAATGGACGGCGTCGGCGAGCACGCCGTCGGTCTCGCCGGCCCGCACGTCGGCGACGACGGCGTCGGCGTGCCACTTGCGCATGTCCTCCGCGTCGTTCCCCGTCATGTACGCCAGCGGCACGAGGTAGCGCTCGGGGGAGCCCAAGTCGAATTCGATCTGCACCACGAGCACGTGGGCCACCGGTGCCGGCGGGCCCGTTCCTTGACCCGCGCGCGCGGGGATCGATAGGGCAGGCACCGGCACCGAGTCGACGATCGTCGCCGTGGTGACGTTCCTCACCTTCTGCGCGAACCAGCGACGGTCCTTCAGGTAGAGCGGGAGCCATGCCTCGAGGCGCTGCCTGTTCGTCCCTTCGAAGACGGCGTCCCACCGTTCTCCGACGACGAACGCAGGTCGCTGCGGTGAGACGTCCTCCGGCTCGCACTCGAGGAGGAACCAGTAGAAGCCGTACGGCCCGAGCGTGATGAAGTACGGCAGCTCGCCGATCGGTGGGAATTCCTGCGTGCCGGAGAGCTCGATCGGCACGGCGCCCCGGAGCGACGACAAGTCGAGCTGCGCGCACTGGACATGGCGCGAGAGGTTGAACACGCACAGGATGCGTTCGTCGCCGTGCTGCCGGATGAAGGCGAACACCTTTCGGTTCTCCGGATAGAGGATCTCGAGACTGCCGCGGCCGAACGCCTGGTAGCGCTGGCGGAGTGCGACGAGCCGTTTCATCCACCAGAGGAGCGAGTTCGGGTTCTGCGCCTGCGCCTCGACGTTCACCGCCTGAGAGTGATATTCGGGATCGATGATGACCGGGAGGTACAGACGCTGCGGGTTGGCGTCGGAAAACCCCGCGTTGCGGTCGCCGTTCCATTGCATCGGTGTCCGCACCGAGTTGCGGTCGCCGAGGTAGATGTTGTCTCCCATGCCGATCTCGTCTCCGTAGTAGACGATCGGCGTGCCCGGCATGGAGAAGAGCAGACCGTTCATCATCTCGATCAGCTTGCGGTCGTTGCCGAGCAGCGGTGCGAGCCGGCGCCTGATCCCGACGTTGACGCGCGCCTGGGGGTCCTGGGCGTAGACGCGGTACATGTAGTCACGCTCCTCGTCCGTCACCATCTCGAGCGTGAGCTCGTCGTGGTTGCGCAAGAAGAGCGCCCATTGCCCGTCGGGCGGCGTGGGAGGGATCTCCGAGAGGATGTCGACCATCGGGAACCGGTCCTCTTGCCGGGCGGCCATGAACATCCGCGGCATCAGCGGGAAGTGGAAGGCCATCTGGCACATGTCGCCGTCGCCCATGTAGCGCACGGCGTCCTCCGGCCACTGGTTGGCCTCGGCCAGCAGCATGCGGTCCTCGAAGCGTCGGTCGACGTGGGTCCGCAGCTCCCGCAGGAACTCGAAGGTCTCGGGCAGGTTCTCGCAGGTGGTGCCCTCTCGGGCGTAGAGGTATGGCACGGCGTCGAGCCGGAGGCCGTCGACCCCCATCGACAGCCAGAAGTCGACGACGTCGAAGACCGCCTGGCGCACGGCGGGGTTGTCGTAGTTGAGGCTCGGTTGGTGCGAGTAGAAGCGGTGCCAGAAGTACGCGCCCGCGACCGGGTCGAAGGTCCAGTTCGAGGCCTCGAAGTCCTTGAAGATGACGCGGGCCTCCGCATAGCGGTCCGGGGTGTCGCTCCAGACGTAGAAATTGCGATGGCTCGAGCCCGGACGCGCGCGTCGCGCGCGCTGAAACCAAGGGTGGGCGTCCGACGTGTGGGCCAGGACGAGCTCGGTGATGACCCGGATGCCGCGCCGGTGCGCCTCGCGCAGGAAGAGCCGGAAGTCCCGGAGCGTGCCATAGGACGGGTGCACCTGGCGGTAGTCGGAGATGTCGTAGCCGTCGTCCCGCAGCGGGGAGGGGTAGAAGGGAAGCAGCCAGATGGCGTTGACACCCAGGTCGTCGAGGTAGTCGAGCTTCTCGATCAGACCGATGAAGTCGCCCACCCCGTCACCGTTGCCGTCACGGAAGGCGCGCACGTGCGCCTCGTAGATGACGGCGTCCTTGTACCAGGTCGATGTCGGGCGCTCGAGAACGTCGGCCGTCCTGGCCTCGCGCGCGACCTCCGTCGTCGTCACTGTCCGTTCCCCGTCGCT
>DATJTU010000257.1:0-9049 GCA_035503015.1 Acidimicrobiales bacterium | reverse complement strand
GGGGTACGAACCAGGGATGCAATCGCGCACGGCGGCGTGGGTCGTCAACGGCCGCTATCGCATCGACGGCCTGTTGGGCGAGGGCGGAATGGCGCGGGTGTTCGACGCCTACGACGAGCGACTCGGGCGACAGGTGGCCGTGAAGATCCTGCGTGCCGAGACCGAACAGCTCCCGGGCATGCGCGAGCGGTTCGGTCAGGAGGCTCGCATCGCAGCTCGGCTCGTCCATCCTCACATCGTCGCCGTCCTCGACTACGGCGAGGAGGACTCGTCCTCCTATCTCGTCATGGAGCGCCTGCAGGGCACGACACTGCGCGACGAGATCATGCGCGGCCCGCTGTCGCAGCAGCGCCTCATGATCGTCGTGAGTGAGACCTTGAGCGCGCTCGGCGCCGCACACCGCCGCGGCGTGCTGCACCGGGACATCAAGCCCAGCAACATCCTGCTCCAAGACGACGGGCACACGAAGATCACCGACTTCGGCATCGCCAAGAGCTTCGACGCCGGCGGACAGGTGCTCAGCACCAGCACGAGCGACTTGACCATGACGGGGATCGTCCTCGGCACTCCCGGGTACCTCGCCCCCGAGTGCCGGTACGGCTACCCCGCGTCGGTGCAGTCCGACCTCTACGCGGTGGGCGCCGTCATGCTCGAAGCGGCCACCGCGCGCCGCGTCACCACCGAGGGCGTACGGCCCGACGTGCTCGTCCCGCCCTTCCGCGAGATCGCGTCACGGGCGATGGCGCCCGACCCGCGGGACCGGTTCGGCTCGGCCGAATCGATGCTCCACGCCCTGCGGACCCCGCCTGCGCGCGCCGTCACTGTCCCCCAGCCGGTTTACTCCCCCACCGCCCCGGTGCCGAGACGCACCCAACCCATGCAGGCCGGCTCCCGGCCCGTCGCCCCTCCGCCGAACCCGCCGCCTCCGGCTCCGACCCGGAGCCCGTCTGCGCGTCGGTTCCGTCCCGGGCGCTGGCTCGCGTTCGCCATCGTTGCGGTCGCCGTCGCGATCGTCGCGCTCTTCATCGCGCTGCAGCAGGCCGGGCCGCCCACCACGCCAGCGCATGCCGCGTCGTCGCACCACGCTGCGCGCACGGCCTCGAAGCAGACGACGACCACGACGACGCAAGCACCGCAGGACACAGAGCAGGCGTCCATCAACGCGCTCGCGACCTCGATCGCCGGCGGCGGGCAACCGGGTGACGGCGCCCTCGCCAGCTCGCTCTCGGCCACAGCAGCCGAGCCTGCAGGCGCCGACCGCGAGGCGGTCGCCCAACAGACACTCTCACTTGCGCAGGTGCTGCTCGACGGCGGTGGCATCACGAACGCGCAGTATCAAGAGGTCGTCAACGTCCTGGCACCGACGGGGGCGACGCCGCCAACCGTGCCGGCCCCCACGCCGACGCAGCCCACCGGACCGGCAGGCGATCCCGGCATCGGTCCCGGTGCGGGTGCAGGCGGACACGATCACGGGCACCAAGGCGGGTTCGGCGACCAAGGCTGATCCGGCCGACGAACCTGCGCTTCCCAGCCGGTGTCCAGCACCGCAATTCGCCGGGCCGTGCGATACTTCCCGCTCGAGGGGACGGGACCCGCGTCGAGTGCGGTCCATCGGCGAAGCGGAGGCTCCATTGCAAAGCGTGCTGATCCTCGGTGCCGGATTTGCCGGCCTCGAACTGGCGACGCGGTTGTCCGAAGATGTGCCGGGGGACGTCGACGTCACGATCGTCGACGGCAGCGACGCGTTCGTCTTCGGGTTCTCCAAGCTCGATCTGATGTTCGGCCGGGCGACCATCGACGAGGTACGGCTGCCGTACGCAAAGCTCGACAAGCCGAGCGTGCGCTTCGTCCAGGAGACGGTCACCGCCATCGATCCCGAGCGCAGGCGTGTGACGACGAACGCGTCGACGTACGAACCCGACATCCTGGTCGTCGCGCTCGGTGCCGATCTCGACCCGGCCGCGACACCGGGGCTCGTCCAGGAGGGGTCCGAGTACTACTCGGTCGGCGGCGCCGAAAGGGTCAGCGCGCGCCTGACGGGCTTTGCGGGCGGCGACGTGATCGTCGGCGTGCTCGGTCCGTTCTTCAAGTGTCCCGCCGCGCCCTTCGAGACCGCGCTCATGATGCACGACTTCTTGGAGCGCCGAAACCTCCGCTCGAGTTCGACGATCAAGGTCGTGAGCCCGATGCCGAGGCCCATCCCGATCTCGGCGGAAGCGTCGGACGGCATCCTCGCCGCGCTGGCCGAGCGCGACATCGGCTGGTGGCCCGAAACGAGATTCACCTCGCTCGACCCTGCGGCGAAGGTGGCGCAGCTACCCGACGGGCGCTCGGAGCACTACGACCTGTTCCTCGGCGTCCCGGTGCACCGGGCGCCGCGCGTCGTCGAAGAGTCGGCGCTGGCCGAAGAAGGCTGGATCCCGGTGGACCCTGCGACCTTCGCCACGCGGTTCGAGAACGTCTACGCCATCGGCGACGTCACGAGCGCACCCGTGCCACGGGTCGGGGCGATCGCCGAGGGCGAGGCGCGCACCTTGGCCGACGTCTTGATCCACCAGATCCGCGGTGGTGACGCGCCGCCGCCGTACGCGGGGATCGCCACCTGTTACATCGAGATGGGAGGCGCCAAGGTGGCGCGCTTCGACGCCAACTTCTTGTCCGGGCCGACGCCGTTCGGCTCGTTCAGTGGTGCCTCCGAGGAGACCGCTGCCTCGAAGGTCGAATTCGGTGCGACGAGGCGGAAGCGCTGGTTCGACATCGACCCTTGAGGCACCTCGGTCGGGCCTACGATCGACGAACGATCTTCAGGATTTTGCCTGCACCCGCCCGGGCGACGCCGGGGCGCGCCGCTGCCGGTGCCGGCGCTGGGCAACGACATCCTCGACGAGCTCGGGCGGTCCGGCCGCCGCGCCCACCGGCACGGCCTGGATGTCCCCCGGCAACAGCCGTCCGCTCTCCGCCAACCGGGTCCGGGCCGCCGCGACGTGGCAGTACTCGACGAGCCGGTCGTGATCGTCGCTCCCCACCGGCGTGATCGTGCCGCCGACCCGCCAGCTGTCTGCTGTGCCAGCCTCGGTGCAGCAGGTCGAGACGGCCAGACGGAGCCGCACCGGGCGCGTGGCACCCGTCAGCTCCGGGAGCTCGGCTACGAGCTCGACCTGCTGACCGAGGCTGAGGGGATGGGGCGAGATGAGTCCTGCACCCGACGGCGTGAGATCGACGACCTTGACGATCGCACCGTCCGCCCGGCCGCTGACCTCGGTTGGAGTCCGATAGTGACGCCGCAGTTGTCGCCGCTGGCTCACCTTCGCCAACACCGCCACGACCAAACCGAGCTCCCAGACCCCGAGCACGAGGCCGATGACGAGCGGCGCGCCACCGAGAGTCGGAAGGGCCACGAGGCCGGCGGCGGCCAAGACGCGGAGCACGAGTGCGATCGTGAGCACGGCGCTGATGGCGATCAGGAGACGCAGCTGTCGCAGCGCCCGCCAACCGCCGTCGTCGATGCCGTCCTTCGGCGTCACCTTGAACGTCGACGCAGTCGGCCGCACGACGACCAGGGCAGCCCTGGCGAAGATCTCCATGGTCAGGAGCAACGAATAGGTCCCGTCCCACAGGCTCGCCCGCCGGCGACAGAGCAGGGTCGATGCAACGAGGTCCACGGCGATCCAGGGCACCCAGAAGATCAGGAAGCCGGCGAGCGTGGCGTGGAACGGCAATTGCCCGCTGAGGAGCATCGCCGTGAGCACGGTCAACAGCCCGAGTCGCTGCAGGGGAACGAAGTAGGCCAGCAGCGACGACAAGTAGCTGACACGTTGCGCGGCGGAGAGGTTCGCCGCCGTGAGCGGGTTCTGCGGCGTGCGGAATACGGTCAGGTTCCCCCGGGCCCAACGATCGCGCTGCAGGAGATAGGACGAGAGGTCGTGCGGCGCCAGTCCCTGCACAAGCGTCTCGCCGTGATACCTGGTCTTCCACCCGCGGCCGTGCATCTTGATGGTGGTGTGGAAGTCCTCGGCGATCGTCTCGGTGGCCACGCCGCCGACTTCGACCAACGCATCGCGCCGGATGACCGCTGCCGATCCACACCAGAAGACGCCGTTGTGCCGATCCTTGCCCGGCAGGATCACCTCGAAGAACATGCTCTGGTCGTGACGCCCCGTCTCGAAATGCTGGAAGGAGTCGTGGTTGCTGAAGTCCTGCGGCGTCTGGACCACTGCAACCTTCGGGTCGTCGAAGTAACCGACCGTCGCGTCCAAGATGTCGGGCTGCGGCACGTGGTCCGCGTCGAGGACGAGGAGCAGATCCCCAGGGACGACGCGCAGCGCGTGGTTGATGTTGCCCGCCTTGGCGTGACTGTTGTCCGGCCGGGTCAGGTACCGGGCGCCCGTGTGCTCAGCGAGAGCACGGACCGATTCGCGCCTGCCGTCATCGAGCACCCACGTCGTGTGGGGGTAGCTGATTCCCGCGCAGCCGAGCAGGGTCGCCTCGAGGACGTCGAGCCCCTCGTCGTACGTGCAGACCAGGACGTCGACGCTGTGCGGTTGGCGGATCGCCGGGCGTGTCGTGGTGGGGATCCGCCAGGCGAGGAAGCAGAACGAGACCAGCATCGCCCAGCCGAAGGTCTCGCACCCGAAGAGCAGGACGAAGAGGACCGGCTCGGTCCCCTGCCACGTCTCGATCGCACGCCAGGCGAGGTAGACCGCTCCCCAGGTCACGGCGAGCACCGCCGCCAGCCGTATGACGAACTCGTTCCGGACCGGACCGGCCGGCGCTCCTGGGTGGACCCGGAGTGCTCTCATCAACTGTGCGATCGACCAGTTCGCCTGCGCCCTTGAGAGACGGCGCCCCCACGGTCAACAAACGATCAACGCACGCACAACACATCCGTCAGGCCGCCGCCTCGGTCGAACGCTCGAGGAATGCCTGCGCCGCCGAAGGAGAGGTGAGCTCGACCACACGGACCCGGCCCTCGAACTGCGCCAGCGCAGCATCGAGGCGCACCTTGCTCTCCACCGGGTAGCGCCATACCCAGCGCAGGAACGCCCAGTCGAAGTGCTCGGGACAGCCGTCGGCCTGGACGGCGCGGCCACGGTTGCCCCACCAGCGCCGGAGCACCCGCAGCAGGCAGCGCCAGCGCGGAAGCGACAGCACGATCACGGTGTCGGCACGCGCCAACCGCAGGTCGAATGTGGCGCCGTAGTTGCCGTCGACCACCCAGCGGTCGCCTGCGAGCAGCGCACGCTGCGTAGTCCGCCACTCGTCAGGAGGAAGCGAAACCCACCCCGGCTTCCAGAAGTAGCGATCCAAGTGGATGACAGGGAGCCCGGTACGGCGGCCGAGCTCTGTCGCGAATGTCGTCTTGCCGGCGCCGCCAGAGCCAACGACGGCGACGCGCTGCACGCCACCAGTCTGTCCCCCGCGCGCCAACGCTTCGAGTCTTTACGCCGCGCGTGTGCCCGTCACCTGGGACGGTACGAGAGTCCCCGTGTAGGGTCGTGCCGCCGAACGGGGATGGGGAATGGAGCGGCACTTGAGATTGGGCGTCCGCGCACGAATGGGCCGAGTCATCACTGTCGCCGTGGCAACGGCTGCCATGGTGACGGTGTGCGTGTCTGCGCTGGGCCGGACGCCGCCGGCCTCGGGCGCCATGTCCGCCATCTCCGGCTCCTTCACCGCCACCGGCTACTTCCACGTGGCCGAGGCGACAGACGGCCGATGGTGGTTGGTCGACCCCTCCGGGCAGCCCTTCTACTCGATCGGCGTCGACCACGTCTCTGCCAGCCCGGACGTCGACGTGACGACAGGGCAATGTCCCTATTGCGAGGCGATCGCCAGCCAGTATCCGAGCACCGCCGCCTGGGCGAGCGCCACCGTCACGCAGCTGCGTTCGTGGGGCTTCAACACCATGGGCGACTACTCGGACACATCCACCTTCGGTCCCGACATGCCCTACACCGTGCAGCTGTCCATGGCGAGCGGTGACGACTGGTTCGCGCCGTCGTTCGTCACCCACGTCGACCAGGTGGCGGCGACGCAAGTGGCACCCCTGGCCGACGATCCCAACCTCATCGGCTACTTCACCGACAGCGAGCTGGCGTGGGGCCCGAACGAGGACGACGACGAGTCGCTGCTGGACCAGTACCTCGCGCTGCCGGCCGGGTCACCCGGGCTCGCCGTCGCCCAGGGCTACATCGGCAACCCGAACGGGTTCGTCACCGCGTTGGCGACGCGCTACTTCTCGGTGACGTCTGCCGCGCTGCACCAGTACGACCCGAACCACCTGAATCTGGGCGTCAAGGCCGAGTCCAACGACATCCCGCCTGAACTGCTGGAGGTCGCCAGCCAGTACGTCGACGTGTTCAGCATCGACGACTACGCCCTGCAGCCGGGCGACGCCGCGGCAGCCGTCGAGGCATTCCCCCACTACTTGCCGATCGAAGCGAATTTCGCCAACTTCGAAGCACTCCTGCACAAACCGATTCTGATCGCGGAATACTCGTTCCGAGCAACCGGGCCGAACACGCCGAACACCGTGCCGAGCATCCTCGCTACGTACCCGAACCAAGCCGCCCGGGCCGCGGCGTACTCCAACTACATCGGGACGATGATGCAGTCCGCGCCCTGGGTGGTCGGGGACCATTGGTTCGAGTACGTCGACGAGCCCGCCGGGGGCCGCTTCGACGGTGAGAACAGTGACTTCGGGCTCGTCTCGACAGCCAACGTCCCCTACCAGGACATGGTCCAGGCCGTGACGTTGATGCACACGGCGTCGCCGGACAAAGCCGTCGACACCGGGCCCGAATGCGACTCGTGGGTGGTGACGGCGGGCGTCACCACGTGCGACGCCGAGATGCCGGCCCTCTCCGAGCCGCTCACCGTGACGACGACGTCGTTGCCGGACGCCGACCTCCAGGTCCCCTATTCGCAGGCGGTGGTCGCGGCGGGAGGGACCCCGGACTACACCTTCAGCCTGCAACAAGGACAGCTGCCGGGCGGCCTGACGCTGGACCCGCAGACGGGGGTGATCTCCGGGACGCCGCAGTCGTTGGGCGTCTTCGACGTCACGGTAGAGGTCACCGACTCGTCCAGCCCGACCTCGAACGTCTCCGTCCCGCTCAGCCTGGACGTGGTCCAAACCGAACTCTCCGACCCCGTGCCGACCGTCACGGCCGTCTCGCCCGCGCAGGGATCGGGTGCCGGTGGTGGAACGGTCACCGTCAGCGGGACGGGGTTCACCCAGGGGCCCGCCGGGTCGACGTACGTCAGCTTCGGGTCGGCCGCCGCCACCAACGTGGTGGTCAACGCGGACGGGACGCAACTGACCGCCACTGCCCCAGCGGCCACGACGAGCGGCTCCGTCGCGGTCCAGGTAACGACGCCCGGCGGGAAAAGCGCTGCCACGCCGGCCGACGTCTACACGTACTTCTTCTCCCAACCTTCTGTCGGTGGCGTCTCCCCTGCCGGTGGGCCAGCCGGTGGGGGCACGCAGGTCGCGCTGTCGGGGACCGCGTTCACCGGCGCGACCGCGGTCAGCTTCGGCGGCGTTCCCGCCAGCTTCGTGGTCAACAGCAACTCGTCGCTCACCGCGACCGCGCCGCCCGGCACCGGGGGCTCCCGCGTCGACGTCACGGTGACCGGACCGGGCGGAACGAGCACCACCAGTTCGGCGGACCAGTTCACCTACGGCCCGACGGTGAGCGGAATCAGCCCGGCAACCGGCCCGCTCGGAGGCGGGACGACGGTCACCATCAAGGGCACCGGGTTCACCGGCGCGACGTCGGTGCAATTCGGTTCGGCGTCGGCCACGACCTTCACGGTGAACTCGGCCAGCCTCATCACCGCCACCAGCCCGTCCGGCGCCGCCGGATCGGCGGCGGTCACGGTCACGACGTCACAGGGCACGTCGCCGCAGACGTCCTCGGACCTGTTCACCTACATCGCGCAGGCGCCCACCCTCACGAGTCTCAGTCCCCCGAGCGGGCCATCGGGGGGCACCACGGTGGTGACGCTGACCGGAACGTCGTTCGCCGGCGCCACGGCCGTGAGCTTCGGCGCACTCCCAGCGGCCTTCACGGTGAACTCCGCCACCTCGATCACCGCAATCGCCCCCGCGGCCACGCCTGAATCCGTCGTCAGCGTGACGGTGACCGGCCCGGGTGGGACCAGCAGAGTCACCACGGCCGACACGTTCAGCTACGGGCCGCTGGTGAGCGGCGTCACGCCGATGAGCGGGAGTCATCTGGGCGGCACGACGCTCACCATCAAGGGAGTGGGGCTCACGGGAGCGACCGCAATCACCTTCGGCACCGTCTCCGTGACGTCTGGGTTCACCGTGAACACCACGGGCACGCAGATCACGGTCAAGGCCCCGGCGGGGGCTGCGGGCACCGTCGCCGTCACGGTCACCGTCGGGGGCGCGACGACCACCGTCGGGGCCTTGGACCAGTTCACCTACGTCTAGGAACGGACCAGCGGTGCCACCCTCCTTCGCGTCGCTTCCCGACGGGCGGCGACTGGCCTACGAAGAGTTCGGCGACCCGTCCGGCGCGCCCGTCGTCAACTGTCACGGCGGGCTCACCAGCCGGCTTGACGTCCGGCGCTGCGCGGACGTGGCGACGCGCACGGGCATCAAGCTCATCTCGCCGGACCGACCGGGAATCGGTCGCTCCGACCCCAAGCCGGGGCGGACCCTGCTCGACTGGCCCTCCGACGTGTCGGCGTTGGCGGACCACCTCGGCCTCGCTGACTTCGCTGTTCTGGGGTGGTCTGCCGGCGGGCCCTTTGCCGCGGCGTGTGCCTATGCGCTCGCCGGGCGGGTCACTGCCGCCGCCCTCGTGGCCGGCGCCATTCCCGGCGACTGGCCCGGAGCGAAGAGCGAATTGAGCCGGGCGGACCGCACGCTTCTCACCCTCTCGTTCCATGCCCGTCCCGTCGCCGTACTCGTACTGCGCGCGATGGAACTCTCGGCAGCCCGCATGCCGAAGGCGTTCCGCAGGTCTTCGTTGCGCTCGCTCGACGAGCCGTCGCGACGAGTTGTCACCGCGGATCC
>DATJTU010000256.1:0-3802 GCA_035503015.1 Acidimicrobiales bacterium | reverse complement strand
GCCCCACGCCATGGCGTGGAACATGGGCACGATGATGAGGATCCGGTCCGTCTCGGTCATGCCGACCGACGACGTCGCCTGCTCGGCCATCGTGTGCAACCAGATCGAGCGGTGCGAGTACACGACGCCCTTCGGGTTGCCCGTCGTGCCGCTCGTGTAACACATGGCTGCGGCGGAGCGTTCGTCGAGGTCGGGCCATGCGAAGCCGGGCTCTTCCGCGCTCAAGAGCCGCTCGTAGGAGAGCGTGTCGCCCAATGCGCTCGTGTCGCCCTCGCCCACCACGATGATGGTCTCCACCGTCTTCAACTCGTCCTTGACCGCCGCCAACAACGGGATCAGCGAAGCGTCGACGATGATCACGCGGTCCTCCGCGTGGTTGATGACGTACGCCAGCTGCTCGGCGGGGAGCCGGATGTTCAACGTGTGCAGGACTGCGCCCATGCAGGGGATGGCCAGGTACGCCTCCAGGTGGCCCTGGTTGTTCCAGCAGAACGTCCCCACCCGGTCCCCGCGCTCGACCCCCAGGCGGGTGAGCGCCGCCGCAAGTTTCTCCGCTCGCATCGCCACCTCCGAGAAGGTGGCGGTCCGGTGTCCCCCCGCCTCAACCGTGATGACGCTGCTGTCCCCGTGAATCTGTTGCCCGTGATGGAGGATGTTGCGGATGAGCAGCGGGCCGTCCTGCATGGTGCTTTCCATGCCTCAAGTATGGCGAGCGCGCCCTCGATGTGCCCGCGGTGCGACCCTGCCGATTCGGCTGTGGCTGCCTCCTTCCCCGATCGGGTGTTGCACGGGCGCTCGGAGCGGGCAGCCACCACGGGACACCGCTCGGCCGGAGGGCTAACCTCTCGCATCCGAGAGCCATCGGTCGGTCGAGTTGGATGAGGATGAACGATGTCCACCGTCTCTGAGGTGCACGACCTCGACTTGCGGGCAGCGAAGACGTCGCTGCGCCTCGCCGGCTTCATGTTGGAGCCGGACACCGCGGCGTGGCTCGACCAGGTCATCCACGACGGGTCGAAGCGGCTCAAGATGCAGACCTTCGGTTCGCGCCACACAAGGGTCAACCGACGGCGGCAGCGCGACGCTCGACGGGCGCTCACCACGCTGCTGCAGGCGCTCGCCGAAGCGCAGGCCAACATGGCGACCGGGAAGGCCATCGGCCTCGACACCGCGCAGCGGGTTCTCGATCAGCTGTCGCCGATGCCGCCGTGGTGCTGAGAAGGACCTAGGTCACCAGGCGAGCTCGTCCTCGCCCTCTTGGAAGGTTCCCGTCGGGCCGTCCTTTCCGATCGTCGCCATGCGGACGATCACCTCCGCACCTTTCTCCACGGGCTGGCCGGCACCACTGAACGGGGTGAGCTCGGTTGCGGTGAACCCCGGCTCGACGGCGTTGAACCTGATCTCCGGGAACGTCTTCGCGTACTGCACCGTCAGCATCGAGACGGCGGCCTTGCTGGAGCCGTACACGATGCTCGGGAAGTGAAACTGCCGGCGCTCCGGGTTCGTCACGGCCCAAAACGAGCCGAGCGCGCTCGAGACGTTCACGACGACCGGATTGTCGGATTTCGCCAGGAGCGGCAGTGCCGCCTGCGTGACGCGGATGAGACCGATTGCATTGGTGTCGAACACCTGCAGCGCCACCGGGCCACTGACCTCTGCCGTGCTGATGCCCGCATTGTTGACCAGTACGTCGAGACGCCCCTCGCGCGTCGCAACGGCTCCCAGTGCCGTCTCGACCGACGCATCGTCTGTCACGTCGAGCTGCACGAAGTGGCCACCGAGCTCCGCGGCGGCCGCCGTTCCTCGCTCGGTACTCCGGGCCCCCAGGTAGACGGTGTGCCCGTGCTCGATCAAGCGCCTGGCGGTCTCGTAGCCGAGACCCTTGTTGGCTCCGGTGATCAGCGTCACGGTCATCGTGGCTCACCGTAGCGGGAGCCATTGACGTCCTGGCCTCCGATGGAGGCACACTCGATCGGCGGGCGTCAGGGATAGAGTGCCGCAGCGTCGATTGCGAGGGCACATGTCGGACAACCTGCGAATGCTCGCGAAGTACAGCGAGGCGATGGAGTCGGGAGATACCGAGGCCGTCTACGAGTTCTGGGCCCCGGAGTTCCACAGCCACGTGACGTCTCGCGTGTCGCCCGACCGGGTGGGTGACGACGTGCGTGGCGAGGAGCAGAAGTGGTGGCAACAAGCCCGCGCCGCCTTCCCGGACATGGTCTTCACGGTCAACCTGGTGATCGAGTCCGGCGACACGGTGGTGTCCAACTGGACGGTGCAGGGCACGCACACGGGTGAACCGTTCTACGACGTGCCGCCGTCGAACGAGCCCGTGACCATCAACGGCACGGCGATCCTCCGCATCCGTGACGGCCTCATCGTCGAGCACTGGGGCGGCCCCCACTGCCAAGAAGGTCGCGGCCTGCTCCGCTGACGCGGTCGCTGACGCGACCCCCGCGCGCCCGCACCCGGGCCCGCGCGCCGTTCCGTCTACCGCAGCGCCCGGAACGCAGCCCGGATCTCGCTCGTGAAGAGCTCGGGCTCCTCCCACGCTGCGAAGTGCCCACCCTTGTCGACCTTGTTGTAATAGGTGACGTTGGGATACGACTTCTCGACCCAGCTGCGGGGGGCAGGGAAGATCTCGCCCGGGAACACGGTGAAGCCGACGGGGAGCGTGACGTCCGGACGGGGCTTGCCCGCCGCGTGGACTGCGGCTTGGGTGTTCTCCCAGTAGTTCCGAGCGGCCGTGGCTCCGGTGCGGGTGAGCCAGTACAGCGTGATGTTGTCCAAGACGTTGTCCCGGGTGAGGTCTCCCGACGGATCCTTGTCCAAGAAGGCCCGCGAGACCTTGTCGTACGCGTCGGTGTCGTGGTCGAGCATCCAGGCCGCCAGGGCGACCGGTGAGTCGAGCAGCGCATACCCGATCGTCTGTGGTCGGGTGTTCTGTTCGATGAGGTAGCCGTTGCCGCTGGTCCTGAAGGTGCCGATCGCGTCGAGGGCCGCCTGTTCCTCCGCCGACGGATGGTCCGAGGGATAGCCGCCGCCCAGCCCGGCGAGAAGCAGGTTCATGTGGATGCCGAGCAAACCCTCTGGCGCCTGCCGACCCAACGAGTCGGTGACCGCCGCCCCGACGTCGCCGCCTTGCGCGACGTACCGGGCGTACCCGAGGCGGCGCATCAGCTCCGCCCACGCCCCCGCGATCCGGCCGACTGCCCACCCGAGCTCGGCGGGTTCGGAGGAGAGGCCGTAACCGGGCACCGACGGGACGACGACGTGGAAGGCGTCCTCCGCAGTCCCGCCGTGCGCGGTGGGGTCGGTGAGAGGTCCGATCACCCCGAGCATCTCGATGATCGA
Source organism: Acidimicrobiales bacterium (assembly GCA_035503015.1). Taxonomy (GTDB): domain Bacteria; phylum Actinomycetota; class Acidimicrobiia; order Acidimicrobiales; family RAAP-2; genus Bog-473. The sequence continues at coordinate 448 of DATJTU010000256.1, read as the reverse complement.
ACCGGGCCAGCCATGGGTGATGACGAGCGGCAGCGCGTTCTCGTGCGGCGACCGCGCGTGGATGAAATGGACGTCCTCCCCGTCGATCTCCGTCTTGAACTGCTCGAGTGCGTTCAACCGTTGCTCGCACCGGCGCATGTCGTAGTCGGAGGTCCAGTAGCGAGCTAGCTCCTGGGTCGTCGCCAGCTGCACGCCCTGGGAGCGGTCGTGCACCAATTCCTTCGAGGGCCACCGCGTCGCCTCGATGCGCCGGCGCAGGTCGACGAGGTCGTCCTCCGGCACCTGGAACTGGAACGCCCGCACCGAGTCGTCGGCCTTCGTGGTCATCTCGCTCTCCTTCGTCTCGGCCTGCGGCCAGCCGGCGATCCGGCCTGCGCCTGCACCTCTGTCGACTGTCGCACCGGGCGGCCTCGATCGCCCCCGTCAAGGTCACTGGTTGTGCGGCGCG
>DATJTU010000255.1:0-11003 GCA_035503015.1 Acidimicrobiales bacterium | reverse complement strand
CCTCCATGCCCTCGCCCGGGCGCGCCTGGGCGACGACGGCGTTGGCGAGCCCGAGCAGGTCGCTCTCTGTCGTGGTGGCGGTCACGCCGTGCCGCCGAGCGTCACGCCGGTGATGCGCAGCGTCGCCTGCCCGCAGCCGACAGGCACGCTCTGCCCGTCCTTGCCGCAGGTCCCGGGCGTCATGTCGAAGTCGGTCGCCACGGCGTCGATGCGACGCAGCACCTCGGGCCCGTTCCCGATTAGGTTGGCGTCGCGCAGCGGCTCGGTGATGCGGCCGTTCTCGATCAGGTACGCCTCGGTGGTGCCGAAGACGAAGTCGCCGGTGGCGGTGTTGACCTGACCGCCGCCGAGCTTCTTCACGTAGACGCCGTGGGGGGTCTGGGCGATGATCTCGTCGGGGTCCTCGGCCCCGGCGAGCAGGTACGTGTTGGTCATGCGCACCATCGGCAGGTGCTGGTAGCTCTGCCGGCGGCCGTTGCCCGACGACGCGCGTCCCTCCTTGCGCGCCCGGAGCCAGTCCCACATGTAGTCGGTGAGGACGCCGTTCTCGATGAGCACGTTGCGGGCAGGCAGGTGGCCTTCGTCGTCGATGGCGAAGTTGCCCCACTCCCCCACCACGGTGCCGTCGTCGACGAGCGTCACGAGTGGGCTGGCGACGAGCTCGCCGACGCGGCCGGTGTAGACGGACGCGTCCTTCACGATGTGGTCGGCCTCGAGCCCGTGCCCGCACGCCTCGTGGAACAAGATGCCGCCGCTGCCGCCGGCGAGCACGATGGGCACCTCGCCCGATGGCGCGGGCCGCGCCGACAGTTTGGTCAGCGCGCGCTGCGCCGCCACGCGGGCGATGTCCTCGACGGGGTAGCGCTCGAAGATCTCGAAGCCTTCGGTCCGGGCCAGTGACTCGTGCCCGGTCTGCATCCCGGTGTCGCCGTTGGCCACACACGCCACGCTGAAGCGCGTCCGGATCTGGTCGTCCTGGGCGAACAGCCCGTCGGAGTTGGCGACGAGCACCCGCCGGCGACTGTCGCCGCAGCCGACCTGCACCTGGGTGATGGCGTCACCGGCCGCCCGGGCCGCGTCGTCGGCCCGGGTCAGCAGTTCGAGCTTGCGCGCCTTGTCGATGGTGTCCGGCGGCGTGCGGTCGCCCCGGCCGTGGGCCGAGACCGGCTCGAGCGCCACCGTGCGCGTCCCCGGACCGCCCGAGCGGGCGACGGCCGCCGCGGCCTTGGCGGCGGCGACCAGCCCGGACTCGCTCAGGTCGGCCGTATGGGCGAAGCCGGTCGTCTCGCCGTCGACGACGCGGATCCCTGCCCCCCGGTTGCGACCGGAGGACAGTTCCTCCACCTTGCGGTCGTCGAGCATGGCACCGGAGGTCGAGGCGTCCTCGGCGAAGACCTCGGCCATGTCACCTCCCCCCGCCAGCGCGGTGGAGAGGACGCGTTCGAGCACGTCAGAGTCAATGAGGGCTGTCTCGGGCACGGCGGTATCGTAATCGTCGTGTCCACCGAATCGACCGCCGCCACCGCCGCGGGACACGGGCCGCACGCGGGCTTGAGCGCGCAGCTCGAGCTCACCGTCGGCGGCCAGGACACGGCGGAGCACTTCGCGACCGGTGACGTCCCGGTGCTTGCCACGCCCCGCCTCATCGCGCTGTGCGAGGAGGCCACCTGCCGCGCCACCGACGGCCACCTCACCGAGACCCAGTCGAGCGTCGCGACGCGGGTGCAGTTCGACCACCTGGCACCGGTCGGCGTTGGCTCGGTCGTCCTGGCCGAGGCGACGCTGGTCAAGGTCGAAGGCCGCCGGCTCATCTTCACGGTGTCCGCCGCCCGCCTCGAAGGCGACGGCGGCGGACTGGTCGGCGCGGGCCGCGTGACGCGGGTCGTGGTCGACCGGGCGGCGTTCCTCGGGAAGGCCGGACTCACGCCCTGAGCGAGACGCGCAGGCTCCTGGCCGGGGCAGGACCCGTGGTCGCCGCGTTCGCGACCTTCGGCCTGTTCTGGGGCAGCTGGGCCGTGATGCTCTTCAACATCCAGCACGCCTTCGGCCTGAACGACGCGCAGCTCGGCGTGCTGCTCGCCGTCGCCATCGCCGTCGCCGGCGCGTCGAGCGCGGTCATGGCGCACCTCGCCGACCGGGTCGGCGCGCGGCGGTTGCTCTGGATCGCGCTCTTCGCCTGGGCGGTGCTCCTGTGCGTCCTGGCGCTCATGGAGGAAAAGTGGGCCTTCGCCGTCGTGCTCGTCCTGACCGAGGTCGCGGGCGGGTCGATCGACACCGCCATGAACGCCGAGGCCTCGCACCGCCTCGTCGAGCACCCCGCCGTCCTCGTGCGCCTGCACGCCCTCTTCAACAGCGGCGCGCTCGTCGGCGCCGCCATCGCCGCCCTCGTCATCCACGCGGGCGTGTCCTGGCGCTGGATCTGGCCCGGCGTCGCCGTCGTCGCCCTGGCGGTCGGGGCGTGGGCCGCCGCCACCGATCCCGGCAGGTCCGTCGCGGCGGGCGCGACCACGTCCCCCGACGGTGAATTGGCGACGTCGCACCCGTTCCGGCGCCTGCGGCGCGACGGGCTGGTGCTCTTGCTGTTCATCTTCGCGCTGGCCGAGATCACCGAGGGCGGCGTCGACACGTGGGGCGTGCTCTACCTGCGTAACCACTTGGCGACGGGGGTGTTGCTCGGCGCCGGGGCGTACGTCGTGGGCCAGGCCGTCGCGGCCACGACCAGGGGCGCGGGCGGACCGGTGCTCGGCCGCCTCTCCAGCCGCCACGCGCTCATCGTCGGCGGGTGCGTCGCCGGCGGCGGCATCCTCCTCGAGTCGCTGACGTCGCTCTCGGGGCTCGCCGCCGTCGGGCTCGCGCTCGGGGCCGGCGGTGCGTCCCTGTTCTGGCCCCTCGTCATGAGCACGGTGTCCAAGATGGCGAGCCAAGTGGTCAGCGCCGTCGGTGCCTTCACCGCGGCGGGCTACGTGGGCTGGGTCGCCGGCGCGCCGATCGTCGGCTGGGTCTCCGAATCGCTCGGGCCGGCGCACGGGTTGCAGGTCCTGGCGCTGGCGTCCTTCGGCGTCGCCGGATGCACCCTGCTCAGCACGGGGCGGCGCCCGGCGGCCCGTCGCGCAGGGGTCGCCGGCGTAGCGCGGGGTAGCGTGGACCGACTGCCATGATCCTGCACAGCATCGAGACACCCGCCGATGTCAAGGGCCTGAGCTACGAAGAGCTCGACGAGCTGTGCTCGGAGATCCGGTCCTTCATCGTCGACACGGTGACGACGACGGGCGGCCATCTCGGGTCGAACCTGGGCGCGGTCGAGCTGACGCTGGCCCTGCACCGTGTCTTCGACTCGCCCCGCGACGTCGTGTTGTGGGACACGGGGCACCAGGCCTACGTGCACAAGCTGCTGACGGGGCGGCGCTACGGCTTCAAGAACCTGCGCTCGGCCGGCGGGATGAGCGGCTACCCCAACCGGTCCGAGTCCGAGCACGACTGGATCGAGAACAGCCACGCCTCGACGGCGTTGTCGTACGCGCACGGGATCGCCTCGGGCTTCGCCGTGCGGGGCGTTGGTGCCGACCGCCGCGTCGTGGCCGTGGTGGGCGACGGCGCGCTGACCGGCGGGATGGCCTACGAGGCCCTGAACAACCTGGGTCATTCCCGGCGCAAGGTCGTCATCGTCTTGAACGACAACGGGCGCTCGTACGCCCCGACGGTGTCGCAGCTGTCGCAGTCGCTGACGACGCTGCGCCTGAACCCGACCTACACGGCGGCCCGGGAGCGGTTGCGGCTGCGGCTGCGCGAGCTGCCGGCGTTCGGCGAGCTGGCCTACTCCTCGGTGCACTCGCTGACCAGCGCCCTGCGTGACATGGTCTCGCCGCACACCTTTTTCGAGGCGCTCGGCGTGCGCTACGCGGGGCCGATCGACGGGCACGACATCGAGCATATGGAGCAGGCGTTCACGCACGCCGCCGAGTGGGACGGGCCCATCGTCGTGCACGTGCTGACGCAGAAGGGCCGCGGCTACGCGCCCGCCGAAGAGGACGAGGTGCAGCGGCTCCACGACGTCAAGGCGACGCCGCCGGTGGCGCTGGAGAACACGGTCGGAAGCTCGGCCGGGCTGGCGGTCGGCGGCTCGGCCGGCTCGGACAGCGGCGGGGTCGCCTCGCCGGGATCGGTGCCGGAGTCGGCCGCCGTGGACGAGGCGGTGCCGCGGGCGGCGACGTACACCGACGCCTTCTCGCGCGCGCTGCTCGCGGTGGCCGAGGAGGACCCCCGGATCGTGGCACTGACGGCTGCGATGCCCGGGCCGACCGGCTTGCTCGCCTTCCAGGCCCGCTACCCCGACCGCTTCTTCGACGTCGGGATCGCCGAGCAGCACGAGGCGACGTCGGCCGCCGGCATGGCGATGGCGGGGTTGCGCCCCGTGGTCGCGGTCTACTCGACGTTCTTCTCCCGCGCCTTCGACCAGGCGAACCTCGACGTGGGGCTGCACGGCTGCCCCGTCGTCTTCGTGCTCGACCGGGCGGGGATCACCGGCGACGACGGGCCGTCGCACCACGGCGTGCTCGACATGGCGCTCGCGCTGTCGATCCCGGGCCTGACGGTGTTCGCGCCGTCGACAGCCGAAGAGGTGGAGCCGATGCTGCGGGCGGCCTTGGCACTGCCCGGGCCCTCGACCATCCGCCTCCCGAAGACCGCCCCGCGCCACGGTGCCCCGGGCGACGTCGGCGGGGCTCTCGAGGCCCGCCAACTGCGCCGGGGCGACGGATCGGTCTGCTTCCTCGGTGTGGGCAAGCTGGTCGGCCCGTGCCTCGATGCCGCCGCCGAGCTCGCGGCCGAGGGGATCGACGCCACCGTGTGGGACGTGCGGGTGGTCAGCCCGCCTGACGTCGCGATGCTCGCCGAAGCCGCCCGGCACTCCTTGGTCGTGACCGCCGAGGACGGGGTGCGCCACGGGGGCGCCGGCGCGTTCCTCATCGACGCGATGGCGGCGCAGGTGGAGTCGGACGGGCTCGCGGTGCCGCGCACCCGTGTCCTCGGGATCCCCCGCCAGTTCCTGGCGCAGGGGAAGGCCGACGACATCCTCGCCAGCCTCGGGTTGGACGCGGCAGGGATCGCCGAGAGCGTCCGGCGGGCGGGGATCGTGCCGGCCGTCGCGCCGACCCCGACGTCGGCGGCGGACACCGACCCGCCGCGCTGAACCGGCAGAGCCGAACCGTCCTTCGTTACTGCAGGTTGGCGCCGTTCTGCCGTACGAAGTCGTTGACGGCGTAGTAGGCCTCGATCGACTCCCCCGCGTCGCCCCAGAACCCTTCTTGGATGTCGTGGGCCATCTGGTCCTTGCCGACGTAGTGGTTGTTCACGTCGGTGATCTCGAGCTCGCCACGGCCGGACGGGACGAGGTCGCCGATGATGTCGAACACGCCCGCCTCGTAGCAGTAGATACCCGTGACGCAGTAGTGCGACGCAGGCTTCTCGGGCTTCTCTTCGATGTGGACCACCCGACCGTTGTCACCGAACACCGGCACGCCGAGATGGCGAAGGTGCTCGGGCTCGGTCACTTCGGAGAGGAGGATGCGGGCGCCGGTGGGGTCGGCACAGAACGCGTCGACCATGGGCTTGATGGAGCGCTCGACGATGTTGTCCGCCAGCATCACGAGCACCGGGCCGCCTTCGGCGAAGCGCGAAGCGAGGCCGAGCGCCTCGGCAATCCCTCCCGCCTTCTCCTGGTAGGCGTACGAGAGCTGCTTGATGCCGTACTCGTGCCCGTTGCCCAATAGGCGCAGGAATTCCCCGGCGTGGGTGCCCCCGGTCACGAGCATGATCTCGTCGATGCCGCTGGAGACGACCGCCTCGATCGACCACGCGATCATGGGCCGGTCGTAGATCGGCAGCAGGTGCTTGTTGGTGATCCGGGTCAAGGGATAGAGACGCGACCCCGTGCCACCGGCAAGGATCACACCCTTCATCGCGTCGCTCCCGCCGGTCGCATGGCGCGTTTCTAGTCGAACAGCAGTACGCCGCGCGCCACGCGGCCCGCGTGCATCTCCTCGACCACTTCACCGAAGCGCTCCAACGGCCGGGTCAGTGAGACCAGCTCGTCAAGCATGAGCAGCCCCGATTGGTAGAGGTCGACCATGAGCGGGATGTCGTGGTGCGGCCGAGCGGAGCCGTAGCGGCAGCCGAGGAGCCCCCGGTCGACGTAGGCGAGCGCGTTGACGTCCACGGGTACCTCGGTGCCCCGCGGGGGAATGCCGATCGCGACGGCGTTGCCACCCCAGTCGAGGCAGTCGAGCGCGCTGCGCAGCACCGACGCGTGGCCGACGCAATCGAAGGCCCACGTCACCCCGCCCAGCGGGAACAGCGCCCCGGCAGCGGACTCCCGGTTGGCCGGGGTCAGCTCCCGCACCGCGGCCGCGGCGTCGCCGGCGCTGGCGTCGACGAAGTGCGTGGAGCCGAACTGTCGTCCCAATTCCTCCTTGGCAGCGACCGTGTCGACGGCGATGATGCGCGTCGCTCCCGCGATCCGCAGTCCCTGGATCACGTTGAGACCGACACCACCGACGCCGAAGACCGCAGCGGTCTCGCCCGGGCGCACCTTGGCCCGGTTGAGCACCGCGCCGACGCCGGTCAAGACGCCGCAGCCGATCAGGCAGGCCGACGACAGCGGGACGTCCTTGGGGATGCGGACCGCCTGCACCTCGCTGACGATCGTCACTTCGGAGAAGACGGACGCGGCGGCGAAGTTCGATGCGGGCTCTCCGTTCACCGTGAAGGGCGTCGAGATGTTCCCGAGCGAGCTCTTGCACATGGTGGGATGACCCGTGCTGCAGGCCCGGCACGCTCCGCAACTGGCCAACGTTGCAATCACGACGTGGTCGCCCGGCTTGACCGACCGTACGGCGTCCCCGACGGCTTCGACGACGCCCGCCCCTTCGTGGCCGAGGACGGCCGGCGCCGGGAAGGGGATCGTGCCGTTGATGACGGACAAGTCCGAGTGGCACACACCGGCCGCCTGCATGCGCACCTGGACCTCGTTGGGTCCCGGCGCGCGTACCTCGAGGGTGTCGGTGACCTCGACACCCTCTCCCGTGTAGACGATGCCTCGCACTTACTTGCTCCTCTCACTGGTGACGACGTGGTCCGCGCCCAGTTGGTGCCGCTGACGCAGCTCGCGCTTGAGCACCTTTCCGCTGGCGTTGACCGGCAGCTCGTCGACGAGCACCACGCCGCGGGGGACTTTGTAGTTGGCCATGACCTCTCGTGACCAACCGAGGATCGCGCGGCCGAGCTGGTCGGGGTCGACGCCCGCCGATGCCGGCACGACGTAGGCGCACCCGACCTCGCCCATTCGCTCGTCCGGCACGCCGACGACCGCCACCTGCGCCACGCCCTCGTGGCCCCGCAAGATGGCCTCGATCTCGGCCGGGTACGCGTTGAAGCCGCCCACGACGTACATGTCCTTCACCCGGTCGGTGATGGTCACGTTGCCGTCCGCGTCCATGACGCCGATGTCGCCGGTGTGCAGCCACCCGTCGGCGTCGATGGCCTCGGCGGTCGCCTCCTCGTTGCCCCAGTACCCCGACATGACGGTGTAGCCGCGGACCACGATCTCGCCGGGCTGGCCGGGCGGGACCGCCTCGCCTGCCGCGACGGCGCGCACCTCGAGGCCCGGGATGGCGCGCCCTGATGTGCCCGCGATGACCTCGGGCGGGTCGCTGCGCCGGCACATCGTGACGGTCCCGCAGGACTCGGTCAGCCCGTAGGCGGTGAGGACGGTGTCGAAACCGAGCTCCGAACGCATGGCGTGGACCAGTTCGACCGGCACGACGGCGGCGCCGGTTACCCCGAGTCGCAACGACGACAAGTCGTGCGACGCACGTCCCGGATCCGCCAGCAGCGTCTGGTACAGGGTGGGTGGGCCAGGCAGCACGCTGATCCGCTCCGCCGGGATGCGCTTCATGACCGCGGCAGCGTCGAAGACGGGCTCGGGCACAACCGTGGCGCCCGCCATCAGGCAGGCCAGGATGCCCGCCTTGTACCCGAAGGTATGAAAGAAGGGGTTGACGACGAGATAGCGGTCTGTTGCCGTGAGCCCCACGATCGAGGACCACGTGCCGAAGGTGCGCAGCGTCTGCGCGTGCGTGGTGGCGGCTCCCTTCGGATAGCCGGTCGTGCCCGAGGTGAAGATGATGTCCGAGGTGTCCTCGGGGATCACTGCCGCCGCCCGGGCCGCGGTCTCGGTGGGGTCCACTACGTCTCCGCCCTCGAGAAACGCCGGCAGGCCGAGTGAGGGCGCGCCGCTGACGGCAGTCGAAGGCGGGGCATCGTCCTTCAAGAGCACGATGCGCTCGAGCGCACCGGTGTCCTCTCCGTCGAGCATCGCGGGATAGTCGAAGCCGAGGAAGCCGCGCACGGTGACCAATGTCGTGGCGCCTGAGGTGCGCAGGATGTAGGCGGCTTCGCCACCTTTGAACCGCGTGTTCAAGGGGACGAGCACCCCGCCGGCGCGCAACAGCCCGAGCGCCGCCAGCATCCACTCGGCGCAGTTCGGCGCCCAGAGCGCGACACGATCGTGGGCGCGCACGCCGGCCGCCACGAAGCCCCGGGCGTAGCGGTCGACTTCGGGGGCCAGCTGGGCGTAGGTCAGGCGCACGGACCCGTCGACGAGGGCCTCGGTCGGGCCGTGACGCTGCGCCGCGTCGTCGACCAGCCGCGGCACGGTCCCCCAGATCACGTCTGCCCGTGGGTCCTCTTGCTCGGGCGGCGCGCCGCCGATGCCGCTCATGGGTGCTGGCTGCTCACCGAGATCACCTCACCCGACAGGTACGACGAGTAGTCGCTCGCCAGGAACACGATGACGTTCGCCACCTCCCACGTCTCGGCGCCCCGTCCGAACAGCTCCCGGCGGCGCAGCACAGCCAGGTCCTCGTCGGGGATGGCTCGGTTTAAGAAGGGATGCTCGGCGAGGCTGGGCGACACCGCGTTGACCCTGACGCCGGCGGGCGCCGCCTCGGCGGCCGCGCACCGCGTCAGCGCCATCACCCCGGCCTTGGCGGCCGCGTAGTGGGCTTGGCCCGGCTGGGCCCGCCATCCGAGCACCGACGCGTTGTTAACGATGACGCCGGACTTGCGGGGCAGCATGCGCGCGAGCGCCGCTCGAGTGCAACGGAACGTCCCGGTCAGCGTGATGTCGAGGACCGTCGACCACTGCTCGTCGGTCATCTCGACGAGTGGCACCGTGCCACCCAGCCCCGCGTTGTGCACCGCCACGTCGATGTGGCCGAAGCGTTCGATCGTCCCGTCGTAGAGCGACACGACCTGGCTCTCGTCGCGGACGTCGCAGGCGATGGCATGGACCCGCTCGGCCCCGGCGCCTTGTGCGAGCTGCTCGGCGGTCTCTGCCAATCGCCGCTCGTGCGCGTCCGACACCACTACGGATGCGCCTTCCTCCAAGCAGCGACGGGCCGTCGCCGACCCGATGCCGGTGCCTGCCGCCGCGGTGACGATCACGATCTTGCCCTCGAGCAACCCGTGACCGCCCGGTGGCGGTGGCGGCGGTGGCGGGTCGAACGAGGCGCCGAGGCTGGTGCTCATGCCACCCCTTTCGGTTCTGCAGGCAGACCTAGGACGCGTTCGCCGATGATGTTGCGCTGGATCTGGTTCGAGCCACCGTAAATCGTCTCGGAGCGGGCGAACAGGAAGGAGCGCTGCAGCTCCCCGAGGCCGTACCCGCCGTTCTCTGGCAGCGGGTCGCCGTCGAGGACGGTGGCGGCGGGACCGAGGATGGACATGGCGAGCTCGCCCAGGCGACGGTGCCAGCTCCCCCAGTAGAGCTTTGCGATGGAGGCCTCGGGCGGGGCCACCGGTCCGTCCACCCCAGAGAGCGAGCGAAGCGTGTTGTACCGCATGATCGTGAGCTCGATGTGTGCCTGCGCCAGCTGCTGGCGCACCACGGGATCGCGATTCCGACCGTTCTCCGATGCGAGAACGACGATCCGGTCGAGCTCACGCCGGAAGCTCAATTGATGCCCGAGGAGGGCGACGCCGCGCTCGAACGCGAGCGTGGCCAGGGCGACCCGCCACCCCTCCCCGACGCCGCCCACGAGGTTCTCGGCGTTCGTGCGGGCGCCGTCGAAGAACACCTCGTTGAACTCGCTCGTTCGAGTCAGCTGCGTGATCGGCCGCACCTCGATCCCCGGCTGGTCCATCGGCACCAGGAGATAGGACAGGCCCTGGTGGCGCGTCGACTCGGGGTCGGTCCGGCACACGACGAAACACCAGTCCGCCTGGTGGGCGAGGGACGTCCAGACCTTCTGCCCCGTGACGACCCACTCGTCACCGTCACGGACGGCCTTCGTCTTGACGTTCGCCAGGTCGCTCCCCGCGTCGGGCTCGGAATAGCCCTGACACCACAGCTCGTCACCCCCGCGAATGGGCGGGAGGAAACGAGCCTTCTGCTTCGGTGTCCCGAAGTGGATCAGCGTCGGGCCCAACAGCCCTTCACCCATGACGTTGACCCGGCCCGGTGCGGCCGCCCGGGCGTACTCCTCGTTGAAGATGACCTGCTCGGTCATGGAGGCCCCGCGCCCGCCGAAGTCGGTCGGCCACCCGAGGCAGGTCCACCCGCCCTCTGCCAGGACCTTCTCCCAGCGCCGCCGAATCTCGAAGCCGAATGTCTCGTCACCCGATCCGCCCCGGCCGCCCAGCTCGGCGAACTCCCCCACCAGGTGCTCTTCGAGGAAGTTGCGGACCTCCTGGCGGAACGCCACGTCCTGCGGGCGGTCTCGCAAATCCATCGCCTCGGCAGCGTAGCGAAGCGGGCACCCCCGATCTGACGGGTCGTCAGGTCCAGGCCGGCGGGTGGCTGCCGATCGGCGAGGTCGGGACATCCCAGTGCGGCGGCGTCTCGGAGAGCCGCGCGACGGGGCCCAGATGCCGCAAGCGGCCGAAGGGGGTGTTGCTCGTGGTCAGGTAGGACCCGACGTCCCCGAATCCCGTGGCGTCGGGCGCTG
>DATJTU010000254.1:0-15802 GCA_035503015.1 Acidimicrobiales bacterium | reverse complement strand
TCCAGCGCAGGATCGAAGCCCTCGGCTACAGCGTCACCCTCAGCGCCACCGCGGCCTGAACAACTTCTCTTCTCCGCACCGCGCCGACCACCTCCTCGCGCGCGCCCACGTGCCCCCTTGGACCAGGCATTTCACCGGAGGATGTGGCGGGATCTTTCGCTTACTACTGCCGTTTCGCGTCGCTGCAACGCCGGTGCTGAATTAACGAAGGATGTGATACACCGAAAACCGATGCCGGGAGGCCCTCCCCAGGGCGACCGAGGGCCGCCCCGTCCGTCGGATCGCCATGCCGGCGCGCACCATCGACGTCGGCACGAACTCGGCCCCCGAGCCGGCGCCCAGCGCCGGCTCGGGGCTCAGGACCCGACGGCCGGGCGAGCCGGTGGGGGCGGTGGCGGCGGCGCGGCAGACCCGTTGGAGCTCGGCTCGCCCATGTTCTCCTGACGCAGCGTGGACAACAGCACCTCTGCCGCGCCCATGAGGCTGGTCGCCTCGTAGGGGACGACCACCTTGGCGTTCGAGGACGCCGCTATGTCCTGCAGGGCACGCAGCTGCAGCACGGCGAGGGTGTGCGGGTTGATGGTCACCGTGTCGATCGCCGAGAGACGCGACGCTTCGCCCGAGCCCTGCAGCTCCAGCGCCTTCTTCTGGCCCTCGGCCTGAAGTTCGAGCACCTTCATGTCGGCCTCGGCGCGGAGGATGGCGGACTGCTTGGCACCCTCGGCCTCGAGCACCGCTGACTGCTTGCGCCCGCCGGCCTGGTTGATGGCTGCCTGCTGCTCACCCTCGGACTTGAGGATGGCCGCCCGCTTGTGCTGCTCGGCCTCCTTCTGTTCGGACATCGCCTGCACCACGTTCATCGGCGGGGTGATGTCCAGGATCTCGATCCGGTTCAGCCTGACGCCCCATTTGGCCGTCGCGTCGGCCATGTGGTCCTGCATCCGGCTGTTGATCATCTCGCGCTCACTCAGCGCCTGGTCCAACGACAGCTCGCCGAAGACGGCGCGCAACGCCGTGCGCGAGAGCTGGTCGACGGCCAACTGGAAGTCGTTGATCTCGAAGAGAGCCGATTTCACGTCGATCACCTGGCAGAAGATGGTGGCGCTCACCTGCAACGACACATTGTCCTTGGTAATGACCGCCTGCTGGTCCCCCGTCATCGGGAACTCCCGGACGTCGACCTTCTCCATCCGGTCGATGAAGGGCGCCAAGATGTGCAGGCCAGGCTGCATCACGCCGCGGAACTCACCGAGGCGCTTGACCACGCCGACGCTCCCCTGCTGGACGATCTTGAGACAACGGCTGATCATCCAGAGACCGACGACCACGACGACCACTCCCGCCGCCACCCCTGCTACTACCGCCCCCGCTGTCGATGCGAGCACCATGGGGCACCTCCTTGTCCCTGAGGGACCTGTGGACCTGACTCTCTTTGGCCCTGTCCTTATTTAAGTATCTATCTCGTAGACGACGAGCAGGCCGCGGTCGACGTCCGCCACGACCACGCTCGCCCCGACAGCAATACTGGCGTCGGGATCAAGTGGGATGGCCTGCCACTCCTCACCGCGTGCGCGGATGCGTCCGGGGTGGTGTGCACCCTCAATTGCCCTGGTCACCAACGCCGTCTCGCCGACCATGCCTTGGACGCCACTCAGCACGGCACCACTTTATTAGCGGCCGATGTAGACGGCCTCTCGCTTCTCGGTGAAGGCAGCCAGCGCTTCGGCGGTGTCCTGCGTGGAGAAATTCAGGGCCTGACAGCGGGCTTCGTCCTCTACGGCCTGCTCCATCGACGCCGTGGAGGATCCGTGCAACAACGTCTTGGTCATCGACAACGCCAACGGCGGGCCCGCCGCCAGCGTCGTCGCCCATTCACCCACGAAGGCGTCGAGCTCACCGGCGGGCAGCGCACGGTTCACGAGCCCGATCTCCGCCGCCTCCGTCCCGCTCCACATCCCGCCGAAGAGCGCGATCTCCTTGGCTCGGGCCAGCCCGACCAGGCGCGGCAAGAGCCAGGAAGCGCCGTTGTCGAGCGAGAGCCCGCGCTTGGCGAAGATCATGGACAGCCGCGCTGTGTCGGCGCACACGCACAGATCACAACCGAGGGCGAGCGACAAGCCCGCGCCGACAGCGACGCCCTCGACCTTCGCGATGGTCGGCTTGGTAACCCGGTGCAACGCCAACGCGACGTCGCCGAGACGGCGCATGCGGACGAGGCCGGCCCGCTTGGCGTCGGTCGCCGGCCCATTGGGGTCGCCCAGGTCGGCGCCCGAGCAGAACGCACCGCCGGCGCCGGTCAGCACCATCACCCGGTCGTCGGTTGTGTCTTCGACCTCGATGAAGGTCTCGTAGAGCTCGGTCAACATCCTGCCGTTGGCGGCGTTCTTGCGCTCTGGGCGGTTCATGGTGACGGTAACGACGCCGTCCTTGCGCTCGACTATCAGGGTCTCCATGGGCACCGACCCTACGCGGCGTTCCCTCGGAACGCACTTTCAGAGCGCTCAGAACGCACTCTCGACGACGTGCAGCGCGTGCCTGGTCAGCGCCACGACGTCGAAGCGGATGTGGTCGTAGATCGTGTCCTGACCGCGGAGGAATTCGGTCGCCAGCCGGCGGAGCCGGCGCTGTTTGGCCGGGGTCACGGCCTCAAGCGGGTGCCCGTGGCTGTGCGTGGTGCGTGTCTTCACCTCGCACACGACGAGCGTCATGCAGCCAGCGGGGTTCTGCCGCGTGCACACCAAGTCGATCTCACCTGCCGCGCAGCGCCAGTTCCGGGCGAGCACGCGGTAGCCGTGCGACTCGTACCACTCGGCCGCGGCCTGTTCGCCCATGTGTCCCAGCAGTCTGCGGTTTGCCATCGCCGACGAACGGTCGCCACGAGCCGACTGGTGCGGTTGACCTGAACCCGGGTGCTCAGAGCTCCTGTTCGGGCAGGCGCTCGATGTTGACGTCGCGGAACGTCACGACCCGCACCTCGGGGACGAAGCGGGCAGGCCGGTACATGTCCCACACCCACGCGTCGTGGAGCTCGACCTCGATGCAGGCCGGCGTCGTGTCGCCACGCACCTTCATCGAAACCTCGTTGGCCAGATAGAAACGCCGCTCGGTCTCGATGACGTAGCGGAAGACGGGCAGGACGGCCCGGTACTCCTGGACGAGCCCGAGCTCGATTTCGGACTCGTAGCGCTCGAGGTCTTCCTCGCTCACGCCGCGCCGCCGGTGTACCTAGCCGTCTGCTTCCTCCGTGGCGGCTGTGTCGGCCTCGCCGTCGTCGACCATGTCCACCACGTCGGCCTCGGGCTCGTCGACCTCGGAGTCCACTTCGTCGCCCGCTTCGGCGGCGTCCGCGCCGGCGAGCTCGTCGAGCTCGACCTCGTCGAGCTGCTCGGCCGCGACCTCGTCGTCGAGGATCTCCTCGTCGATGGCCTCCTCCAGCGCCTCTTCGTCGGCCACCGCAACGGCCGACTCGGCCGCCGCGGCCTTGCCGCGCGGCACACGGCGCTCCTTGATCTTGGCCGCCTTCCCGTGACGGTCACGCAAGTAGTAGAGCTTGGCGCGGCGGACATCACCGAGCGTCGTGACCTCGATCTTGGCGATGGTCGGCGAATGCACCGGGAAGGTCCGCTCGACCCCCACGCCGAAACTCACCTTGCGGACAGTGAAGGTCTCTTGCACCCCGCCGCCCTGGCGGCGCATGACAGCCCCCTGGAAGATCTGGACGCGCTCGCGGTTCCCCTCGACCACCCGGACGTGCACCTTGACGGTGTCACCGGGGCGGAATTCCGGGATGTCGTCGCGCAAACTGTCGCGATCGATCGTTTCTGTGGGGTGCATGGGGGGCGTCCTTCGCTCACTCCGGCCCGTCGGTGCGCTGGGTCTTTTCCTGCTCGGTCTGCGCTGGGCCGGACAGGACATCGTAGCCGTGCTCGGCGAGGGCACGCACGTCGCTGGGCGTGAGCGCCGACGCCTTGACCAGGCGCTCGAGCAGATCCGGGCGGTGCTCCGCGGTCCGCACGAGGGCCTGGGTCCGGCGCCACCTGGCTACCGCGCCGTGATGGCCCGAGCGCAACACCTCGGGCACCTCCCAGCCCCGGAAGGACGCCGGGCGGGTGTACTGGGGGTACTCGAGCAACCCGTCGCTGAAGCTCTCGTCCTCGGCCGAGTCCTCGTTGCCGAGGACGCCCGGCAAGAGCCGCGCCACCGACTCCACGATCGCCAGCGCGGCGATCTCGCCACCGGCCAGCACGAAGTCCCCGACCGACAGCTCCCCGTCGACGAGGTGGTCCGTGACGCGCTGATCGACCCCCTCGTAGCGGCCGCAGAGCAGCGAGAACCCTCCCCCTACGTCCCCGACGTCCCCGGACCCCCCGGGGCCTGCCCCCCCGAGGGCGGCCAGCTCGACGGCGAGGGGCTGGTCGAAGCGACGCCCGCCCGGCGCGAGCAGGTACAGCGGCCGCGGCAGGTCGGGCACGGACTCGACGCTCCGGAAGAGCGGTTCGGGCATGAGCACCATGCCGGCACCGCCCCCGAACGGGCTGTCATCGACCGAGCGGCGCGGGTCGTCCGCGCCCTGGCGCAGGTCGTGCACGCGCACGTCGAGGACGCCGGTGGCAGTGGCGCGTCCGAGGATCGACGCGCCGCAGTAGCCGGCGATCAACTCGGGGAAGATCGTGAAGACGTCGATCCTCACAAGTCGAGCAGTCCTTCGGGGATGTCCACGTCGACGGTCTGCGCCGCGGCGTCGTGGCCCGTGACGAAGGTGAGCGGGATCAGGCCGCCCGTTTCGAGCACGAGAAGGTCGCTGGCCGGGTTGGCTTGCACCGAGGCGACGCGCCCGAGTGGCGTGCCCGCCGCGTCGCGCACGGTCGCACCCACGAGTTGGTGCACCCACAATGTCCCTGGCACCTCGATCGCCTCGGCTTCGAGCTCCACCCCGCGCAGTCGCTCGGCGTCGGTGCGGTCGAAGACGCCTTCGAATTGCACCAGGTAGCGATCCGGGTCACCCGTCGGACGCGAGGAGACGACATGCAGGGTCTCGCCGCGTGCCAGCAGGGTCGTGCCGGCGTCGAGGCGCTGGGTCTGGTCGGTCCAGAGCTGGACGACCACCTCGCCCCGCAGGCCGTGAGCCCGGGCGATACGGCCGACCGTGAGGAGCTCAGTCGTCGACGATGTCCACGCTGGCCTGGACGCCGTCCTTGGCGCCGGCCACGTTCACCAGCGTGCGGATGGCCTGGGCGGTGCGACCCCGGCGCCCGATGACGCGGCCCATGTCGTCAGGACTCACGTGGAGGCTCAGGCGCAGGCCGCCGCGCCGCTCCTCGGTGTCGATCACCACCGAGTCGGGATCGTTGGAGAGCGCGCGTGCGAGGTAGGTCAGGACCGCCAACGGCGTCCCACCGTCGACCGCCGTGCGCTCGTTCCCGACTCCGTCGTCGCCGTCCGCCGCGTCCACGTCGTCCAGGTCGTCAACGTCGTCGACGTCGTCGACGTCGTTCACGTCGTCGTCCTCGATGGCGTCGCCGGCGTTCCCGCCGCCGCCCGTCTGGTTGATGTCGCCCGCTTCGTAGAGATCGGTCACTTGGCCCTCGCCGCAGCGAACTCGTCCCAGGCGCCGGAGGTCTTGAGCAGCCGCTCGACCCGCTCGGTGGGCTTGGCTCCGTTGACCAGCCACTTGACGGCCTTCTCGTTGTCGATCTCGATGACCGCGTCAGGCTCGGCGGTCGACGAACCCCGGGGAGCGTAGGTGCCGACGATCTCGAGGAAGCGACCGTCGCGCGGCGACCGGCTGTCGGCCGCCACGACCCGGTAGGTCGGCTGCTTCTTCTTTCCCATCCGCACGAGGCGGAGCTTCACTGCCACGAACTGATTCCTCCACTTCTGGACACCCGTGTGCTCGACACCGATGCGATCTCAGGGCCGATGCCGGGCGCCTGCGCTGGGCGGGACGGCGGGACGGCCGGCACCCTCATTGGCACGCGCCCAATTCGGCGAGCGCCCATTCTGCCAGATGGACCAGGTGCGGGGCCTCACAGGGGGCACCACCGGCCCCCGCTGGCCTCGGCCGGCGTCCGCGGGCGTCTGCGGGCCTCCGTCGCCCTACTGACCCTTGCGGGGGGTGACCCGCCCGCCCTTCTTCTTCTTCTTGGTCCCCTTGTTCACCGTCACGACCGGGCGCGCCGACCCAGCCGGGGCGGACAGCCCGGGGAAGCCACCGCCGCCCGGCAGCCCGGCGCCATCCCCGTCGCCGTCTGCCTCCCCACCCATCAACTGGGCGAGCATGTCGAAGTCGGCGTCTCCGGCACCGGCCCCTTGTCCGGCGAGCCCCGCTCCGGCCGCCTGTTGGGCCATGAGCTTCTTGGCGGCGCGGCCGCTCATCCCAGAGAGATTCGGCATGCCAGGCAGGTTGGGCATGTTGCCCGACGCCATCCCCTTCATCATCTTCTGCATCTCTTTGAACTGCTTGAGCAGCGCGTTCACGTCCTGGATGGTCGTGCCCGAACCGCGGGCGACGCGGGAGCGGCGCGAGCCGTCCATGATCGAGGTGTCGGTGCGCTCGGCCGGGGTCATGGAACAGACGATCGCCTCGACCTTGGCCACCTCGCCGTCGTCGATCTCGCCGGCCGCCTGACGCATCTCCTTGGACATGCCGGGCATGAGGCGCATGAGGCCGCCGAGCGACCCCATCTTCTTCACCTGGCGCAGCTGCGAGAGGAAGTCCTCGAGCGTGAACTGGCCCTGCATGAGGCGGCTGGCGCTCTTGGCCACCTCGTCGGAATCCATGGTCCGCTCGGCCTGCTCGATCAGGCTGAGCACGTCGCCCTTGCCGAGGATGCGGTCGGCCATGCGGTCCGGGTGGAAGAGGTCGAAGTCCTCGAGGCGCTCGCCCGTGCTGGCGAACGCGATCGGCTTGCCCACCACGCCCTTGACCGACAGCGCGGCGCCGCCGCGGGCGTCGCCGTCGAGCTTGGTGAGGATCACGCCACTCAGCTCGAGCGCGTCGTGGAACGCCTTGGCCGTGGCGACCGCGTCCTGCCCGATCATGGCGTCGATCACCAAGAACGTGTAGTGGGGCTGCGTCGCGGCGGAGATCTCGCGGATCTGCACCATGAGCTCCGCGTCGATGGTGAGACGCCCCGCGGTATCGATGATGCAGATATCTCGGCCGAGCCGCTGCGCCTCTTCCACGCCGGCCTGCGCGCAGCGGACAGGATCGGTGGGCTCGGAGAAGACGGTCACGCCCGCCTGCTCGCCGAGCACGCGGAGCTGCTCGACCGCGGCGGGTCGCTGGAGGTCCGCCCCCACCAGCAGCGGGTTGCGGCCCTGCTGCTTCCACCAGCGGGCGAGCTTGGCCGTCGTCGTCGTCTTCCCCGCGCCCTGGAGGCCGGCCATGAGGATGACGGTCGGCGGCCTCGAGGCATAGGTGAGCTTGAGGGTCTCGCCCCCGAGGACCCCGATCAGCTCCTCGTGCACCGCTTTGATGACCTGCTGGCCCGGCGTGAGGCTCTTCGACAGCGCCTCGGTGCTGACCCGCAAGCGGATGCCGTCGCAGAAGCGCCGGGCCACGCCGAGCTCCACGTCCGCCTCCAGGAGGGCGGTGCGGATCTCTTTGAGAGCCTCATCGAGGTCGGCGTCGCTGATACGCCCCTTGCCGCGAAGACGGGTGGAGACGCGCTCCAGGCGGTCGGACAGGGCGTCGAACATGAACTCTCAGGTTAGTGGTGCACCGCATGTGCCCAGCGGCGCTCGCCGTACGCTCACGTTTCGTGGGCGCCCGCTCCCCTGACCTGCGTTACGTGCCGTACGGCGAGCTGGCGTGTGGTGGTGGTGATCGTGGTGGTGCCGGCGGTGCGGTGCCGAACGTCGTCGTCGACGGCTCGCCCACCGAGGGCACACTGTTGTGCCTGTCGCACTGGCCCGGCATCGGGAGCCCGGCGGCTTTTGCGGCCGATCTCTCGGCGGAGATGGCGTTTTCGTACCTCGGTGCCTTCGACCAGCACGATGGTGCTGCAGTGGTGTCGAACAACCATTTCGACCAGGACGGGCTCGTCGGCGTGTTCGCGCTGGCCTCGCCCGATGCGGCGCTGGCGCGGCGCGCGCTCCTGGTCGAGGTGGCGCGGGCGGGCGACTTCGCGGTGACGACGTCGCGTGAGGCGGCCCGCATCTCGATGGTCCTCTCCGCGTACGCAGATCCGGAACGCAGCCCGCTCGAGGACCCGCCCGACGACTACGACGCGCTGAGCGCGCTGCTCTACAGCGAGCTGCTCGGGCGGTTACCCGAGCTGTGCGACCGCCTCGACCGGCTCGGCTCGTTGCGCGCGCTGTGGGCCGACGAGGACGCGACGCTCACGGCGAGCGAGGACGCGCTGGCCGCGGGATCGGTGCGGATCGACGAGGTGCCCGAGCTCGATCTCGCCGTCGTGGACGTCGACCCGTCCGCACCCGACGGCGGCGGGCACCGCTTCGGCGGCCAGTGGGTGTCGGGCCTGCACCCCATCGCGCTGCACGGTGCCACCGAGCGCGGCGCGCTGTTGACGAGGCGCGGCGCGCACTACGAGCTGGCCTACCGCTACGAGAGCTGGGTGCAGTTCCGCACGCGTCCGATCCGCGCGCGGGTCGACCTCGTCCCGCTGGCCGCGCTGCTCACCGAGGCGGAGCGTGGCGCCGGGGGCGACGCCGAGTGGGCGGCGACGGCGGTCTCCGGGCTCACGCCGACGCTCGCGCCCGCGGCGCGAGCCGAGAGCGCGCTCGCCCCAAGCGTCGTGCGCGAGCTGATGGAAGGACACCTGCGCGCGTCACCACCGGCCTGGGACCCCTACCGCATCACCCGCTGACGAGGCCGGCGGGTTGACGATGCCCCGCGGGTTGACGAGGTTGACGGGCCGCGGGGTGGCACTGCGCAGCCGGAGTGAACGGCTACCGTCTCAGCTGAATGTCTCGACGCCCCGTCCGCCTCTGGCTGCTCGGTGGCGCACTCGCCGCCGTCGCCGCGTCCGGTCTCGCCGCCTGCAGCTCGTCACCGACGCATCCCTCGAGCGCCAGTACCACGACGCACGACACGCACAGCGGCGGCTCGGCCACGTCGTCGACCGCCGCCGGGGGTGGCGCGCTGATCGCGACCGGAACCATCCCGGCCGCGAACCGCTCCCCCGCCGGCACGTTCGGGACCGCGCCGACAGTGACCGTTCCCCCCGGTCCGCCACCGACAACGCTCGAGAGCGCCGACCTGATCGTCGGCACGGGCACCGAGGCAGCGCCGGGCGACTCGGTCACCGTGCAGTACGTCCTGGCGTCCTACTCGTCGCGCCAGGTGGTCCAGTCGTCGTGGACGAGCAATCCCTTCACGTTCACGCTCGGGGCGGGCGAGGTCATCCCCGGCTGGGACAAGGGCGTCGTCGGCATGAAGGTGGGCGGGCGACGCGAGCTCATTATCCCGCCGAGCCTCGCCTACAAGAGCCAGTCACCGGGGCCAGGCATCACGGCCGACGACACTCTCGTGTTCGTGATCGACCTGACCAAAGTCGGCTGAGGCGTCGGGGCCGAGAGCGGGGAGGTCGACGACGCCGTGGAGGTCGCCGCCCACATCGAGGGGCTCCGCCGCGAGGGTGCGCTGATGACAGCGGCGGTCGAAGCCACCGACGCCGCCGCGCCGGTGCCGACGTGCCCGGAGTGGCGCGTGCGCGACCTGGTGCACCACCTGGGGGGCGTCCACCGGTGGGCGACCGGCTACGTGGCCGACGCCCGCACCGAGATCTGGAACGTCAGCTTCGACGACATCGTGGGCACGTGGCCCACCGACGACGCGCTCGCCGGATGGCTGCGCGACGGATGTACGACCCTCGCCGACGCGCTCACGGCCGCGCCGCCGGACCTGCAGTGCTGGACGTTCTTGCGCGCGCCGTCCCCGCTCGCCATGTGGGCGCGCCGCCAGGCCCACGAGACGGCCATCCACCGCGTCGACGCGGAGTTGGCCGCGGGCTGGTCGCCGAGTGACGTTCCGGCTGCCTTCGCCGCCGACGGCGCGGACGAGCTGTTGATGTGCTTCGTGCCGCGCCGCTCGACCTCGTTGCGCGCGGAGTCACCGACGACGCTGGGCGTGTCCTGCACGGATTCGGACGCGGGGTGGCTGGTCCGCATCGACGCCGATGGCGTGACGACCAGTGCGGGGTGGTCCCCGGCGAGCGGTGCCGCGTGCAGCGTGTCGGGTCCGTCGTCTGCGCTCTACCTCGCGTTGTGGAACCGGACCGGCCCGGAGTCCCTGTCGATCGAGGGCGACCGCGCCGTGCTCCGCCTCTTCAGCGACGCAGTCCAGGTGCGCTGGTCCTGAACCGCCGGGCCCTCAGGCTCAGGTGAGCTCGCCGCGGCGACGGCCGAGCAGCCAATAGGCCACCGAGCCGGTGGTGTTGAGCATCGCCCACGTCTTCCACAGCAGCTTGGGACCGCGGACCGCGTCCTCAGGACGGCGCCGGAGATCGCGCAGCGTGAACGTGGTGGCGATGACATGGAACACGACCGCACCGACGACAACGCGCTTTTGCCGGTCGGACATGTCGCGCCACCGCCGGCCACGGTTGCGTGGCGACGATCGGGGCGACAGCTCGTCGGCACCGGTGTCGTCGAGGTCCTCGTCCATCACACCGGCACGTTAGCGAGGAGTTCGGCGCGCCGGAACGGTGGGTGCCGGACGGGAGAGTCGCCGGACGGCGCGTGGGCGCAGCGTGGCGCCGGGCCGCGCCGTTTTCAGTCGGTGGACAGCAGGGCGTCGACGAACTCGTCGGGGTCGAAGTCGACCAGATCGTCGGGACCTTCTCCCAGGCCGACCAACTTCACCGGCAGGCCCAGCTCGCGCTGCACGGCCACGACGATGCCGCCCTTGGCCGTGCCGTCGAGTTTGGTCAGCACGACACCGGTCACCTCCACCGCGTCGGTGAACTGGCGCGCCTGGGCGAGCGCGTTCTGGCCGGTGGTCGCATCGAGAACCAGCAGCACCTCGGTGACGTTGCCCGGGTCGCGGTCGGCCACCCGGCGGATCTTCTTCAGCTCCTCGACAAGATTGGTCTTGGTGTGCAGGCGTCCCGCCGTGTCCGCCAGGACGAGGTCGTTGCCACGTGCGGCGGCGCGCTGGACGGCGTCGAACACGATCGCGCTCGGGTCTCCGCCCTCTGCGCCGCGGACGATGTCTGTCCCGGTCCGCTCGGCCCACAGCGCCAGCTGATCGGCGGCGGCGGCGCGGAACGTGTCGCCCGCCGCCAGGAGGACCGAATGTCCCTCCCCCGACTCGCGTCGCGCCAGCTTGCCGATCGTGGTCGTCTTGCCCACCCCGTTGACGCCGACGATCAGCCAGACGTCGGGCGAACCGGCGGTACCGTCGAAGCGGAGGTCGCGCGAACCGGTCGTCTGGAGCAGGTCGCGGATGGAGCGGCCGAGCGCGGCGAGCAGGTCGTCGCCGCCTCGGATCTTCTTGGCGTCGACCTTGGCGCGCAGGTCCTCGAGCAACGCGGTCGCCGTCGCCACGCCGACGTCGGCCCGGATGAGCGCCTCTTCGAGCGAGTCCCACGTCTCCTGGTCGATGCGACCCGAGCGCAGCGCGGAGACAGCGCCACTGAACAGGCCGCGCACGCTGCCGAGGCGGCTGCGGTAGGTGGCGGGCGGGGCCTCCGGTTCGGCCGGGGGCGCGGGCTCAGGGGCCGGGGCCTCGGCCTCGGGTTCTGCTTCGACGACTTCGACGACGTCGACGTCGTCGACCGGCGCGGGCGCCTGCGTTGGCTCCGGGGGTGCGGCGGTCGGCGGCGGCTTACCTGGCGGACGAGTCGGCGGCGCGGTCGTCGTGTCGCGTCCGGCGCGTCGACGTGTCCGGGCGACGGCGACCGCCCCGGACGCGATGGCCAGCACGGCCACCACGATCACAATGATGATGATGGTGCCGATCACGCCAGTGGCTCGCCCTCGGCCTCATCGTCGCCGGCCGCTTCGGCCGCAGCGGCACGTTCTTGCGCCGCTTGCGCCGCAGCCACGGCAGCCGCCTCTTCGGCGTAGGTGGCCTCGGGGTAGTCCCCCTCGTCCTCCCGGGACTCGGTGCGGGTGCGCGACACCGCGACGACGCCCACGATGACGCAGAGGAGCGCGATCCCGATGAAGACGAACACGAGCGTGCCCGTCATGCGGGCGAGGGCTCCTTTGCCACCTTCTGGCTGACGACCTGGGACGAGCCGCCGGGGGCCATGGTCACGCCGTAGAGCGCGTCGCCCGTCTCCATCGTGCGCTTCTGGTGACTGACGATGAGGAGCTGGGCCTCGTCGCGGAACTCGTGCACCAGCGCAAGGAAGCGGCTGAGGTTGACGTCGTCGAGCGCGGCTTCGACCTCGTCCATCATGTAGAACGGCGACGGGCGGCTCCGGAACACGGCAAAGAGGAAGGCGAGCGCGGCCATGGAGCGCTCGCCGCCGGAGAGCAAGGACACCCGGCGCACGTTGCGGCCCGCGGGCCGCACCTCGATCTCGACGCCCGTGTTGAGCAGGTCGTCGGGCTCGACCAGCATCAAGCGCCCGGTGCCGCCGGGGAACAGCATGGAGATGAGCGCCGAGAAGTGCTCGTTGACGTCGGCGGCAGCGGCCGCGAACGAGGTCATGATCTCCTGGTCGAGCGTGCGCACCACCTCGTGCAGCTCGCGCCGCGCGCCGCGCACGTCGTCGACTTGGGCCTCGAGTTCCTTGTGCCGCTCCTCGAGCACCGAGAGCTCCTCGAGCGCCAACGGGTTGACCGGCCCCAGCGCGGCGAGCTTGCGCTCGAGCTCTTCCGCGTGCTGGACCAGCGTCGTCTTCTCGGGCACTTCGGGCTCGGGGAGACCCGCCAGCTCGTCAGGCGTCGCGCCCAGGTCCCGGGCGATGTGCTCGTGCAACGCCTCGGTACGCAGCCCCACCTCGTTTGTCTCGAGGTCGAGGGCACGGGTCCGGTTGCGCACCGCGTCGAGACGCTGTTCGGTCGTGTGGCGGTCCTGGCGCAGCTGCTCGAGGCGCTCGCCACCTGCCCGCACGGCGTCAACCTGGTCCTGGTAGTCGTGGCGCAGGGACTCGAAGATGCCGTCGAGGCGCACGTACTCCTGCCCGACCACCGCTTCGAGGCGGGCGAGCGCCGCTCCTTCCGCCTCGAGGCGGCGCCGGCGCGTCGCCGCGGTGGCGCGCTCTTCGGCGTGCCCGGCGAGGCGCCGTTCCACCTCGGCGTGGCGCTCGGCCAGCACGCGGCGGCGCTCGGCGACACCGGCGACGCGGACCTCGAGCTCCTGGCGCTGGCCGCTCAGATGCGCTCGGTGCTCCTCGAGCTCCTGCCATGCCTCCTGAGCCTCCTGGAGGTCGGGCACCGCACCGGCAAGGTGCGCCTGTTCCGCCGTCACGTCGGAGAGCCGCTGTTGCGCCGCGCTCACAGCCTCCCGAGCCTGCTCGAGCTCGCCGGCCAGCCTCCGGTGCTCCTCTTCTGCCCGCTCCATGTCGGCCTGCGCGGCCTCGCACGCCGCATCGTGACGGTCGGCCGTGCGCTCGGCGGCGGCGCGGGCGTCACGGGCACGGGACAACACGATGCGCGCTTCGGTGAGGGCCGCACGGGCCAGCTCGGCGGCGGCCGCAGCCTCGTCCGCCCGCACGCGCGCGTCGTCGACCGCGGCGGCGGTCACCACACCCGCACTCGACCGCACGCGCCAGCCGCTGGCGGCGAAGCGGTCACCCTCGGTCGTCACCACGATCAGGTCGTCGCGGGCGACCGAGAGGTCGATCGCCTCCTCCCACCCGTCGACGCGCACGGCGCGCCCGATCAGCGTGTCGAGCACCGATTCGGCGACGGTGCCGCCT
Source organism: Acidimicrobiales bacterium (assembly GCA_035503015.1). Taxonomy (GTDB): domain Bacteria; phylum Actinomycetota; class Acidimicrobiia; order Acidimicrobiales; family RAAP-2; genus Bog-473. Next base: position 1,964 of record DATJTU010000254.1, on the reverse strand, counting down.
TGGCGGGCCCGGACGTGGCGGCGCACCGGTTCGGCACTGCTCCCCGGGGGCAGTTCCCCGAGATCGGCTGCGGAGTGACGCGGCGCGAGGACCGCACCGGTCACGCCGCGTTCGCGCAGCGTGGCGAGCGCGGCCTGCGCGGCGCGCCGTCCGTCCACTACGACGGCCGCGACCCCGGCGCCGGCGGCAGCCTCGAACGCAGCATCCCACCCGTCGTCGATCTCGACGAGGTCCACCAGCGAGCCGACCACCCCGTCGACGTCGCGCAGCAGCTCCCGCCCGCCGGCACCCTGCAAGTCCGAGAGGGCACGCTCGAGCGCCTCGGCCCGTGCCGCACTGCGGTGGCGCGCCTCCTCGGCCTCGTCGGCCGCGGCCTGGGCCAGCTCGGCCTCGCGGACCGCGGCCTCGAGCTCGCTGCTGCGCGCCGCGGCGTCCGCGTGCAAGCCGGGGGTGGCGCGCTCGAGCTCGTCGGAGGCGCCGGCGAGGCGGTCGGCACGCACCGCTGCCGCGGTGCGCCGCTCATCGAGCGACGCCACGCGCGCGGTGAGCCCGTCGAGGTCCTGCTGCTCGCGGGCGGCGGCGCGGGCGACAAGGTCGGTGCGCGTACGCACGCGGGCGATGGCCTGGTCGGGCGCCTCGCCCCCGAGCACGCCGGCCCAGCGCTCACGCAACGTGCCCTCCTCCGCGTCCAGCGTCCGCTGGGCCGCCTCGAGCTCCGCGCGCTCGGGTGCCCCACCCGCGGCCTCCTCGGCCTCGGCGAGGGCGAGCTCGGTGGCCAACCGGGCCGCTTCGGCTTCGAGCGTGGAGACCACGTCGACGTCCGCGGCGGCGTCGAGGGCGGCGACGACCCCGCGGCTGCGCTCGCGCAGGACGCCCGTGAGGCCGCGGGCGCGCTCCACCAGTCCCTGGACGCGCCCGAGGGCGTTGGCCAGGTCCTCCTCGCGGCGCGACGACAGCTCGGCAGTGGTGCTCGTGGCTTCCGCGTCGAGGCGCTCGAGCGACTGGTGGAGCTCCTGCTCCTCTTCCCGGCACACCGCGAGCCCGGTCGTGGCGGCACGCTGGCGGGCCACGAGGTCGGCCAGCTCGACCCCGGCGAGATAGCGCCGCACGGCGAGCAGCTCGCCCGCCACAGCGTCGTGGGAGCGGGCGGCGGCGGCCTGACGTTCGAGCGGGCGGATCTGGCGCCGGACTTCGCGCACGAGGTCGCCCAGGCGCTCGAGGTTCTCGGCGGTGGCGGCAAGGCGGCGCTCGGCGCGCTCACGGCGGCGCCGGTGCTTGAGCACCCCGGCCGCCTCCTCGATGATCGCCCGGCGGTCCTCGGGACGGGCGTTCAGCACCGTGTCGAGCTGGCCCTGCCCGATGATCATGTGCTGCTGGCGCCCGACGCCCGAGTCGCTCAAGAGCTCTTGGATGTCGAGCAGGCGGCAGGGCGCCCCGTTGATGGCGTACTCGCTGTCACCGGAACGGAAGAGCGTCCGGGTGATCGTGACCTCGGTCAGGTCGATGGGCAGCTTGCCCGACGCGTTGTCGATCGTGAGGGAGACCTCGGCCCGGCCCAGCTGGGGGCGCGAGGCGGTGCCGGCGAAGATGACGTCCTCCATCTTCGCCGAGCGCAGCGAACGGGGGCCTTGGGCGCCGAGCACCCAGGTCACGGCGTCGACGACGTTGGACTTGCCGCTCCCGTTCGGCCCGACCACGACGGTGATCCCGGGCTCGAACTCCAGCACCGTCGGGTCCGCGAACGACTTGAAACCCTTCATGCTGAGCGACTTCAAAAACATCGGAGCGACCCTACCGGCTGCCCTCGGGGAGCGTGGGGAATCGGGCGGCGCCGGCGGGAGGCCCGGCGGCGGCCGGAGCGAGGCGCGCCAGGGGGATCAGACCTGGCAGTGCTCGCAGAAGAAGGTCGACCGGCCACCGGTCTTCACCCGCACGATGAGGTTGCGGCAGCGCCGGCACGGCTC